>JACRKB010000269.1 GCA_016235545.1 Verrucomicrobiota bacterium | reverse complement strand
CGTCCGCGTCACACGTCTGACTGCCGGCACTTGCAGCGGACGTGGGCGTCCGCGCTCCTTCACTTCGGACCACCCAGCTTGCGCCGATGCTTCCACAACTCACCGGGCTTGAAGATGCCTTCCGGCGTGATGATGCCCGTGATGAGTTCCGGCGGCGTGACATCAAAGCCCGGATTCCGCGCGCCGCTCGACGGATTCGCCACCCGCACGTAAGTGCGCCTCCCCAACTTTGAACCTTGAACCTTGAACCTTGAACTCTCGGCGATGCCCCACGCCCCCAGCACCTCACCCTCACTCCGTTCCTCAATGGGAATGTCACGCCCCGACTTCATCTCCCAGTCAATCGTCGAGCGCGGGATGGCGACGTAGAACGGGATGCCGTGGCGCTTCGCCAGCACGGCCTTCGTGTAGGTGCCAATCTTGTTCGCGACCTCGCCGGTGCGGCCCAGCGTGCGGTCGCTGCCCACGATGACGAGGTCAATCTCCCCGCGCCACATGAGGAAGCCGGCGGCGTTGTCCGCGATGATTTGGTGCGACACGCCCTGCTGCGCCAGCTCCCACGCGGTGAGCGTCGCACCCTGCGAGCGCGGGCGCGTCTCGTCGCAGAAGACGTGGAACTTGCGGCCCGCCGCCTGCGCCGCATACATCGGCGCGGTGGCGGTGCCGATGTCCACGAAGGCCAGCCAGCCGGCGTTGCAATGCGTGAGCACCCTCATCCCGTCGCGAATCAACTTCGCGCCGTGCTGGCCGATGGCTTCGCAATGCGCCACGTCCTCGTCGGCAAAGTGCGCGGCGGCGGCGAGGGCGAGGGCCTGCTGCTCGGCGACGGTCGTGCCGGCGGACATGGCGCGACGCACGTCGAGCATCGCGTTGACGGGGTCAACGGCGGTGGGGCGGGCTTCCTTCAGCACGGTGAAGACTTCTTCCACGTGCGCCTGAAACTTCGCCAGGTCCTTGCCGCGAAACGCCCGCGCGCCCTGCGCCAGACCGTAAGCCGCCGTCGCGCCGATGGCTCCCGCGCCGCGCACGACCATGTCGCGGATGGCGGCGGCGGTGGCGCGGAAGTCGCGCGTGCCAACGACCTTGAACTCGTGCGGCAGCAGGCGTTGCTCGATGAGCCGGACTTGGTTCTTCGTCGCCTCGAAGCTGACGGTGCGGTAGTGGCGCGTGCGCCCACGGACGGTCACGTTCATGCGCGGGAGTGTGCGGAGCGGGCGGGGATGGGGAAAGGAATTTGGCGTGGAGTGGTAGTGGCCACAAGGACTCGGCACCGGTTCGCCTTCGCTGGAGCGATGCGAACGCTGCTGGGTGGAACGGGCTACCAGCCCGTTCTCGGCGGCAACCTGCCGCTGAGCTTCGGCACAGCCAACGCGCGAACCAAATGGTGCGGTCTGGGCGCAGTGCAAGCGGCGGGCGGGTCGCCCGCCGCAACGGGCCGGTGGCCCGTTCCACCCAGCAGAGGTAGGTAGCCGCGGATTGCACCCGCGCTCTGCGGCGGGCACGCGCTGGAGGCGCGGATGAAGGTAGCCGGTGGGAAGCGCAGCGCACCCACCGGAAATGCCCCGCAGCGAGGAGCGTCCCGGAGGGACGCATGAACCTGGAAACTGGATTTAACGCAAGGGCGCAAAGACGCAAAGACGCAGAGAGGGAGGAAATGTGTTCGTGTCGCGAGGCAGAACTTTTACCTGCGCGGTGAGTGTGGGAGCGCAACCATCCAAGTCGTTTCCCTTTGCGTCTCTGCGTCTTTGCGCCTTTGCGTTCAATCTCAACTGCCGCCATGAGGAAGAATCACGCGTGAACAAGGTGGCGTTCATGCGCCCCGCTGGGGCGCGGGACGTTCGGGCGGCGGGTCCGGTGGGTGCGCCTCTCCCTGCGGTCGAGGCTTCCCACCGGCTACCTTCACTGGCCCCTCCGGGGCTGGGCCAAGTCAGCTCTGGTTCAAACATCATCGCGTGTGCCCACTGATGTTCATGCGCGGATCGGGGGTGAGCGGGAACATTATTGGCGGGGTCAAGAGGCTGCTTCCTTTTGCGCCACATACTTCCGGACCTCACTCAAGAATTGGCCGAATCCGGGTTGAGCTACCTCATGCTCAAAAATCGCCCGCTTCACCCCGCCTCCTCGCAGGCGGAATCTAACAGATTGCGGGTCATCGAACTGCGGTCCAACGCAGGACCAAGAATCCACTTCGTCCCAAAGGAAAGAAAAGCCGTTTGAAATTCTTGGGCGTTTCGTCACGCCAACAGAAGTAACAATTGTTCGGCTCCGAATGAAGCCGAGTCCCGCAGCCACAGCAATTAAACCCAACCCCGCAAAGGCGAATGAAAACAAGTGCGGGCCGACAACGGAGTAGCACGCGAGTCCGGCAAAGATAAAAAAGCCGCCGCCAAGGACGCCAACCGCACCTGAAAGCCACCTGCTTTGGGCTGGTCTGTAAACGGTTCTCTGTGTCTGGGCAGACATGCGGACAGCAGCCTAACTCTGGCTCAACCTTTTCACCGGGGCCTCCCACATCATCGCGTGGGCTTCGCGGAGGATGGCCGGGATGCGCGCGGCGAAGGGGCTGCGCTGCACGGTCGCCAGCAGCGTGCGCTCGTCGAAGCTCGCGGCGTTGTGGCCGGGGAACCAGTGGTCGGCCTGGCCCAGCAGGTTGTAGCGCATCTTGCCCCAGTCCACGAGGTCGAGGGACTTCGCGTAGGTCCAGAGGCGGAGGATTTCGCTCACGTTGATTTCGCCGGGCACGTCGCCGTAGTTCGGCAGGCCCTCGAACCATCGGCGGCACCAGTCGTCGCCCAGCACGCGGAGCATCTCGGCGCGCAGCCGGGCCTCGATGGGCGCGATGGCTTCCGCCGCGCGGTCGTAGTGCGCGAGGCCGGCGACGTGGTCGTCGAAGTCGCCCGGCCGCGCCGCGCCGCAACTGAGGGTGTGGACTTGCGGGCGCGCGAGGCAGTAGAGGGAGTTGAACTGCATGGGCGTGAGCGGCGCGCAGAAGTCCACGAGCTTCGGCGGCGGGGCGTAGAGTTTGCCGCCCTTGTCGTTGGGGCTGATGATGAAGACGCCCATGTCGTGGCGCGTGGCGGCTTCGATGGCGGCCCAGTTGAGGTCGTTGACGAAATACCAGTGGACGTTGAAGTAGGCGAACTCGCCGGAGTTGACGGCGTCGAGGATGACGTCGGTGGTGGCGTGGGTGCTGAAGCCGATGTGGCGGCAGCGGCCTTCGCGCTGGAGTTGGCGCGCGGCTTCGAGGCAGCCGCCTTTGCGGAGGGTCCAGTCGAGGAGCTGGCGGTTGTTGATGCCGTGGAAGGAGAGCAGTTCCACGTGGTCGAGCCGCAGATACTTCATGGACTGGTCGAACGTGCGGAGGAATTCCTCGGGGGTGGCGAAGGGCGCGACCTTGGTCTGGACGATGAGCTTCTCGCGCTTGATTTGCGGGAGCACCCAGCCGAGCTGCATCTCGCTGGAGCCGTAGCCGCGCGCGGTCTCGATGTGATTGATGCCGAGTGCGAGGGCGCGGTGGATGGTGGCTTCGAGATTGGCCTGGCCGTCCTTGGGCACCTCGCCGGGCGGCACGTCCTGCCACTTGTGCTGGTAGCGCATGCCGCCGCAGGAGAAGACGGGCATCTGGAGTTCGGTCTTCCCGAAGCGGCGGTATTTCATGCGCGGAGCTTGGCGGGGCGAGGGGTGCGAGGCAAGCGGGGCCATGCCGTGGGGCGATCATGAACCGGCCAACGTTGCCGGTGGCTCCCGACACCAATCAGGCGAGCAGTTTTTCAACCACGCTGCCTTCCACGCCGGTCAGCCGCATGTCGAGGCCCTGGAACTTGTAGTTCAGGCGCGTGTGGTCGAAGCCGAGCAGGTGGAGAATCGTCCCGTGCAAGTCGTGGACGTGGACGCGGTCCTTGGTGACGTTGAAGCCAAACTCGTCGGTCTCGCCGATGCTCTGGCCGGCCTTCACGCCGCCGCCGGCGAGCCACATGGTGAAGGCGTTCGGGTGGTGGTCGCGACCGTCGTTGGTGCCGCCCTGCACCATCGGCGTGCGGCCAAACTCGCCGCCCCAGATGACGAGCGTGTCGTCGAGCAGGCCGCGTGACTTGAGGTCGCGGAGGAGCGCGGCGGCGGGCTGGTCGGTCTGCTTGCACTGCGTTTTCAAACCGCCGACCAAACCGCCGTGGTGGTCCCAAGCCTCGTGGAAGATTTGCACGAAGCGCACGCCGCGCTCGACCATCCGGCGCGCCATGAGGCAGGAGTTCGCGAAGGCGCTCTTGCCCGGCCCCGCGCCATACATGTCGAGGATGTGCTGCGGCTCCCGCGAGATGTCTGTCAGCTCCGGCGCGCTGGCCTGCATGCGGAAGGCCATCTCGAACGAGCTGATGCGCGCGGCGATTTCCGGGTCGCCGGTCGCGGCGAGTCGCTGATTGTTGAGGCTGCGGAGCGTGTCGAGCGAGTCGCGCTGGAGCCGCGTGTCCACGCCGGGCGGATTCGTGAGATAGAGCACCGGCTCGCCCTGCGTGCGGAACATGACGCCTTGGTAGGTCGAGGGGAGAAAGCCGCTGCCCCAGTTGCCCGCGCCGCCGCTGGTGCCCTTGAGTCCAGTGCTGAACACGACGAAGCCTGGCAAATCGTTCGCCTCGCTGCCCAGGCCGTAGAGTGTCCACGCGCCGATGCTGGGCCGGCCGAAGTTCATGTTGCCCGTGTTCATCAGAATCTGGCCGGGCGCGTGGTTGAAGGCGTCCGTGGCCATGGATTTCACGAAGCACACGTCATCACAGACCGACGCGAGGTGCGGCAGCAACTCGGACAGCTCCGTGCCGGACTGGCCGTGGCGCGCGAACTTGAACTTCGGCCCGAGCAGCGCGGAGTTCGGGTTGATGAACGCGGCGCGGTAGCCCTTGAGCAGTTCGGCGGGCGGGAGCGTGCCGTCGTATTTCGTGAGCGCGGGCTTGTTGTCGAACAGCTCCAGATGGCTCGGCGCACCGGCCATGAAGAGGAAGATGACGCGCTTGGCCTTGGGCGCGAAGTGCGGCTGTCGCGGCGCGAGCGGCTCGGTGGAAAGCTGCTTCGCCGCCTGCGCCTTCCGCTCGCCGAGCAGCGAGGTTAGCGCGATGGAGCCGAGGCCGACGCCGCAGTCTTTCAAAAACCAGCGGCGCGCGAGGCCGCGTTTGTGTTCGTTCAAAAAGTGTTCTTGCGTCGTCATGGCGTCATTCTTTCGTAATCGTCTCGTCGAGGTTCAGCAGCACACGGGACACAGCGGCCCACGCGGCGAGCTTTGCGGGCGTGGCACTGGCGGGCAGCGCGGGCGGGTTCTTCGGGTCGGCGGTGGCGAGCTTCCACGCGTCGGCGTCCTTGCCGGTGAAGCGCTGCTCCTGCTTCGTGAGCAGCGCGAGGAGTTCCTTCTGCTCGTCCCGCGTCGGCGGGCGGGCGGTGCAGCGGCGGAAGGCGAATGTGAGTTTGTCCGCGTCCGATGCGCCGCCGTCGCGGAGCGTGCGCAACGCGAGGGCTTGCGCGGCTTCCATGAACATCGGCTCATTGAGCGTGGTGAGCGCCTGGAGCGGCGTGTTCGAGCGCTGGCGGCGGACACAGGAGAAGTCGCCGACGGGCGCGTCGAAGACCAGCAGTGAGGGGAAAGGCGTCGAGCGACGGCGGAAGGTGTAGACAGCGCGGCGGTAACGCTCGTCGCCGGTCTCGCTCACCCACGGGAAGTCGCCGTAGCTGGCGGGCGGCTTGAAGAGAAACTCCGGCGCGGGCGGCATCACGGCGCGACCGCCGATTTTCGGATTCAGCAGTCCGCTCGAAGCGAGCGCGATGTCACGGACGAGTTCGGCGTCCACGCGGAAGCGCGGGCCGCGTGCGAGCAGGCGGTTGTAAGGGTCGCGCGCAAGTGACTCCGGCGTCACGCGGCTGGACTGCTGATACGTTGCGGAGTGGACGATGAGGCGGTGGAGATGTTTTACCGACCAAGGGGATGGGGAATAGGTGATAGGTGATGGGGCCGAGGCGGCGGTGCTTTCCCCATTCCCTATTCCCCATGTCCTATTCCCTGCCACTGGCTCCATGAACTCGCACGCGAGCCAGTCGAGCAGCTCGGGGTGCGATGGTTTTGCGCTCTGGCGGCCGAAGTCTTCCGCCGTCTCGACGAGGCCGGTGCCGAAGTAGGCTTGCCAGACGCGGTTCACGAAGACGCGCGCGGTCGTGGGCGAGCGGCGGTCGGTGAGCCATTTAGCGAAGGTGGCTCGCGAGGTGTCCGCGCCGGCGGGCAGCGGGTTGAGGAACGCGGGCACGCCGGGCTTCACGCTGCCCGTGGGCTTGAGCCAGTCGCCTCGGTTGAGCACGGAGGTCATCCGCTCCTCAGTGCGCGCGACGAGCGCGTAGGCCGTGGTGCCTTCGGGCCATTGCTGCCAGAGCGCGTCGAACTTGGTGTTGGCGGAGGCGAACTCGGGGACGGTTGTGCGCCAATGGTCGAAGACTGACGCGACTTGCACCGGTGTGCGCTTCGCAGTTGGAATCGAGAAAACCTCCCGCACCTTCTTCGGCACGCGGTCGGCGACCGCTGGCTTCTCAGCGCCAACCACCGAGATGCGGAACCGCCCGAGGTTCTGCGTGCCAAAATCATTCGCGTTCGCACTGCCGTGTTCTTGCGAGAGGTTGAGCGTCAGCACCGTGCCGCCGGAGAAACTGATGTTCGTCGCAAGCTGGAAGACGGCCACGCGGTCGGTGTTGCGGCGGCCCGGCCCGGAGTCGCCGCCCCACGCGGTGTTCTTGTTGCCGTCCATCGCGAAGCTGATGGGGCCGGTGACGCGCTTGTTCGTCGAGCCATCGTGGAAGCCGGGTTCAAGCGGCAGAACAGGCTGGTCGAAGTCCGCCGTCGCGCTGGCGAACTTCACCTTGGTCTTCTTCTTCGGGTCGCTCAACGGCGCGGCCTCGACACTGAACTCGGTCAGCGCGAACAGGCCCTTATAGGAGCGGCCCGGGCCGTTGGCGGGCAGGTTCGGGTCGGTGAAGAGTTCGAGGCGGATGGCGGAAATGTTTTCCAGCTTGTTCGTGACTTGGAAGCTCGCGGTGAATTTCGTCGGTGCCCAACCGGAGGCGAGCAGCGAGCCGTCGGACTGCGGGTAATAGCGCTGGCTGTTGTCGGTGATGAGTTCCATGTCGCGCAGGACGGTCCAGTCGGGTTGGTTGCGCGCGGCCTCGGTTTCCCACTTCGCCATGCGCGATTGCCAGTCGGGGAGTTGCTGTTTCAGCGCGGCGGCGACCGAGTCCATCTCGCGGCGGAGCGAGGCGATTTTCTCCTGCTCGGGCGCGGTGAAGACGCGCGGCATTGCCTCGTGGTCGTTGTTCAGGAAGGCGAACATCCGGTAATACTCTTCCTGCGTGAGCGGGTCGTATTTGTGGTTGTGGCACTGCGCGCACGCGGTGGTGAGGCCGAGCACGCCCTTCCCGACGGCGTCCATGCGGTCGAACATCGCCTCCATGCGGAACTGCTCGGGGTGGATGCCGCCTTCCTCGTTGAGCATGGAGTTGCGGAGAAAACCGGTGGCGACAAACTGGTCCTGCGTCGCGCCGGGGAGCTGGTCGCCGGCGAGCTGCTCGATGATGAATCGGTCGTAAGGCAGGTCGCGGTTGAAGGCGGCGATGACCCAGTCGCGATAGAAGTGGACGAGGCGGCGCTTGTCCTTCTCGTAGCCGTCGGAGTCCGCGTAGCGCGCGGCGTCGAGCCAGAGCCGGCCCCAGCGCTCACCATAATGCGGCGAGGCGAGGAGGCGCTCGACTTGCTTCGACCACGCGTCGGGAGACTTGTCGGCGAGGAAGGCGTCGAGTTCCTCCGGCGTGGGCGGGAGGCCGACGAGGTCGAGCGAGAGACGGCGGAGGAGCGTGGATTTGTCGGCGGGCGGGGAGGGGCGGAGTTTTTCGGCGGCCAGCCTCGCGGAGATGAACGCGTCTATCGGGTTCGAGTGTTCAGTGTTCAGTGGGTCAGTATTCAGTTTGGAACTCCCAGCGCGTCCGCTTCCCGACTGAACACTGAACACTGAATACTGATTACTGACTTTGGGAACGGCGGGACGCACCGGCGGGACAAACGCCCAGTGCTCCGCGTAGGGCGCGCCTTGCTCCAGCCACTTCTTGAGGAGCGCGACTTCCTGCGGCGTGAGCGGCTTGCCCTGCTTCTTCGGCGGCATCACGTCATCGGGGTTCTTGTTGGTGATGCGATGCCAAAGTTCCGACTTCGCAAGGCTGCTGGCGACGATTGCGGGCTTGCCATCGCGCGACTTCAGCGCTTCCTCGCGCACGTCGAGGCGGAGCTTGGCCTTGCGATGCGCGTCGTCCGGGCCGTGGCAGGCGAAACACTTCGCGGAAAAGATTGGTGCGATGTCTCGGGCGAAATCCAGCTTGCCTGGCAGATTGCTGGCGGGTCCAGGAGCGGGCGCGGCGACACCGAGCGACGCGATGGTGAGGAGGCTGGCGAAGGAAGTGGCGAA
This sequence comes from Verrucomicrobiota bacterium, assembly GCA_016235545.1. Taxonomy (GTDB): domain Bacteria; phylum Verrucomicrobiota; class Verrucomicrobiia; order Limisphaerales; family SXTU01; genus SXTU01. The sequence continues at coordinate 9,811 of JACRKB010000269.1, read as the reverse complement.
GTAGTGGCGGCTCATACGTGCACGGTCTCTGGTCGGACGGCGGCTCGGTTTCGCGGCTTCAGTGCAGTCGCGCCGTGGCCGGACGCATTTGCTGGCGCGCGCTATTTCGCCGCGTCGGGCTTCACGCCGGCCTCGCTGAGCTGCCTGGCGAGAAGGTCGGCTTCGGCATCTTTTCCCTGCTCGCGATAGACGCGCTCCAGCGCCGCCTTCGTGGCGAGGTGAGCCGGATGTTTCGGGCCGGCGTGCTCCGTGATGATGCCCTGTCGCCGAAGCAGCAGCGTCTCGGCGGCGGGATATTTTTTCACGTCGGCGCAATGCAGGCCGAAGGCGAGCAGCGGATTCACGAGCAGGACGCTGTCCTTGCCCTCGCGGTCCTCGATGAGCTTCACGAGCTTTTTGAACGCATCCTCGGCGTCCTTGTGTTTCTTCCCGAGGTGAAGAGTCTGCGCCTGCTCCATGCGGATTTGCATCACGCGCCGGTAGTCGGGCACGAAGAGCCGCTCCTCGATCATGTCCGGCCCGCCCTTGAACTTGGTGGTCGAGGTCTGGGTGCCGAGGATTTTGAGTGCCGCCGTGTAGAGCTTGTCCGCTTGATCGTAGCGGCCGGCCAAGGAGTAGTTGCGAGCGAGCGCCGCCTGGCAGGTGCCCACCGTCGGGTGGTAGGCGCTTGTCTTCCATTTCGCGATGTGCTCGGCGCGCTTCAGGAACGGCTCGGCCTCCGTGAACTTCTTCTGGTCGCTGAGATTGTTGCCGAGGTGGAAGACGCATTCCGCCACGCTGAGATGATTGGTGCCCAGCCGAGCCTCGCGCACCGCCAGCGCGCGTCGCAAATGCGTTTCGGCATCGGCGAAACGCTTGCGGGCCTGCTGGAGCCCTGCGGCCATGAACAGCGTCTCCACCAGACGCGGGTCCGCTTCGCCGAAGCTCTCCGCCGCCCCGACCGCCATGCCGATGAACTGATCCGCCTCCTGGTCGCGCCGCTCCTGCACGGCCTTCTTCGCGTCATCGCAATAAGTCTTCCAGAGCTTCGCGTCCACCGCCGCCGCATGGAGGGCGGTGGCCAGGCTCGCGAGCCAGAGCAGGACGGCGCAGGCAGCGGTGCTCAATGTCATTCGGGAATTTCTCATGCTCGTTCTCCAGTCAAGGCTTCCAAGTTTCTTGCGAGAGATTAGCCAAACCCCCGGCCGTCGGGCAAGCTGGCTTCTTGCTCGCTCCGCTCATCGGGGGGTAATTGAGGGGTGAGGGGTGAGCGTTGAATTGTCGCTCCGCCGCCGTGTGTCAGCCGGGCGCGCACGCCGGACCGAAAAGCTGGAAGGCAGGAGACAGAAGCGCGGAGCGGCCAGACCCAGCGCTTGCCGCCACTCCCAACTCGCAACTCCCCGGCCGGGCGCAAATCGGTTTTCAGCAGTGTCCGAGTTGTGGGCGTGTGGGAGGAGCAGGTGCAAGCGGACTTTGCGGCGGGAGATTCCGCAGCTCCGCAGCCGCACAGCCGGAGGAGAGAAGGGGGTCGGCTGACGGCGCGTTCGTTGACGCCGGGGAAATGCGCCGATACGTTCGCGGCACATGATGGCTGGAACTGCAACCGCCCCCACCGCCGCCGCCCAACCAAGTTTTCGCGTGGGCGACGAGCGGCTGATCAAGCTCACCGCCAACGCCGCGAAAAAGGTTTCCACGCTGCTCACCAAGCAGGGCCGGCCTGCCGGCGTGCTGCGCGTGGCGGTCATTGGCGGCGGCTGCTCAGGCTTGCAATACAAGATGGACCTGCAGGATCGGCCGCAGAACCGCGACTTCCTCGTCGAGAGCGCGGGCGTGAAGGTGGTGGTGGACCCCAAGAGCGCGCTCTACGTGACCGGCAGTGAGCTGGACTACGTGGATGCGCTGACCGACGGCGGGTTCAAGGTGACGAATCCCAATGCCGCGACGAGCTGCTCGTGCGGCGAGAGCTTCAGCGCGTGACCGACCGCTTCGCCCTGCTCGATGAGCCACGCCGCCCGTGGCTGGACGCGGACGCGTTGAAGGCCAAGTTCCTCGCACGCTCCGCCGCCGTGCACCCCGACCGTTTCCACGCTGCGCCCGCCGCCGAGCGCGCTGCCGCACAGGAGAGCTACACCGAACTCAACGCCGCGTTCACCACGCTGCGCGAGCCGAAAGACCGGGTGCAGCACCTCCTCGAACTGGAGTCCGGCGCGAAGCCGGGCAACATCCAGTCCACCCCGGCGGAGCTGTCGGACTTGTTCTTCGCCGTCGGCCAGCTTTGTCGCGACGTGGACTTCTTCCTGATGGAGAAAGGCCGCGCAAACTCGCCCCTGCTCAAGGTGAAGATGTTTCAGCGCGCGATGGACTGGACGAGCCAGATCAACGCGCTGCAATCGCGGCTGGGTGCGAGGCGAGGCGAGGTGGAGACGGAGTTGCAGGCGATGAACGAGGTTTGGGCAACCGCACCTGCGGACCCGATTTCACGGCGGGCAGTGCTGCCTCTCGCACGGCTGGAGCCGCTCTACCGCACACTGAGCTTCCTCAGCCGTTGGGCTGGGCAGTTGCAGGAGCGCGTGGTGACGCTGGCGTTTTGACTTCGCCACGGTGCCCGCGATTGACTCCGCCTTCTCTCTGGCGTTGACATTCCCCGCCGTGCCCAAAGACTCATCTCGACGCTCGTTTCCCATGAAGACTCCCCTGCTCACGGCTGCCTCCACGCTTCCACTCCGGACAGTCCTCGGCACACCGCTGCTGCTCGCCATTGCCCTGCTGACGGCCTGCTCCCTGCCCCAATCCAGTTCGCCGCCCGGACTACCCAGCGTCGGCGTCGCGCGCGTGGACATCACGCCGGACTACCCGACGCGCCTGACAGGCTTCGCCTCGCGCAAGACCGAGTCTGATGGAGTCGCGCTGCGCATCCATGCGAAGGCGCTCACCATTGGCACCGACGCGCAAGGCCCCGCCGTCCTCGTCACGGTGGACAATCTCGGCGTGTCCGATGCCATCCGCTCCGAGCTGCTCCGCCGTCTCGCCAACACACGGCTCACGCATGACCGCCTCGCCATCTGCTCCTCGCACACTCACTCCGCGCCTATGATCAACGGCGTCGCGCCAAACATCTTCATGGCTGACCTCCCGCCCGACCAGCAGGCGCGCGTGGACCGCTACACGCGCGAACTCACGGACAATCTGGAGAAAGTCATCCGCGCCGCCCTCGCCGACCGCCGGCCCGCGCGCATCGAGTGGACGCAGGGCAAGGTCGGCTTCGCGATGAACCGGCGCGGCAAACCCATCGCGCCCGTGGACCACGACCTCCCCGTGCTGCGCGTCACGTCGCCGGAAGGCATCGTGCGCGCGGTTTTCGTCAGCTACGCGTGCCACTGCGTGACGCTGAGCTTGAACACCGTCCACGGTGACTGGGCCGGCTCCGCCCAACTCGCGCTTGAAGCCGACCATCCCGGCGCGATTGGCCTCGTCGCCATCGGCTGCGGCGCGGACCAAAACCCGAACAAGCGCGGCACACCCGACATGGCCGATGCGCTGGGCCGACAAATCGCCGACGAGGTGAAGCGGCTTTTCCCCGGCCCGTGGAAGGAGCTTCCCACCGCACCCATAGCCCGCACGAAACGCATCGCGCTCGACTTCGACACGCTGCCCACGCGTGCCGAGTGGACCGCGCTCGCGACGAACAAGGCGCAGCAGATTTCCTATCACGCGAAGAAGAACCTCGCGCGCCTCGACCGTGGCGAGTCGCTCCCGACGAAGCTGCCGTATCTCATCCAAACCTGGAACTTCGGCACCAACCTCGCCCTCGTCTTCCTGCCCGGCGAAGTCGTCGTGGACTACGGCCTGCGCCTGAAGCGCGAGTTCGACGGCTCGCGCCTCTGGGTCCACGGCTACTCGAATGACGACCCGTGCTACATCCCGAGCGAGCGCATCTTGCAGGAGGGCGGCTATGAAGGCGGCGGTGCGATGGTCTATTACGACCGGCCCACGAAGTTCGCTCCGGGCTTGGAGAACAGAATCATCAGCACTGTCCACGAGCTGCTGCCGCGCGACTTCGTCACCGCACAAAGGAGCACGGACGCCCACGTCCGTAGCACAGCCGAAACCAGCACTGCGGACGTGGGCGTCCGCGCTCCAGCGATGTCGCCGCCTCCAAAATCCCCCGCCGAATCTCTCGCCACCCTCCGCACCAAGCCCGGCCTCACCGTCGAGCTTGCCGTCGCCGAGCCGCTCGTCACCAGCCCGGTCGCAATCGACTTCGGCACCGACGGAAAGTTGTGGGTCGTCGAGATGGCCGACTATCCGATGGGCCTCGACGGCAACTGGAAGCCCGGCGGCCGCGTAAAATTCCTCACTCGCTCGCGCCCCGACGGCCCGTTCGACCGCTCCACTCTTTTCCTCGACGGCCTGCCGTTCCCGACCGGCGTGATGGCATGGCGCAAAGGCGCGCTCATCTGCGCCGCGCCGGACATCATTTACGCCGAGGACACCGACGGCGACGGCAAGGCCGACATCGTGCGCAAGCTCTACACCGGCTTCGAGACGAACAACTACCAGGCCCGAGTGAACAGCCTCTCGCTCGGCCTCGACAACTGGGTCCACGGCGCCAACGGCCTCCTCGGCGGCAACATCCAGAACCTCTCTCAACTCTCAACTCACAACTCTCAACCCCTCAACATCCGCGGCCGCGACTTCCGCTTCCTCCCGGACACCGGCGAGTTCGAGGCCACCTCCGGCCTCACGCAGCAGGGCCGCGCGCGCGACGACTTCGGCAACTGGTTTGGCTGCGACAACACCAAGTTCGCCCTCCACTACCCGTTGCCCGACCGTTACCTCTCACGCAACCCGCACGTCCCCGCGCCGTCGCCCAGCGTGAATCTCGCCGGCAGCGAGGAGCTGGCGCGGCTTCGGCCCATCAGCACGCCATTGGAGCGCTTCAACAGCCCGCAGTCGCTGAACCGGGTCACCTCCGCGTGCGGCCTGGGCGTGTATCGCGACACACTGCTCGGCTCGGGCTTCAGCCAAAATCTTTTCATCTGCGAGCCGGTGCACAACATGGTGCGCCGCCTCGCGCTCACGCACAGCGGCGTCACCTTCACCGCCTCGAAGCCTGCCGACGAGGCCGCCACCGAGTTTCTCGCCAGCACCGACAACTGGTTCCGCCCCGTGCAGGTGCTCACCGGCCCCGACGGCGCGCTGTGGGTCGTGGACATGTATCGCTTCGTCGTCGAGCACCCGCGCTGGATTCCGCCCGCCCGCTTGAAGGATCTCGACGTGCGCGCCGGCTCCGACAAAGGCCGCATCTACCGCGTCTTTCCGCAAGGCGCGAAGCTCCGCCCGTTCAACGACCTGACCAAACTCACGACCCCGCAAGTCGTCGCCGCGCTGAACACGGAGAACGGAATCGCGCGTGACTTGGCGCACCGCGAACTGCTCCACCGCAACGACCCGCAAGCCACCGCGCCACTGGCAAAACTCTTCGCCACCTCCACTAGTCCTGCCATCCGCCTGCAAGCCCTCGCCGCACTGAATGCTGGTAGGGACGCGCTGCCGCGCGTCCATGACGACCGCAAGGTCGGCGATGCCTCCGCCCAGCTGCTAACCGCGCTCACCGACTCACACCCCACCGTCCGTCAACTCGCCCTGCGCCTAGCCGAGCCGCTCCTCGCGAGCGACACGCGGCTCGCCGAGGCCACGTTGAAACTTACCGCCGACTCCACCCCCACCGTCCGCTACCAACTCGCCTTCACCCTCGGCAGGTGGAACGACCCGCGCGCGACCGCCGCGCTCGCCCGGCTTGCACGAGACGGAATGGCCGACCCTTATCAACGCGCCGCCATCCTGAGCGGAGCCGTGGGCCGCACGGGCGAGCTGCTCAAGGTCGCCGTCACCACGCCCGCCGCCGCGCCGGGCCGCAATGAGTTCCTCGGCCAGCTCATCGCCACCGCGTCCGCCTCCGCGACCGATACGGAGTTCGCCTCGCTGCTCACCGCGCTCGCGCCGGCGGAGGGCGAACGCACGCAGCACTGGCAACTGCTGGCGATGACCGCATTGCAGGACGCCTTCGATGCGCGCGGAGTCGCGCTGCGCAAGTTCGCCGACTCGCCCAACGCCGAAGTCCGCGCCGCCACCGCTCGCCTGCAACAGCTCTACGCCGACGCGCGCGCCTTTGCCGCGAGCCCGCTCGCCTCCGACACCACGCGCCACGCCTCCGTGCCGCTGCTCGGACGCGGCTTCAACCGCCCGGAGGCCGATGCCCCGCTCGTCGTCCGATTGCTCTTGCCGCCGGCGAGCGTCGCGCTCCAGCAACTCGCCCTCGACACGCTCCGTGCCCGCCGCTGGCCGCAGACTGACGAACTCATCCTCGCGCAATGGCCCTTGCTGCCCGTCGCGCAGCGGCCCGTCATCGTCGAAACTCTCGCGAGCCAGGCAGTGTGGACGCAGTCGCTCCTCAACGCTGTCGAGCGCGGCGTGGTGGGCGTCGCGGAAATCCCTCCTGCCACGCGCAGCCGCCTGCGCTTCCACGGCAGCGACGCGACGAAGGCTCGCGTCGCGAAACTCTTCCCCGAGCAAACCGCCTCCCGCGCCGCCGTTCTCGCGAGCTATGCAGGCATCGCCTCGCTCAAGGGTGACGCCGCGAAAGGTGCCGCGCTCTTCACCACAAGCTGCGCCTCCTGCCACGCCTATCGCGGCCTCGGCCATGCGCTCGGCCCCGACCTCGCCACCTTCCGCACCAAGCCGGCCGGCGATTTCCTCATCGCCATCCTCGACCCGAACGCGGCCATCGAGCCGAAATACATCGCCTACAACGTGGACACGAAGGACGACCGCGCGCTGACCGGTCTTGTAGTGGACGAGACTGCCACCGGCTTCACGCTCGCGCAGGCCAATGGTGTGAAGGACAAGCTCCTCCGCTCCGACGTGAAGGCGTTGCGCCCCTCGCCGCTGAGCCTCATGCCCGAAGGCATCGAGGCTGCGCTTCCCCCGCAGGCCATGGCCGATCTGCTGGCGTGGCTCCGCTCTCCATGAAGTTGCAGGCGGAATGGTGGGAGCGAAGCAGTTGGGCCGCTGCTCCTGCTCGTAATCCTGATCTTAATCCTGCTCCAGTGCGGGGAAGGGCAGGATGAGCAGGATTAGGATTACGAGCAGGAGCGGAACAGCCACTGCGTTGCTGGAAACTGGGATGCGCCCCGGCGGTCCGGACGCCAAACGCTGAATTGACGGCTCCATCCGTGTGCCTACGGTTGCGGCGTGTATCACCTGATTTGCTTGCTCCTCGCCCTGCTGGCGTGGAACGCCGTGGGCGCCACGGCCCACGACGGGTTGCCCGCCGGCTTGGAGAAGCGCATCCCGCTCACCACCTCGCGTGTCGTCGGTTCGCCCGAGACGCCGTTGATGCTGCGGGCCAGGCGCGCGTGGCCGGGGCTGGACTTCAAGCATCCGCTCTTTCTCGGGCGCGACGCGGGCAGTGAGCGCTTCCTCGTGGCAGAGCAGGCCGGGCGCATCCTGGCGATTCCGCGCGACACTTCGGCGAGCACCACGAATGCGTTCCTCGAACTCGCGGACCACGATTGCTACTCATTCCACTTCCATCCCGGCTTCGCGACGAACCGCTTCTTCTTCGTCTTCGCCAACGGACCAAACAAACTGCAGACCAACAGCGCGGGCGTGGTGCTGGGCGGCACGAACAGGTTCAACCGCATCCTCCGCTACACCGTCACGGCGGAGGGCCGCGCCAATCCGGCGTCCGAGTTCGAGATCATCAAGTGGTGGTCCAACGGCCACAACGGCGGCGAGATGGCGTTCGGGCTCGACGGGATGCTCTACATCACGTCCGGCGACGGCACGAGCGACTCCGACGGCAACAACACCGGGCAGGACATTTCCGATTTGAACTCCGGCGTCCTGCGCCTCGACATCGAGCGGCCCGACGCGGGGAAGGCATTCTCCATCCCGAAGGACAACCCATTCTGGGACATTCCCGGGGCGCGGCCCGAGCTGTGGGCTTACGGCTTCCGCAACCCGTGGCGGATGACGATGGACCCGGCGGACGGCGCGATGCTCGTCGGCGACATCGGGCAGGACTTGTGGGAGATGATCCAACTGGTGAAGCGCGGCGCGAACTTCGGCTGGAGCGTGCGCGAGGGAAACCACCCGTTCCACGCGCAGCGTGTGCCCGGCCCGCACCCGGTCACGCCGCCGCTCATCGAGCATCATCACGCCGAGGCGCGGTCCATCACCGGCGGCATTGTCTATCAGGGCAGCAAGTTCGCGGAGCTGCGCGGCGCCTACATCTACGGCGACTACGGCACGGGCAAGATCTGGGCGCTCAAGCGCAAGGGCAGCAAGGTGACATGGTCGCGCGAGATCGCCGACACGCCGCACGCGATGCTCGCCTTCAGCGAGGGACACGCGGGCGAAATCTTTTACGTGGACTATGCGGGACAGCTCTACGAGCTGGAGCGGACCCCACCCGCCACCAAGAAGCGGCCGCCGTTTCCGAAGCGGCTCAGTGAGAGCGGGCTGTTCGCGAGAGTGAAGGGCCACGTCGTTCAGCCCGCGCTGATTCCCTATTCGGTGAACTCGCAGTTGTGGTCGGACGGCGCGCACAAGGAGCGGTTCATCGCCCTGCCAGGCGAGGGCAAGATCGAGTTCAGCGAGACTGGCGGGTGGAAGTTCCCGGAGGAGACCGTGCTGGTGAAGAGTTTCGCCCTCGACCTCGAGGCCGGGAACCCCAAGTCACGGAAGTGGGTTGAGACGCGCTTCATGCTCTTCGAGCAGAACGAGTGGACGGGCTACAGCTACCGCTGGAACGACGCGCAGACGGACGCGTATCTGGTCGAGGCCAAGGGCGCGGACAGCGATTACAAAATCAAGGACGCCCGCGCGCCGGGAGGCTCGCGCAAGCAGACGTGGCATTTTCCCAGCCGCGCCGAGTGCATGACCTGCCACAGCCGAGCCGCGCAGTTCGTGCTCGGCACGACCACGCTCCAGATGAACCGCGAGCACGACTACGGCGGCGTGAAGGCCAACCAGCTCCGCACGCTCGCGCACATCGGCGCGTTCAGCCTGAAGCCCGACAAGGACGGCGTCGCGAAGCTGCCCAAGCCTCCGGAGAAAATGGCGGGCCTGCCCGACCCCTACGACGAATCCGCGGACCTCGACCTCCGCGCGCGCTCCTACCTGCACGCGAACTGCGCCCACTGCCATGTGGATGCCGGCGGCGGCAACTCCGCCATCGAACTGCGCTGGACCACGGCCAAGGACAAGATGCGGCTCATCGGAGTTGCCCCGTTGCATGACAAGTTTGGCCTCGCGGACGCATTGCTCGTCGCCCCCGGCGCGCCGGAAAGAAGCATCCTGATGCAGCGTGTCCTGCGCGTGGGTCAGGGCGGAATGCCACCGCTGGCCAAAACGCTCGTGGATGGGCCGGCGGTGAAGATGCTCGGCGAGTGGATTCGAGGGGTGAAGTAGCGGGGGAGAGGGACAAATACTGAGGGTTCAGCCCGAATTCCGAAGTCACAGGCTGAAGGCCTGCCACATGACAGCCCAGAGCAAGACCCTGGGTGAAAGGAACGAAGCCTCGCCGCCCTGAAGGGCATAGCCACTCGTGGTCGTATGTCCCGGGGCGCTGCCCCGGGCTGGTTTGTTGTGCTCCTTCGGTGCGCTGACTTCGGAAACCGGGTTAAGCCCGAACTCCGAAATGGAATGGCCGCGAAAGGGCGCAAAGAGCGCAAAGCCAAGTTTCTGGCAGGAGAACGGGGCGGTTAGAAACAGTCCCAGCTCCAGTCATCCCAGACTCGGCTCCTTTGTGCTCTTTGCGACCTTT
>JACRKB010000025.1 GCA_016235545.1 Verrucomicrobiota bacterium | reverse complement strand
GGCTCAAGTCATCCCCGACTGGGCTCGTTTGTGTTCTTTGCGCCCTTTTGTGGCTGAACTTCGGAGTTCGGATTAAGACCCTTGATTCTATAGGACGCGAATAGAAGTGGTGGCTGCGGCCGGAATTGAACCGGCGACACGCGGATTTTCAATCCGCTGCTCTACCAACTGAGCTACACAGCCAACCCTGCTTGCTGCGATGGCTCGCAGCTCAAACGGCATGGCTCATCGCCAACGTTCGACGCGAACACTTTATGCGCCGCAAAAAAGGGCCGACAAGCAATTTCGCCAGCCCTGAGCCTGGAGCCAAGGGTGTTTGGTTGTCAGTTAGCGAACACCGACAGGCAGATGGGAAAACGAATGGCTGAACCAGCACCCGCGAAAAGGGTTCCATACGCTGGTGAAAGAATCTGGCGCAACCAAGCACAAGTCCCCAACCCAGCACCCGGGCGCACTGGAAGCAACAGCGGCGCATTCGGCAGCGCATTCGCGGCGGGGCGGACGGCACGGGGCCATGGCCGCCACTTCCCCCGTCAACGCCGGGCTGCCCCAAGCCCGCTGTGCCTTCACAATCCAACGGATTTGGTCGGAGAAGAAAGCCCCGCCAGTTCCTCTCCAGCCTGGGCAGAAACGAGAAAATGCGAGCGGCAAAGGCGGTTCGCCAACACTGGTCGGTGGCACACAGCAACCAACACGAACGCGACGCCAGCTTCTGGCAGGGGGACCCGCACCGTCTTCGCAACCCCAACGCTGCTCTCGACCCGATTTCCGAAGTTGGCCGCAAAAAAAGCAAAGAGACGCATTGAGGGAGAGATTGCAGCCAGGCAGTTGCAGCGTGGATTTGGTTCCAAGCCCCGTGTCAGATGATCTTGTCCTTCTTGCGTCGTTTCGCGTTCTTTGCAGCCGACTTCGGCATTCGGCCTGAACTCCCAGCGCACCTGTCAGCTTTTGCACGCCAGTCCGAGGCATGATTTGGTTGCTCCTCATCGGAGAACGCTCGAATCCCATCGCGCCCCCGGGGAACTCACCATTCTGCGGCCCGAATGCCGCACCCCAACCGCACCGTTGGCTCAGAATTGAAATGGGTCTCCCCGCTGCACGCGCACGCACGCGCTGGCGTGGCCGGGCTCGATTTCCTTCAGCGCCACTTCGCCAGTCTTGCACGCGTCCTGCGCGAACTCGCAACGTCCCGCAAAGGCGCAGGCGGCAAGCGGCTTGGACACGTCGGGCGGCAGGCCGGGGATGGTGTAGAGTTCCGCGCCCTTGCCTTGCAGCGCCGGGATGCTGCGCTGGAGCGCGCGGTTGTAGGGATGCAGCGGGCGCGCGAAGATGTCCTCCACGCGGCCCGACTCCACCACGCGGCCCGCATACATCACCAGCACGCGCCGGCAGAAGCCCGCCACCACGCCGAGGTCGTGCGAAACCCAGATGACCGCCATGCCGCGCTCGCGCTGGAGCCGCGCGATGAGGTCGAGAATCTGCGCCTGCACGGTCACATCCAGCGCCGTGGTCGGCTCGTCGGCGATGAGCAAATCCGGCTGTGTGATGAGTGCCATCGCGATCATCACGCGCTGCCGCATCCCGCCGCTGAACTCTTGCGGATGGCTGCGGATGCGGCGCGCGGCGTCCGGCACACCGACTTCCTCCAGCGCGCGGATGGCGCGCTTCACCGCCTCGGCGCGCGGCAGGTTCTCGTGGATGAGCAGCGGTTCGATGAGTTGTTCCTCGATGCGCAGATACGGGTTCAGCGAGGTCATCGGGTCCTGGAAAATCATCGCGATGCGCTTGCCGCGAATCTTGTTCAGCTCCGCCTCGCTCATCGCGAGCAAGTCCGCGCCGTCAAAGCGCGCGATGCCGGACTCGATGCGTCCCGGCGGCTTGGGAATCAGCCCCATCAGCGAGTAGCACGTCACGGACTTGCCGGAGCCGCTCTCGCCCACGATGCCCAGCGTCTCGCCCTTCTCGACGCTGAACGACACGCCGTCCACCGCGCGGACGACGCCGTTGCGCGTGTGGAAGTAGGCCCGGAGATTTTGGACTTCGAGAAGGGGCATGGTCAGTCCTTGCTCGCGCGCACGTCGAGCGCGTCGCGGAGGCCGTCGCCGAGGAAGTTGAGGCAGAAGAGCGTGGTGGCCAGCGCGGTGCCGGGGGCGAGGAGGAGCCACGGGAATTCCTCCATCTTCTCCGCGCCGTCCTTAATCATCGAACCCCATGAGCTCATCGGCGGCTGCACGCCGAGGCCGAGGAAGCTGAGGAACGCCTCCAGCAGCAGCACCGCCGGCACGGTGAGCGTGGTGTAAACGATGACCGGGCCGAGGACGTTGGGAATCATGTGGCGCAGGATGATGCGCCGCTTGCGCAGGCCCAGCGCGTGCGCGGCCTCGACGAACTCCATGCGCTTCAGCGACGCGACCTGTCCGCGCACGATGCGCGCCATGGTGAGCCATTCCACCGCGCCGATGGCGACGAAAAGCAGGATGATGTTCCGCCCGAAGAAGACGGTGAGCAGGATGACGAAGATGGTGAACGGCAGCGAATAGAGGATGTCCACAAGACGCATCATCAAGGCGTCCGCCTTGCCGCCGAGGTAGCCGGAAATCGCGCCGTAGAGCACGCCGATGGTGAGCGACACGGCCGTGGCCGCGAGACCGACCATCAGCGAGACGCGGCCGCCGTAGAGCAGGCGCGTGAGCTGGTCGCGACCCAGCGCGTCGGTGCCGAGCCAGTGCTTCGCGCCCGGCGGCGTCGCGCCGAGGGCGAGATCCTGCGCGTCGTAGGCCTGGCCGGTAAGCCACGGGCCGACGAGGCACGCAAGCGTCATGCCCGCGAGCAGCACGAAGCTCGCGACCGCCACGCGGTTCTTCTGCAAGCGATGCCACGCGTCCTGCCAGAGCGAAGTGCCGGCTTCCACCGGTTCGGTGGCGGGCGGCGGAGCGGCTTGGGAGACGGGCGCGGTCATTCAAACCTCAGTTTCGGGTTCAGCCACACTTGCACGATGTCCACGAGGAGGTTCAGCAGGATGATGAGCGTGGCGTAGAAGAGCACGGTGCCGAGCACGAGCGTGTAGTCGCGGTTGAAGGCGGCCATCACGAAGTAGCGGCCCAGGCCGGGAATCTGGAAAATCGTCTCGATGACGAACGAGCCGGTGAGCAGGCCAGCGGTCGCGGGGCCGAGGAAGGAGACAGTCGGCAGCAGGCCGCCGCGCAGCGCGTGGCGGAAGAGGATGCGCGCCGAGTCCGCGCCCTTCGCGCGGGCGGTGCGGATGAAGTCCTGGCTCAGAATCTCCAGCATCCCGCTGCGCGTCAGGCGCGCGACGTAGGCGGCGAAGTGCGCGCCGAGCACGAGCGCGGGCAGCACGCGGTCGCGCGGCGAGTCCCAGCCCATCGGATTGAACCAGCCGGCCATGAGCGCGAAGACGAGGATGAGCAGCGGCCCCAGCACGAACGTGGGCAGGCAGATGCCGGCCATCGCCAAGCCCATCGGGACGTGGTCAGTCGCCGTGTTTGGATGGCGCGCGGCGATGACGCCAGCGGGGATGCCGAGCGCGAGCGCGACGAGCAGCGACCAGAAGCCCAGCTCCAGCGACACGGGGAACGCGCTGGCGATGACCTCGTTGACGGTGCGGTTCTCGTATTTGAAGGACGGGCCGAGGTCGCCGCGCACGAGGCGGCTCATGTAGTCGGTGTATTGGTCCAAGAGCGGTTTGTTCAGGCCGTAGTAAGCCTCGAGGTGCTTGAGGATTTCCGCCGGGATTTTCTTCTCCGCCGAGAACGGGCCGCCGGGCGCAAGCCGCACCATGAAGAAAGTCACCGTCGCCACGATGAGCAGCACCGGGATGGTCTGGAGCAGGCGGATGGCGATGAAGCGGAACATGAGGCTCAACGAAGGGGATTCATAAGGAGGGCAGGAGGGCAGGAGGAAAGGCGAAGTCGGCCCTCGGAAATCTCTCCTGCACTCCTGCTCTCCTTATAGAATTCTCTGTCGGTGTTCATCCGTGGGTCAGTTGGAAGCGCGTTTTCCCAGCGCCGCGTTCGGGTCCAGATACACGAACTTGTAAGGATGGTTGTCCAGAATGGTCGGGTTCCAGCCCTTGAGCGCCGGATGGATGAGCGCGACGCGCGTGTAGAAATAGATGGGGAGGACCGGCGATTCATCGAGCAGGATTTCCTCGGCGCGCTGGAAGAGTTCGAGGCGCTTGGACTGGTCAATCGTCCGGCCCGCCTCCTTGATGAGCCGGTCGTATTCCTTGTTGCTCCAGCCCGTCTCGTTCTGGCCGCCGTCGGTGAGCCACATGTCGAGGAAGCTGTTCGGGTCCACGTAGTCGCCGATCCAGCCGGCGCGGCAGACCTGGTAGTTCAGCGTCTTTTGCGAGTCGAGATAGACCTTCCACTCCTGGTTCACGAGCTGCGCGTCAATGCCAAGATTCTTCTTCCACATCTGCTGGATGGCCTCGGCCATGAGCCGGTGCGTCTCCTGCGTGTTGTAGAGAATCTCGATTGGCGGCAGACCCTTGCCGCCGGGAAAACCGGCCTCGGCCAGCCGGCGGCGGGCTTGCTCGAAGTCCGTCGGGATGCGCGCGCGCGCTTCGAATCCCGCCGTGCCGGGTGGCGTGAAGTGGTTCGCCGGGAGCTGCCCGCCGCGCGTGACGTTCTTCACCATCGCCTCGCGGTCCACGGCCATGCAGAGCGCGCGGCGCACGCGCTTGTCGTTGAGCGGCGGCTTGGTGACGTTGATGCGGTAGAAATACACGCCGAGGTAAGGGCTGATCTTGATGCGATCAGGCGACTGCTGTTTGTAAACATCAATCTTCGACACCGGCGGCGGCTGCGTGGCGTGCAGCAGGCCGGCGCGGAAGGCGCGCTCCTCGGTCTCCTGGCTCTCGATGGCGTGGAAGTGAATTGCGTTGAGCCGCACGTTGGCCGCGTCCCAGTAGGTCGCGCTCTTCTTCACGGTGACGGCGTAGTTGTAGCGCCACTTGTCGAGCTGGAAGGGGCCGTTGCCGACGAAGTTGCCCGGACGCGTCCAGCGGTTGCCGCGCTGATACACCGGGCCGTGTCTGGCAATGGTCGGCACATGGACGGGCCACCACGAAGTGTGGTTCATCAGCGAGAGGAGATACGGCGTCGGCGACTCCAGCCTGATGATGAACGTGTGGTCGTCAGGCGCCCGGTAGCCGACCTGCGTGAAGTCCGTGAGCTTGCCCTCGTTGTAGGCCTGCGCGTGCTTCACGATGTGGTGCATGTAGGCATACTGCGACGCCAGCGACGGCGTGAGGATGCGCTTGTAGGACTCGACGAAATCGCGCGCGGTGACGGCCTCGCCGTTGGACCACTTCGCGTTCTTGCGCAGGAAAAACGTGTAGGTCAGCCCGTCCGGTGAGATCTCCCAGCGCTCGGCCACGCCGGGAATGGGATGCAAGTCCACCGGATCCTCGATGACCAGCCCCTCGAGCATGGACATGATGAGGTGATGCTCCGTGACGCCGGTGACGAGCTGCGGATCGAGGTCCTGCGGCTCCGCGCCGTTGCCGAGGTGGAGGATTTGCTCGCGGTTGCCGATCTCCACGCGCGTCTCGCGCGGCACACAGCCGGCCAAGACCAGCGCGGCGAGGAGCGGGAGGACAACGGGTTTCACGCCGCGAGCTTTTCGGTTCCGGCGGGGCGAGGGAAGCGCAAAAGGAAGGGAGGAGGTCATTAATAAGGAGAGCAGGAAGGGGGAGGCGCGTGGACAATGGAGAGATTCGTTTC
>JACRKB010000267.1 GCA_016235545.1 Verrucomicrobiota bacterium | reverse complement strand
TGAACTACGTGGAGGAGGGACTCAAAAAGTATGAAACGCGAGTGGCGCACACCGAGCAATGGCTGCTGCAAAAGCTGGCCCGCAAACATGGACTCGTCCTCATGCCAAAAACCACCTGACAACCGCAGGTTCATGGAGAGCCACCACGGCCCGAAAGCCGCGCATTGGGACCATGAACCCCTGCCGGCGACTACAAGTCGGCGGCCCGAGTTTATCCTAGATTCCGCAGTTGAACCTCACGCAAAGGGCGCAAAGGAAAAGATTTTTGAAACCGCGACCTCTCACCCATTGGGTGAAGACTGCCGGTGCCTGCATTTGGCAAAAATGCCCTTCGGCGTTGCGTCCTTCGCGTCCTTTGCGTGAACCAACTGCGGTTCTTAGGTTCATGGAGAGGGGCGGTCATCGGCTGAAGGTCCAACTCTCAGCAGCCGCCACCCGAACCCGCGCGGGGGGGGATTCAAGTTCGGCGGTTTTGGAGTGGCCTTCCGATGCCCCTATTTCGCCCCCGCCCCCGTCAGCACCACGGGTATGGTCTTGAGCAGGATTTTGACATCCAGCCACAGCGACCAGTTGTCTATGTATTCGAGATCGAGCCGAACCCATTCCTTGAAACTCTTCACATCGTTGCGTCCGCTGATCTGCCAGAGGCACGTGAGGCCCGGCTTCACGCTCAAGCGGCGGCGATGCGCGTGGTCGTTGATCCGGCGGACCTCGTCCACCGGTAGGGGACGCGGCCCCACAAGGCTCATCTCAAAACGCAGCACGTTCCAAAGTTGCGGCAGCTCGTCAACGCTCCACTTGCGCAGGAAGCGCCCCAGCGCCGTCACGCGCGGGTCGTTCGTCACCTTGAAGACAGGGCCGTCCATCTCGTTGAAGCTCGCGAGTTCGGCCTTCAACTGCTCCGCGTCCGAAACCATCGTGCGGAATTTCAGCATCGTGAAGGGCCGGCCGTTCAGCCCGCTGCGTTGCTGCCGGAAGAACACCGGCCCGCGCGAAGTCAGCTTCACCGCCAGGGCCACGAGCATGAGCGGCACGGCGCACACCGCCAGCAGCGCGAGCGCTCCGACAAAATCCAGCAATTGCTTCGCCACGCCCTGCCAGCTCGCCTCCGGCGCGGAGCGGAACACCACCGTGGGCCGCCCGAGGAAATCATCCACGCTCGTCTGCGAAATGCGCGTCTTGAAGAAGTCCGCCAGCAGCCACACCTCCACGCCCTCGAGCTCGCACAGCTCGATGACCTTCTCCACCTGCTCGAAATACGCATGCCGCGCGCTGAGGATCACGCCGTTGGCCGAACGCTCGTGCAGCAGCTCGACGAGCGTTTCCACGGGCGTCTGCTGCAAGTCCAGCCGCGCCAAAACCTCCACCGTCCCGCGCGCTTTTGCGTCGAGGTCGCGCTCGATCTGCGCCGTGTCCTCGGGCGCGCCGATGAGCACCAGCCGCCGCTTGATTTGCTCCTGGCCGAGCTTCGACAACAGCCAGCGGCGCAGCAGTTCCTCCTTCACCATCACGAGCAGGAAGCTGAACGCGCCGAAGAGGAAAATCACTGCACGCGCCAGCTCCTGCTTGCGCAGGAACAGGACGGTCACGACCCCCAGCACCGCGATGGTCACCGCGTGCGAGAGCACCCAAGCCGTCTCGCGCCGGGAGAAGAGCAGCGGACGGTTGTAAAAGCCCAGGGCTTTGAGGAGCAGCATCGCTGATGGGATGATGAGCAGGTAAAGCCAGATGTATTGGTCAAACGGCTGGATGTCCGGCAGCGCCGGCGAGAACAGAACCGCCACCTCGCGTGCCAAGTGTGCGAGCCAGAACGCCACCGCAAACAACGTGGCGTCCGCGCCCTGCTGGATCATCGCCCGAATTTGTCGCTGTCGCCTGAGCATGAGTCGTCTTTGTTTCTATCTCGTTCCGCCGCTGACTGGCAATGTCGGCCTCGGTTGCGCGCGCCATGCCAACATCCGCTGGCCCGCCGCCACGCCAAGCAACGTGTGGGTGAACTCCGTGATGTGTCGCTGGCCGTGGGCCACGTGCAAGTCGGCGACGCCCGCAAACGGCTGGATGATCGCCGCGTATGCCAGCACGCCGTCGCAATGTCGCTCCGCCGCCGTGCGCGCCGCCGGGTTCAGCGAAGCGCGGGCCGCTGACCGTTCGTCCGTCTGCGGCAAGTCGAGCACGAGCGACTTGATTCCGTGTGATCGGCAGAAGCCGCCCAACCGCTCCAGCAACGCCGCCGCAAGCCGCGTCTCGTGCTCGTCCACTGCGCGCGTGGCGATGGCGCTCTCCACCGGAACAGCCGCCCGCGCGCTGGCCGCCAGCCGTGCTTTCTGCTGCTCCCACACGAGGTTGAACAAATGCGCGTAGGCGTAGGAATGCTCGCCGAGCCACTTGGCTCCCGGGACGGAGTAGAGTTTGTCCTGCACGCTCACGCCGGGCAGGTGCTCACGCTTCACAACCTTGAGCGCACCATCGTCTGCGAGCTGAAACAGACCGGCCTTGAGATTGTCCTCGTAGTCGTTGGCGAAGAAGCCCAACACCACGGCGTCGGGCTGCCACTTCACTCCCTCGCTCTCAAGGTATGCCACCTGCTCCGCCGTGCCGAAGCCCGACACGCCGGCGTTGATCACCTCCGCGCGCCAGCCGTTCGTATTGAGAAACCGCTCCAGCACTGCCGCATACGTGTGCTCTTGCCGCACCTCGTAGCCCTGCGTGTGGGAATCGCCCAGGCACAACACTCGGAAGACGCCCGGCGGCTTCGGGCGTGCAAACTCGCGATCGTTGCGCAAACCGGCGCTGTTGATGCGGAACTCCCACTCTCCGTCGCGGCTGCGGTGGTGAAACTGCTGGTTTGGGCGCAGCATCCGCAGCTTGAACTCTCCGTAATCCGCGCCCGTGTGGTAGCGGGGGAAAAGGACGATCCGGTCGCCCAGCGTCAAGCGCACACCGGCCTCCACAAGCAGCGCTGCAAGCAGGCAAGCCACCACGAGCAGCCCCATCCGCGCGATCTGCTGCCGCCAGCGCCCCGGCTGCGAACGCACGGGCGCGGACGACAACTCTTCCGTTATGGCTGGCCGTTGATCCGTCACTGAGCAAACGTGTCACGTTGCTGGGACTGGGTAAATACAGGTTTTCCCGACTGCCGCACGTCGCAGTTCGGCACATCCTCACGGACAGCCCCACGCTATGAGCCTGCCAGTCAAACGCCTGAGGGGGCTGAGAAAATTTTGAGAAACTGCTTTGGTTGGCGGCTGCGGGCTGATAGTATCCCCGTCCGATGCCTATCCAGCAGAAAACCCAGACGCCCGCCATCGCCTTTGAAACCGGCCAGATTTGGGAGATGGCGGAATCCAACCTCCGCATCGGCCTCATTGGCAAGACGCTCGTGCACTACAAGCACTACAGGGGCGCCTCGCCTCGCGCCTCCGTGTCTCTCGCGAACAAGGGCGAACTGGCCCAGTTCCTCATCAAGAACAAGGCTGTGCTCGCCGCCCCGACGACGAAGTAGGTTCACGCCTGTTCTCCAAGCTCCCGGGTGCTGAGCTGTCATGGGACTGTCCAAGGGCTGCGAGGTCCACGGCTGTTTGAGGTTTGGCAGCCTACCCGAAGGTTTTTGGGCTACTCTCTCCAAACGATTTTCCCTGCGACCACTGTGGCCGTCGGCATGCCTTTCAGTGTCCATCCGTAGAAGGGGTTGTTCCGCGACTTGCTGGCGGTGTCCTTTGGCTCGAAGGTCCATTCGCGATCGGGGTCGAAGACGGTGATGTCCGCGTCCGCGCCGGGGCTGAGCGTGCCTTTCTTCAAGCGCAGCAGCTTCGCGGGGGCGATCGTGTATTTCTCGATGACGGCATGGAGGCTCAAGCGCTTCGAGTGATAGAGCTGCATCAGCGAGAGCGCGAGTTCGTTCTCCAGCCCGGTGATGCCGAAGGGTGCGTAGTCGAACTCCACTTCCTTCTCGTAGTCGCAGTGCGGTGCGTGGTCGCTGGCGAGGATTTCCAAAGTGCCGTCGGCCAGCGCTTCCAGAATCGCTTCGCGGTCGGCGGCTGAGCGCAGGGGCGGGTTCATCTTGAAGTTCGTGTCGTAGCTTGGCCAAGTCGGACGAGCGTAGCCGCCGTCGTGGTAGCCGAAGATTTGTTTCCCATCCGCAGCCCAGAACTTCTCACTGCCGGCAATCGCCGCGTCCGTCAGGGTGAAGTGATGGCAGCAGGCCTCTCCGGAAATCGGCACGCCCCGCTTTTTCGCCTCGCGGAGGAGCCGCACGCTGCCCGCCGTGCCGAGGTGCTGGCAGTGGACGTGCGCTCCAGTGAGTTCCGCCAGCAGGATGTTGCGGGCGACAATCGCGTCCTCGCCCGCCGCCGGCCAGCCGCGCAAGCCCAGCACCGTGCTCCAGTAGCCCTCGTGCATGACGCCGTCGCTCACCAGCGCGTAGTCTTGGCAGTGGTCCATGATGGGGAGGTCGAACATCTTCGCGTATTCGAGCGCGCGTCGCATCAGCTCGTTGTTCTGCACGCAATGCCCGTCATCCGTGATGGCCACGACGCCCGCGCCCTTGAGCGAGCCGATGGGTGCGAGTTCCTCGCCAGCGATGCCCTTGGTGATGGCGCCGGTGACATACACATTGACCACCGCGTCGCGCGCCGCCTTCTCGCGCACGAGCGCGACCTGCCCGGCGTTGTCAATTGCCGGCGAAGTGTTCGGCATGCACACGATGCTGGTGAAGCCGCCGCGCGCCGCCGCCTTCGTCCCTGTGGCGAGTGTCTCCTTCGCCGACTGCCCTGGCTCGCGCAGATGCACGTGCAAATCAATCAGGCCGGGACAAACCACCTTGCCGCGCACATCAAGCTCCTCCGTGACGATGCCGACGGGGATTCGCTGGCGCGCGTCCTTGCCGACGACTGCGATCTCGCCGTCGAGCACCAGCACATCTGCCAGGGAGTCGAGATGGTTCGCGGGGTCAATCACACGGCCACCGGCGAGGAGGAGCGCTTTCATGCGGCGCGGAGGTTAGCCGCCGGCGAATTGACAGGGCAAGCCCGGTCGGTAGAGTCGCGGCGGATTGCGGGTGTAGCTCAATGGTAGAGCGCTAGTCTTCCAAACTAGTTACGAGGGTTCGATTCCCTTCACCCGCTCCACTTCAACAACTCCAACAAACCCGCGATAATGAGGCTCTTTTTCCGCTTACTGCTAAGCGCGAACGCCGAAATGGAATGGCCGCGAAAGGCCGCGAAGAACACAAAGGAGCAAAGTCGGGGATGACTTGAGCTGGGACTAATTCCAACCGTCTCGTTCTCCTGCCGGAAACTTGGCTGTGCGCTCTTTGCGCCCTTTCGCGGCCATTCCATTCCGGAGTTCGGGCTCAACCGATACGCTGGCAAGAGACCCAAAATGGTCAACACGAACGGCCTGCCTCATTCTTTGCGTTCCTCCACGGCCTCCGCGTCTCCGCGTGAAAGCGACCGCGTCTCCGATTGCAGGTTCCGGCTAAGCCAAACTTCAAGCTCCCTCCGGGAGAAGTGCCGCCGCCCGCTGGCTTCCATTCCACTGAAAGCAGCGAAGAACCTCGGCATCGTTCCAAGGAGACGAACAGGCACAACAGGCGGTGGTGAGGAGCTTGGCCTGTATCGTCAAGGGAGCCGCCTGCAGCACCGTGTTGATTCCGTGTTCCATCCGTGGCTCAACTGCATGGCTCCGGCTTGGATGCTGTTTCTTGAGAGGATGCTCCAATCCTCGCCAATCGCTGACTTCTGCACGCCTCCCGCTCCCGCTTCACGACTTTCCTGATTTGCGCTGCGCGGTCCATGCCGTAGCATCGCCGCGACGTTGATGAAACACCTTTCCGCATCGGGCCGCGTCGCGCTCGGGGCTGGCTTGTCCTGCCTGCTCATGGGCGGCTTCGTGCTCGCGGGGTGGTGGCTGGATGTGCCGTCTTTCAAGTCGCTCCTCACGCCGGCTGGCTACATGAAGGCCAACTCCGCATTGGGCTTCATCCTCGCCGGCGCCGCGCTGGCGCTCAACGTCACGCCTGCCGTCCGCCGTTGGGATTGGTTTGTCGCGGCGGTCCTCTCGGCACTGGTCACGCTGATCGGCGGCCTCACGCTCGCGGAGTATCTCCTTGGCACGAACCTGGGCATTGATGAGTTGCTCGCCACGGACTTTGGTGGGGACGAGATCGCGCCGCCGGGCCGGATGTCTGTGAACGGCGCGGTTGGTTTCGTGCTCGCGGGCCACGCGCTCACGCTTCTCAACGGACAGCCGAGGAAGCGCCGCCGCCCAATGGCGGTGGGCCTGCTCGCGTGCGTGCTGCTGGGGCTTGCGTTGTTCTCGTTGTCCGGCCTCGCGTTTGATTTGCCGACGACCTACCGCTGGGAGGGGGCCAGTCCGATGGCGCTGCGTTCTTCGCTGGGTTTCATGGCGCTGGCCGTGGGGCTGATGGCATTGGTGCACGAGTGGAGCCAGCGCGAGGGCCTGGCACTGGTGCGATGGGTGCCGCTGGCGGTGGGCACAAGTGCGTTGACCATCACGCTGCTGCTCTGGCAGGCGCTCCGCGTGCAGGAGGAGCGGCAGATTGACCGCGTCGGCTCGCAGCAGGCGAGCGAGATTCGGCAGCTCATCCACGCGGAGGCGCAGGCGCGCGTGCTCGCGCTCACGCGGTTCGCCCGGCGATGGGAGGCGAGGTCGGGCCGCAATCCGACGGACTGGAGTTTCGACGCGCGGCTGTATCTGAGCCACTACCCGGACATGAAGGCGCTGGGCTGGGTGGATGAACGGCTCGTGACACGGAGCATCATGCCGCGTGGGAGCCTGGCGTTCCTCGACACGAACTCCGCGCCCAATCTCCGCCGGGACGAGCTGGTCCGGACGGCGCGCGACCGGCAGGATGTCTTCGTCTCGCCGACGATGGATTCCGGCGGCGAGCGGGCGTTCCTGATGTTCGCCCCGATGGCGCGCGGGACTAACTTCTCCGGGCTCGTGGTGGGCCTTTTCAGCGTGAAGGGCCTGGTGGAGTCCGCGCTGGGTCCGGTGACACGCGGCCACTGGTTCAAGCTCCTCGAGGGCGACCGCGAGATTTTCCGCAGTTCGGCGAGTCCGGACGAGCTTGGGCGTTCGCGCCAGCTGGCTGTGATGGTGCAGGATGTGCCGTGGACGCTGCGCGCGTGGCCGACGGTCGAGACGGTTGATGAGCTGCGCACGCCCCTGGCCACGGTGGCGCTGGGGGGCGGGGCCACGCTGGCGGGGCTGCTGGGCATCGCGACCTACCTCACCCAAACCTCCCGCGCCCGCGAGCGGGAGCTGCGCGCGAGCAACCGCGCGCTGGAAGCCGAGGTGGCCGAGCGCAAGCAGGCGCAGGAGCTCTTGCGCGAGAGCCAGCAGCGATTGCAGGCCATCTTGGACAACAGCTTCGCCGTCATCTACCTCAAGGACTCCCAAGGCCGATACCTCCTCGTCAACCGCCGCTTTGAAACCCTCTTCCACGTTGAGCGCGACACGATGCTGGGCAAGACCGACCTCGACGTGTTCCCCAAGCTGATGGCCGAAGCCTTCCGCGCCAACGACGAGCGCGCCCTCCAGTCGCGCGCCGCCCTCACCATCGAGGAAATCGCCCCGCAGGACGATGGTCTGCACACATACATCAGCGTGAAGTTCCCGCTGCGTGACGGCGCCGGCGAGCCGTATGGCGTGTGCGGCATCTCCACCGACATCACTGAGCGCAAGCGCGCCGAATCCCAGCTCCGCACGAGCCACGAGGCTCTGGAGTTTGCCAACCACCGCCTGCGCGGCATCATTGAGGGCACGCACGACCGCATCGCCGCGCTGGACACGCGCTACTGCTTCCTCACCTTCAACTCCGCCTACCGCGACGCCTTCCGCCGCGACTTCGGGAGGGACATCTCCATCGGCATGAGGTTGTCCGACCCGCTCTCCCATGTGCCCGACGAGCAGGAGGAGCAGCTCATCGGCTGGGCGCGCGCGCTCCGGGGCGAGGTCTTCACAGTCACGCGCGCGATGAAGTCCGGCGAGGAGGTCCGCCATTTTGAAATCTCCTTCAGCCCGATACGCGACGAGCATGGCGAGCTGCTCGGCGCGGCCCAGCACATCCGCGACCTCACCGAACGGCAGCGCGCGGAGGACGAGCGCGCGCGCCTGCTCGCCGAAGTCGCCAGCCGCAACGGCCTGCTCGAAGCCGCGAACAAGGAGCTTGAAGCCTTCTCCTATTCCGTCTCACACGACCTCCGTGCGCCGCTGCGCCACATTGACGGCTTTGCCGGCCTGGTGCAGCGCACGGCGCTGGCCAAGCTCGACACGAAGGAGCAGCGCTATCTCTCCCTCATCATCGAGTCCGCCAAGCGCATGGGCCGGCTCATTGACGACCTCCTTGACTTCTCCCGCATGGGCCGCGCCGAGATGCGCCGCGACACGGTGGACATGGCAGCGCTCGTGCAGACCGTCCTGCGCGATCTGGAGCCGGACACGCAGGGCCGCGCCATCGAGTGGCACTGCGGCCCGCTGCCCCCCGTGCCGGGGGACGCCTCGCTGCTGCGGCAGGTGTGGTCCAACCTGATCGCCAACGCCGTGAAATACTCCCGCCCCCGCGCCATCGCCGTCATCGAGATCGGCTGCGAGAAAGACAAGCCCGGCGAGACCATCTTCTTCGTCCGTGACAACGGCGTGGGCTTCGAGATGAAATACGCCAGCCACCTCTTTGGAGTGTTCCAGCGGCTCCATCGCCCCGAAGACTTCGAGGGCACGGGCATCGGCCTCGCCAACGTCCGCCGCATCATCGCTCGCCACGGCGGGCGCACCTGGGCGGAAGGCCAGCCCGACGCCGGGGCGACTGTCTGGTTCACCCTGCCCAAGCTCGCTGCTGTTGGAAATGATTTGAAACCTCCCGGCGCAGGCGCGTCGGATGCCCACCCAGCCAACTGACCCGATGCCATGACCACAGGACTCAAACGCATCCTCCTCGCCGAGGACAATCCCAACGACGCGGAACTCGCCCTCTGCGCGCTGGAGGAGCAGCACCTCGCGCAGGAGGTCATGGTGGTGCGGGACGGCGCAGAGGCGCTCGACTATCTCTTCCGGCGCGGCCTCTTCTCCGACCGGCCAGCAGGGCTGCCCGTTGTGGCGTTCCTCGACCTCAAGATGCCGCGCGTGGACGGCCTCTCTCTGCTGCGCCAGATGAAGGCGGACCCGGAGCTGCGCGCCATCCCCGTCGTCATGCTCACCTCCTCGCGCGAGGAATCCGACCTCGTGCAAAGCTACCAGGCCGGGGTGAACGCCTACGTCGTCAAGCCCGTGGACTTCCAGGAATTCGTGGACACGGTGAAACACCTCGGCCAGTTCTGGACGCGCATCAACGAGCCGCCCCCCGCGCGCAGAGACTTGAGAGTTCAGGGTTGAAAAGCCGGGGAATCCTTCCCTCCTCCCGCTCGTCATCCCGATCCTAATCCAGCTCGTGCACTGGCAATTTCGGGTCGGGCGAGAATCCGTCGAACCTTCAACTCGAGCGCGGCGAGATTCTCCGTCGGAGGTTCCACAGACCCAAATGCTCGCCATGCCCGCGCCTCCTGCGTCGGCAAATTGGGTTCGTCGGAGTCTCACCCTGCCGGGGAAGACTGCAAGCTGGTTTGGGGCTGCGCCTCGCCGAAGATCCTGGAAACTGAGCTGCGCCCGCGCCATTCGAGAGCGCTCAAAAGCAGTTGCCTTCTCTGCTCTTCCGCCGTAAGCCCAAGCCCGCATGGATGAATTTGCTCCGCGCCCCGGTGAGTTTCAGTCGTTGCCCCGCCGCGCACCCCGGTCTGAACCATTTCGCACGCGCGCCGAGCCGCGCGTCCAGCCGCGCCCTGAATCGCGGGAGCCGCAGGGCGTCCGCCGCCACGTCGGCCCGGCTCCGGGCGGCGCGGCGTGGCCCTCGCCGTGGGTGCAGCTCAAATACTTCGCCAGCCAGCCGATGTTTTACCCGGCGATGATCGCGGGAGCCTCTCCGGACGCGAAGCCGGGCGACCTCGTGGCGGTCTTCGACAAGGAGGGCAGGCGCTTCGGCACCGGATTGTGGAATCCCAGGGCCCGCGTTCCGTTGCGCGTGCTGCATCACGGCGAGGAAGCAGCCGGCGAGGAGCTTTTCGACCGGCTGATCGAGCGCGCGCTGGACCTGCGCCTGCGGCTGCTCGCGCTGGGCGAGAACACGGATGCGCATCGTGTGATTTCTTCTGATGGCGATGGGATGAGCGGCCTGGTGGTGGACCGCTACGGCGACACGTTGAGCGTGGAGGTTCACAGCCTCGGGATGTTCCAGCGGCTGGGGCGGCTGCTCCCGGTGATTCACGAGCGGCTCGGCACGAAGCGCCAGGTCATCTCGGTGGATGACTTCATCGCGCGCGTCGAGGGCATCCGCTTCGCCCCCGCGAATGACGTGCGCACCGTAAGAATCCGCGAGCACGGCGTGCGCTACGAGGTGGACTTCGCCTCCGGGCACAAGACGGGTTTCTTCTGCGACCAGCGCGAGAACCGCCGCAAGCTGGCGGCGCTGGTGAAGGACCAGCGCGTGCTGGACTGCTGCTGCTACACCGGCGGCTTCGCGCTCGCGGCGAAGGTGCTGGGCGGCGCGGCGGATGTGACCGGCGTGGACCTCGATGAGAAGGCCATCGAGCAGGCCAAGCGCAACGCAAACTTGAACCAGGCGCGGATTGACTGGGTGCACTGCGACGCGTTTTCCTTCGCCCGGCAGATGCAGCGCAACAACACGCGCTGGCCGGTGGTCATCCTCGACCCGCCTAAATTTCTCCAGAGCCGCGAGGAGGAGCTGGAGGGCCGCCGCAAATATGAGGACTTGAACGGCATGGGGATGAACGTGCTGGAGCCGGGCGGCCTGCTGGTGACGTGCTCCTGCTCCGGGCTGATTGACATGGAGGGCTTCGAGGAGCTTGTGACACGCGCCGCGTATCGCCTCGGCAGGCGGCTGCAATTCCTCGACCGCACCGGCGCGGGCGCGGACCACCCGGTGATGGCGAACTGCCTGGAGAGCCGCTATCTCAAGGTGATTTGGGCGCGGGTGTGGTGAGTGGGAGAGAAAGCGAGAGGGTGGGAAAGCGAGCAGGTGGGAAAGTGAGCAGGTGAGAGAGTG
>JACRKB010000265.1 GCA_016235545.1 Verrucomicrobiota bacterium | reverse complement strand
CGGCGTGGCGGGCTTACAGCCCTCGGCACGGCCTGGCGGGGCCACCTGGGGCTGCGTTCACTACGTTCACTCCACCCCAGGCTGACGAATGACGGGCTTTCAGCCCTGCCGACCCGGGTTGCTAGAAACTGAGATGCGCCCACCACTGGTTCCCGGCTCCTGACTTCTTGCCCTCTGCTTCATGCCGCCCTAGCTTTCGCGCGTGACCATCGAATACGTCTTCAAGCTGGATGACGGCCAGAGCTTCAACTTCGAGGTGGACACCGAGCGCACTTACCAGGCCCGGTTCGACAAGGTGGAGCATCCTTTCTGGACCAAGCTGGACTTCCAGAAATGCACGCTCTGCCCGCTTTCCGGCGAGGAGTTCCGCCACTGCCCCGCCGCGCTGGACGCCAAGAAAATCACCGAGACATTTCGCGCCATGCTCTCCTACGTGGAGGTCACGCTGGAGGTCCGCACGCCCGAGCGCACCTACGTGAAGCGCACCGACGCGCAGACCGGCCTGCGCGCGCTCTTCGGCCTGGTGATGGCCACGAGCGGATGCCCAATCCTCTCGCGGCTCAAGGGCCTGGCGCGCACGCACCTGCCCTTCTCCACGATGGAGGAAACCATCTTCCGCACCGTGGGCGCGTATCTCATCCAACAGTTCCTCATCCAGAAAAACGGCGGCGAGCCAGACTGGGAGCTGCGCGGGCTGAACCTGCTTTACGAGCAGCTCCAGGAAGTGAACCGCTGCTTCAAAGGGCGCATTGACGCCGCCTCCGTGCAGGACGCGAACATGAACGCGCTCGGCTCGCTCATCTACCTCGCGATGGGCGTGTCCTTCTCGTTGGAAGCGCAACTGGAGGAGATACAGCACCTCACCATCTCGCCAGCGCAGTTGGAGAAGTGACATGGAGCGCGGCCTTCAGGCCGCAGAATTGTAGGTGGAGCAATCGGCATCCGAATGCATTGTTCCTGCCCACCTCTCTGCGGCGTGAACGCCGCGCTCCTCACGGCATCGCCGTGAAGAACCGTTCCCACCTCGGCGCAAACCACCGCTCCCGATCCAAGGACAACACCACCGCCGTCGAGCGCCCAACAATTCTCCCTCGCGCCACGGGACCGAAATAGCGGGAGTCGAGGCTGTTGTCCCGGTTGTCGCCCAGCATGAAGTAATGGCCGGCGGGAACTCTCGTCGGGCCGAAGCTGCGCAGCGCGGCAAGGGTGGGCGTGGCCATCACGGGATGCTGGCGCTCCGGCAACTGCTCGCTCGCGAAGTCGTGGTGCTGCCGCTGCGCGACTGGGATGGCATTGACGGCGGCTGCGTCCATCGTGGCGTAGTCCACCGCGCGGCCATTGAGGAGGAGACGGTTGTCGCGCAGTTCAAGCGTGTCGCCGGGCAGGCCGATGACGCGCTTGACCATTCGCATCCCGTCTGCGGGCGAGAAGAACACCACTACCTCGCCGCGCTGCGGCCCTCCCCACTCAGCGAGGTGCCAGGTGGTGAAGGGCACCTTGAGATCGTAGGCGAGCTTGTTGACCCACACGCGGTCGCCTTCGAGGATCGTGGGCTTCATGGAGCCGGTGGGCACATCGTTCCAGTCCGCCAGCGCCGAGCGCATCGCGCCTGTGACAAGCAGGATGAGGAGGCAGGGCTTGAGCCACTCCAGCCAGAAGCGGCGGGCGGCGGGTTTCCAACGGGCGGATTTCATGCGGCGAGTTGGAACACCCGGCGGCAACAGCGTTCAAGATTCGTCGAGCTTCGTCTTATCCGGAACCATGCAGTTGGCCACGGATGGAACACGGAATAAACCGGAACGAATATTTAGCCACGGATGGAACACAGATGAAACACGGATAGGGACGAGGAAACGCATCTTCCCAAGGAGCTGAACGCGCACACCAAACGGTGGTGGCGAAAACGGAAGGCAACTTCAAGACAGCCGCCTGCTGTTCCGTGTTTCATCTGTGTTCCATCCGTGGCTAAAGAATCGTTCCGGATAAGGGAAATCTGCTTTGCGTCTTTGCGTCTTTGCGTTGAACCCGCTTAACTCGGCCCATGTCAGACCCGAAAGCCGCGCCCACGCGCGCCCGCTCCATTGTCCTGTTCTTTGCCGTTTCGCTGGCCGTGATCACCTACGTGGATCGTGTGTGCATTTCGCAGGCCGCGCCCCAGATGCAGAAGGATCTCGGGCTGACGAAGGAGCAGATGGGCTGGGCCTTCACCGCGTTCAGCCTGGCCTACGCGCTCTTCGAGATCCCCGGCGGCTGGCTCGGCGACAAGATCGGGCCGCGCAAGGTGCTCATGCGCGTCGTCGCCATGTGGTCCGTCTTCACCATCGCGACAGGCTGGGCGTTCAACCTCGCGTCGCTCATCGTCTATCGCTTCCTGTTTGGCATCGGCGAGGCGGGCTGTTTCCCGAACGTGACCAAGGCGTTCACGCTGTGGTTCCCCGCCTACGAGCGCGTGAAGGCGCAGGGCGTCATGTGGTTGAGCGCGCGCTGGGGCGGGGCGTTCACGCCGCTGCTGGTGGGCTGGATGCTCGCGTCGGGCGGCGAGGGCAAGGCGGGGCTGGGCCTCCATTACAAGTGGGTCTTCCTCATCTTCGGCCTGCTGGGCGTCGTCTGGGCGGTGTTCTTCTACAAGTGGTTTTGCGACCTGCCCAAGAATCATCCCGGCGTGAACGCCGGCGAGCTTGCCATCATCGGCGACCACTCGCACGCGACGGGCGGGGACCATTCCGTGCCGTGGACGGAGCTCTTCTCCAGCCGCAGCGTGTGGATGCTCTGGCTTCAATACTTCTGCATGTCCTTCGCGTGGTATTTCTACATCACTTGGATGCCGACATTCATCAAGGAGACTTTCCCCAATCTCTCCGACATCAACCGCGCGTTGCTGGCGTGCGTGCCGTTGTTCTTCGGCGGGCTGGGTTCCATTTTTTCCGGCATGGTGTCGGCCCCGCTCGAGAAATACTTCGGCAGCTCGGCCAGCGCGCGGCGGTTCATGGGCTGCGCGGGACTGTGCGCGGCGGCGGTGATGCTGCTGGCCTCGATTTGGCTGCGCCAGTCCGCCTCGGCCAGCACGGCGGGATCATGGATTCCCATTCTCTCAATGCTCGCGGTGGGCATGGCGAGCTTCTGCAA
Organism: Verrucomicrobiota bacterium; assembly: GCA_016235545.1. Lineage (GTDB taxonomy): Bacteria > Verrucomicrobiota > Verrucomicrobiia > Limisphaerales > SXTU01 > SXTU01. The sequence continues at coordinate 872 of JACRKB010000265.1, read as the reverse complement.
CGACCTCGCGATGCCCGGCGCGTGGGGCGCGTGCATGGAAGTCGGCGGCAAGCACACAGGCTCCCTCTCCGGCAGCATGAACATGATGGGCAACCTCGGCGGCGCGATGCCTGGCTTCGTCGTGCCCATGGTCCTGACGCTCACGAATGCGCCCGAGGCCGCCTCGCCTTCGTGGAACGCCGTGTTCTACCTCTTCGCCGCCGTGTATGTGGTCGGCGGCCTGAGCTGGCTGGCCATTGACCCGGTGACGCCGCTGGCGCAACAGGCCATGAGCACGAAAAGTTCTGGCTGGGCGATCGCGCTGCGCATGGTCGGCGGCCTGAGCCTGTTCGTGCTGCTCACGGGCCTGATCGTGATGGCTTGCAGTCCCGCGCCTTCGCCCGCTGGCCGGCAGATGGCGCTCATCGGTGGCGGCCTGATGCTGGGCGGTTTCTTCCTCGCCTTCCTCGTGGACTGCCTGACCGACATCCGCGACGGACTTCAGAAAACGGGTGGAAAGCCCTGACACAGCCGGCTTGGCTTGGATAGGAGGCTGCACTTCGCCGAAACGATTTGGCAGGTGTCGCGCGAAGACCGCGAAGGGGGCGAAGTAACATGCAAGAATGCGACGGAGACTGTCGCTCATTGCCGCGTGGGTCCGACCCGCGAACGTTACCCCAGCCTTCCCTCGCTTCCCTCGAGGTCTTCGCGCGACTCGGCCGATTCGTCCCGCTCAGAACACCCGCCACTTCGAGAAGAACAGCAGCGACACGAGTGCGAAGAGCGGCACCAGTATCGGCAGCGCGTAGCGGAAGAAATATTCCCCGAACGAGGGTGCCTTCACCCTCGCGGCGTCGGCGATGGAATTGACCATGAAGTTCGGTCCGTTGCCG
>JACRKB010000266.1 GCA_016235545.1 Verrucomicrobiota bacterium | reverse complement strand
TCCCCGGCGGATTTGTGAGCCTCCACTGACCGAACTTGTGACAACGAACAACGATAAGCGGGCGCAGCAACGGAGCGCGACGTTCACGCCGCAGAAGGCCGGACATGACAGGCGCGTCCGCACCTCCGCTGCCCCGCGCACCTTGCTGCGGGCTGAAGGCCGCTTTCTGTGCCATCAGCGGACGCCTGGCTTCGGCGTTCGAACTCAAGCTCTATGCATTTTTGATTTCCCATCTGGAGCCGTCCAGAATCTGCGGGACAATTCCTCTCATGCCAATTCCCAATGCCAGTCGGTGGACTGCAAACAGGCTGGCACGACGCGCGCCTTCTCCCTTCCTCGGAGGAGGGGAGAAGGTGGCCGCAGGCCGGATGAGGGGTGGGCTAAGGAAAAAGGAAAAAGGAAAAAGGAAAAAGTGCCGAGCCGCGTCTGCCCCCCTTTTGCCTTCTGCCTTTTGCCTTTTGCCTTCGCGGAACCCCTCACCCCAGCCCTCTCCCCTTCTCCGAGGAAGGGAGAGGGAGCCAGCGCGCGTCGCGGTCGCCCAGCCAGTCCGCCGAATCCCATTCCGAAATGGCATCAGGCTCTCTGCCCCCGTCCCGTCTCTGCGGTGCAAGAACAGCCCCGTGCCCGACGGAGGGCCTCCGCGTCGCTCACGTTCAGCAATAGACCGTATTGTCCCCATTCCCGCACGGGTCGTAGAGTGGCGGCACCGTCGCGCAACTGCGTATGAAAAGTCGAAACTGGTTTCTGATCAGCCTGCTGCTCCTCGTGGCAGCCGCGCTCTGCTGGCAGCAGGGCGAGCGCCTCCGCCCGCGCGATCAGCCCCGCGACGGCGCGACCAACGCCGCCGGCCCCACTGTTTGGGAGCGTTTCACCCGCCTCCCGTATGTCCTCACCGGACGCACCGCGCCGCGCGATGCCGCCGTGCCCGCTTCCCCCGCCGCGCCGGAACTGCTCTCCCTCAGCCGCGACCCGCGCTTCCCGTTCCGCCTCCGCAACTCGCAGAAACCCGAGGCCGAGTTTTTCCGCAGCGAGACCGCAGTCTTGCTGCGCAACGCGCTCGTCGAGACGCGGGAGCCGCTGGAATTGAAAATGCCGGCGCACCTGCGCGCGGGCGAGGAGCCCGGAAGCTGGCTCGTGCAGGCGCGCGGGGCGATTGACCAGGGCTTCCGCGACGTGCTGCGCGGCGCGGGCGCGGAGATCGTCAGCTACGTGCCGAACAACGCCTACCTCGTGCGCGGCAGCGCGATCCTCGCGCAGCAGCTCCGCGTCTCCCAGCGCGTGCAGAGCGTCCTGCCATTCGAGCCTTACTACAAACTGGACATGACGCTCCTCCCGCTCGCAGTGCGACGCGAGGCCCTGCCTGCGGGTCGCTGGCTGAACCTCGTCCTCTTCGCAGGCACTCAGGAGAAGGCCAGGGCCGACCTGCGCGCCCTTGGTGCGGAGGTGAAGTCCGAGCAGCCCTTCCCCTTCGGCCACGTCGTCACCATCGCGCCCCGCGCGGACAGCCTCGTGGCGCTCGCGCAGATGACAGCCGTGCAGAACATCGAGGCGTATCACTCGCCCGTGCTGATGAACGACCTTTCCCGCGTGCGCCTCGATGTCTCCACGACCACGACCGCGAATGCCCCCGCCGGAAACTGGCTGGGCCTGACCGGCAACGGCGTCTTCGTCGGCCTCATTGACTCCGGCATTGACCTCGCTCACGGCCAGCTCACCGGGCGCACCTTCACCAATGCCTACAGCCCCATCAACGACACGAACCTCGTCAACCCCGGCCACGGCACCTTCATCGCCGGCGTCATCGCGGCGAACGACGCTGCTGACGGTGCGGCAGTGAACGGCTCGATCAACGGCGCGACCTATCGCGGCATCGCCCCCGGCGCGCGGGTTTATCCCCTCTCCCTCTTCAGCACCGACTACACGAACTACGCCAACATCTGGCTCATCACCAACGCCGCCCTCGCCACCAACATCTTCGTTGTCAACAACAGCTGGGGCTATCCCGTCTTCAACTACGACATCAACTCCGCGCTCTTCGACGAGGCAGTGCGTGACTCGCTGGCCTTCCGCCCCCACGACCAGCCCATGACCCACGTCTTCTCCGTGGGCAACTCCGGCGGCGCGAACTCCGGCGGCACCGGCGGCACGGCGGACAGCATCAACTCCCCGGGCAACGCCAAGAACGTCATCTCCGTCGGCGCGTCCGAGCAGTTCCGCCTGGTCCCCGGCACCACCAACGACCCGCTCGCCTCCGCGCACTCCGACAGCGCCAGCCAGGTGTCCGACATCTCCGGTCGCGGCAACGTGGGCGTTGGCATCGAGGGGCCGTCGGGCCGCTTCAAGCCCGACCTCATCGCGCCCGGCGACTACGTCGTCTCGCTGCGCGCCTCCACCTTCACCAGCTTGACAGAGAGCGATGCCGACTTGGGCAGCACATGGCGTTATGAGCGCGGCACCAGCATCGCGGCGGGCAAGGTGTCCGGCCTGCTCGCGCTCATGGAGGAATTCTTCGGAGTCAACTATGCCAAGACCAACAAGCCCTCGCTCAACAAGGCGCTCCTCATCAACCGCGCGCACACGCTCAACACCGCCTACGACTTCGCCGTCAGCAGCACCGTCTCTCACCAGGGCTGGGGCATCCCCTCCCTCAGCAACACGCTGCCCACGATTACCGCGTTTGGCTATGTCAGCAACAACGCCGCAGTCACCCGGCCCATCGTCATCGTCGAGGAGAGCGGCCTCGTCACCAACCACCTCGCCACCGGCCAGTTTCACGCCTACGACGTGCAGGTGCCTTCAGCAGTTTCGCAGACGAACCTCCTGAAAATCACCCTCGCGTGGACTGACCCCGCCGGCAACCCCGTCTCCTCCACAAAGCTGGTCATCGACGTCGACCTCTACGTGACGAACATCGTCGCCAATGGCGCGCAATATGAGGGCAACAACTTTGCGCCTGGTGCCCTCGTCACCCAGCCCACCGTGCCTCCCACGCCCAGCGCGCGCGACTTGGTGAACAATGTCGAGAACACCTACATCCCGCTGACCAACAGCCCGCCGACCGCCGCCACCACCTTCCGAGTCTATGTCATCGGTCGGAAGATCAACGTCAACGCCGTCTCGGCCAACACCAATCAGGTCGCGCAGGATTACTCGCTCGTCATCTCCACGGATGACCCCGCCCGCAGCGTCACAGTGCGCCCGACTCCCGGCGTGGCCTTCTCTGGCTACACAAACCGCGCGACCTCCATCATCACCAACGGCATCCCGCGCCTGAACGAGCGCGTCGGCGCGAACTCGCCGCTGTGGACCGTCACCGGCCTGGGCAATGCCAACACCAACGGCGTGACCAACCAGTGGAACTTCTACGTTTTCACAAATCAGAACTACGCGGTCAGCACGGTCACGAATGTGGTCACCAACATCGTGGCCGGAGTCAGCACCAACACCACGACCAACGTGGTCAATCTGCCTCTCACCAACGGCGGCCCGTTCGTCAGCTTCGCCACCTTCCTGCCGCCCAACCTCGCCCGTTCCCGCAACGCCGAGGCGGACGTGGACCTGTTCGTCGCGCGCAGCGGAACCGCCCTCTCGGTGCCGAGCGCGTTCAACATGACAAACTTGGATTCCGCCGTTCTGTCTCACGCCAACCTGCTTCGCTCCACCAACCGCGGCGGCAACGAGCTGATCAGCCTGACCAACTCGTCGCTTGGCGAGGTCTTCTACGTCGGCGTCAAATCCGAGGACCAGCAGGGCGGCACCTACGGCTTCTTCGCCGCCGCGTCATTGGCCCCTTACAGCACCAACGACACCAACGGCGGCGTGACCATCACCCTGATTCCGGCGCCGATAGACATTCAGGACGGCACCCCGGAGGCGCCCGGAGGCGTGGTGCTTTATGGCGTTTGCACCACGAACATCCTGATGCAGAGCATCTCCAACTTCCTCACCTACACACACGAGAGCCTCGGCGACCTCGTCGGCACGCTCACGTTCAACGGCACCGCCATCACGCTCAACAACCACACGATCACGCCGACGACGAACTTCCCGCCGCCCTCCGGCCTGCAGACCCACAACCTCAGATACGATGACTTCCGCAACCCGCCCGACGGCCCCGGCGACGTGACGGACCTCGTCGGGCAGGACGCCATTGGCCTTTGGATTTTCGAGGTCTATGACAACTCACCCCTGCTCACGGGCCGCGTGGACTACGCCTCGATTTACATCAGGCCTTACACGAACCAATACAGCACGAACGCAAACGTCTCCTACCGCACCATCACGTTGCAGGCCGGGCAGTCGTTCGTGGACTTCCTCGACGTGCCTGTCACGGCGACGAACCTCGACGTGGACGTGATCGGTGGCCTGGGCAGCGTGCCGGGGCCGGCGGCGACAGGCACGGGCATTGATCTGCTTGCGGGCGTGCCGGGATTCATCCCGACCTCCTCGAACTACTCCATCGGCACCTTCGACCTCGACGGCACGGACTCGGGGAGCTTCCCGCACCTGCGCATCGCCGCCACCAGTGTGAGCAATCTGGTCAGTGGAGCAGCCGCCCCCCTCGGCACTCCGTCCTTGCTGCCGGGCCGGTGGAATTTCCGCGTCATCAACAACTCCGCCGGGCTGGTCACACTCACGGTGCGTTACACCCTCGGCTTGAACCTCGCCGTGGCGGACAGCCAGATCACCTTCACCAACGTGGGGGTCACCCTGCTGGACAACTACACCACCAACCTCTTCATGAACATGGCGGCGGACCGGGTCATCGCCGGGGTGGACGTGGGCATGGCCATCCTTCACCCGCGCATCTCGGACCTCGTCATCCACCTCATCAGCCCCAGCGGGCGCAAGGTGCTGCTCTTCGAGGACCGGGGCGGCACCAACGGCGTCACCACGGCGAACCTCCGCGCGAACTTCACCGAGAACACGAACTTCGTGACACATGTGCAGACCACGAACGCACTTGGCCTGCCCAAATCCACCAACCTCGGACGCCTGGTGCCCATCAAGTCCATCGCCGGTCCCTTCTCCGCCGTCGTCTCGCCGCCGACGCTGGTGACGAACATGACCAACCTGCTCTTTGGCCACACCTCCATCCCCCTGCCGAGTTCCCCGCAGGAATCCCCCAGCGCGCTCGCGCATCAGGGTCACTCGCTCTTCATGGTGGGCAGCGTCAATCGCACGGGAGTTGCGAACACCAGGGGCACCAACGATGCATTCATCGTCTCCTACATCACGCCCATCGTCACGAACCTCTATTACACCAACCTCGTCACGAACTTTATTGGCGGCGTCGCCGTTTCGACCCAGTTCGTCAATTTCCCTGTCACTAACTGGTCCATCACCAACTTCTGGAGCGGATCCTTCAGCGGCTATCGCGGCGGCGACTCTACCGTCGCTGCCGCCAGCAGGACACCCGAGCAGACGCTTTTCAGCGGTGTCGCCGCCAACGTGGAAGGCGTGTTCGCCGTGGGCGAGACGCGCAACTACACCCCGCCCGCGCAGTTCACGTGGAACGGCAACTCCAACCGTTCCGTGTTTGACGTGGACCTTGGCTCCACCGCCGGCTCGGTGACGCTCACCCATGCGGGGGGCACGAACAGCGTCCGTGACCGCGTGCAGTTGGAATACGAGGGCCGGCTGCTGATGGATTTCACTCCGGCGACGGTCGTGGGCCGGGCGACGAACTACGTGACGAACCTGCTCTTCAGCGGCAACTCGCGCTTCATGCGCGTCATCGTCAACCCGACGAATTCGCTCGGCACGAACAGTTGGACCAACTACCTGTCGGTCTATCGCAGCAGCGGCGTGGAATACGCGGTGGATGATTTCTTCACCTACCTTCCGGCTAATCGTCCGGAATTCCGCACGCCGCCACTGACGGCCCCGCTGCCCGCCGCTCCCAACCCGCGCACTTTGACCCTGCCTACCGCCGTGGCCTTGGACAACTCCAACAACGTCTTCGTGGCAGACGTGGACGGGGCATCGGTCGGACGTATCCTGAAGTTCAGCCAGGCGCTCTCGATTGCTGACTTTAGTAGCCCCGCCACGGTGACCTCGGACACGAACGGAACCTACGTCCCGCTGACGCTCACCCCTGCGGTTCACGGGTTCCCCGCCTACAACACGCTGAACAACCCGCGCGGCGTGGCGGTGCACACGAACGGCGACATCTATGTGGCCGACACCGGCAACAATCTGATCAAGCACTACCGGGGAGATGGCACATGGATTCGCACCTTTGGCGATGTTTCCGTCGGGCCGGGGCTTAACAACGTCGCTGCTGGCAGCTTGAACGCCCCCGAGGGCATCTCCATTTGCACCACCACCAACCTCACCAACAACGTCGTGCTGTTCGTCGCGGACACCGGCAACAACTCCATCCGCCAGATCGACACCAACGGCACGATTACCACCATCCCCCTGTTGCCCGCAGTGGTCGCGACGCTCGGCGCGTTCCAGCCTTCCGCGCTGGTCGTGCATCAAACAACTGATTTCGTTGCCACGAATTTTGCGGGAGGCACAAACTTCAATTCCGGCAGTCTGTTTGCCGTCACTTCGCCTCCTGCGCTCCCAGCGGCTGTCACTTCCTGCAATGCGCTATCCGGCACCAATATCTACATCGCGGACCGGCTCAACAACCGGATCGTCTGGCTCTTCTTCACGAATGGCGCGTGGGGCGGGGTCAACTTGGCTGGCTCCTCGGCTGGTGCGAGCGGTTTTGTGAACGGCAACAATACCACGGCCCGGTTTAACTCCCCCTCTGGCATCACCCGCGACGGGGCCGGAAACCTCTACGTGTCCGACCGCGGGAACAACGCGATCCGGAAGGTCACGCCCTTCGGTTCCGTCACGACCATCGCCGGAAGCACCGCCGGGAGCGTGGGCACTGCGAACAGTGAATACGGCACCGTTGCGCGGTTCGACACTCCCCTCGGCCTCGCGGCGGATCACTTCGGCGGCCTATTCGTCGCCGACTCCGTCAACCGCATCATCCGCACGGTGATGCCGTATCAGCAGCAAACGCCGACGAACGCCTTCGCAGTGTTTTTCCCGTTCAACGGCCCGACGAACCACACGATGGGCGTGCCGCCGGTGCTGATCTCCCGTGGCCTCACCAACTCGGTCTTCAACACGGAGATGTTCGGCTTCCCCAGCCGGGACCGGTATGTGGGTGTGACCACGAGCGCGGAGACCGGCACGAACGGCCTGACCACGAACTTCATCTACGCCGTGGGTGACGCGTATTTCAGCGGTGCTTTCGATCTTGCCCACAACACCTACGTGCGCCCGTTCCTGACCAAGTTCACCATGACCGGCCAGCCCCTCTGGACGCGCGGCTACCTGCCACCGGCAGTCATCGGGATGACGTTTGATGCGAACACCAACATCACCGGCTTCAGCCCCACTTTCGCCGGGTCGGGATACGCAACGGCCCCGCAGGCATTCCTCGGGAGCACGGTGTCAGGTTCCGCTGCGGTGACGGACACATCGGTGGCGGTGACAGTTGCGGCCGGGGCCGTCACGGGCGGCAGTGTTCCGCCGGCAGCCATGGCAGGGCCATTCACCGGCGCGGCTGTGTTCGTTGCCGCCCCGATTTCCTCGAACATGCCTGCGACCTCGCTGGCCGTGGCATATGGGACAAACGTGATCGCCGCCGGCTACAGCAACCTCAGCACGGTGCCGCTGACCTTCAACAACAAGCCCTTCCTCATGTCCATGGCCACGACCAACGGCACGCAGTTGTGGGCGACGAACTCGACCAACAGCGGGCAATACGATTCCGTGGCCGTCTATGGGGACAAGATCATCGCCGTGGGGCGGGCCTACGCGGGCGGCAACATCCTGAACAGCTCGAACCTCATCGAGCAGTGGAGCCTCACCGGCACGCAGTTGCTTTCGCTCACCACCAACTTCGGCTTGAACCGCACGAGCTGGCTCAGTTCCGTGGTCGCCATCGAGTCTCTCGACCGCGCCTACGCCGTGGGTTCCGTGATCAACAGTGACGAGACGGTTCACGCGGTGATGCTGGAGATTGATTTGCAAAACATGGCGGTCCTCTCAGTGGTGACGAACAACATCACGAACTACAACAATCTCGGTTTCAAGGCCACGAACTACGGCAAGGCCATCGCCACGGATGGCGTGGATTTGTATGTGGCCGTGGAAGGCCCCGGCGAGGGCAATATTCAGGACCGCCAGGCAGCCGTCTTCCGCTACCGGGCGAAGAATTTCTACCAGCCCGAGGAGACGCTCAACACGTTCGTGGGCGAGCGCACGTGGGGCACGAACACCTTCTACACGAACAACGCCGGCTCGCCGACCAACTTCGTCGTCACCAACACCGCGTGGCGTCTGCAGATCGCCGACACGCGCGCCGGGGCCACGAACACTGCGGCACAGGTGCTGTCGTGGAGCCTGAATTTCTCCTACGCCGCCAGCAACACCACCGCGCTCTCGCTGCCGACAAGCGTGAACAACCCGATCGTCCTGCTCTCGACCACGCCGCAATATTTCCAGGTCCGCGTGCCCTCCGCCGCAAGCGGGGCCACGAACCTCATCACCTCCAGCGCGGCGGTGCGGGTCACCTTCAACCCCGCCAGCATCCCCACGCCCGGCGCGCCCGGCAACGTCGTGATGTTCGCCGGAGCCGCCACCGGCTCGTTCGTCGTCACCACGAACTCCGATGCCATCGCCCGGCTGCGGCCCGGCAGCGAGTATTACATCGCCATCCAGGCCATGAGCGCGGGCCCGCCGGTCAACGTGACGGTGCGCGTGGATTTCGACCGCACCGAGCTTGCGCCGCCCATCACGTCGCTGGCCAGCGGCTCGCTGGTCAACGGCTTCGTGCCGCGCACGGCGAACCTTGCAGGCTACTCGTTCGAGGTGCCGGCCAACGCCTCCGCCGCGATGTTCGAGATCGTGACCGCCGATGGGGATGTGAATCTTTACCTGCGCCGCTCCAACGGCTCGGTGAGTTTGCCGACCCCGCAGACCTTTGATTATCGCAGCGCCAACCCCGGGTCTGGCATCGAGCAGATTTTCCTCATCACCAACACCGCCGCCGCAGCCTCGCTCACGCCCGGCACATGGTATCTCGGAGTGCAGAACGCGGACAACGCGCCGGTGGCCTTCACCCTGCGCGCCACCGCCGCGAGCGCCACGCCCTACACGGTGGTGACTGCGGCGAACGGCCAGGCGCAGAGCAGCGTCACCAGCCCCGGCAACGCGCCGAACACGCTCTTCAAGCTCAACGTGCCGTCGAGCCAGAAGGCGCTGCTCTTCGAGGTGCGCAGCCTCACCGGAGCGGGGGACCTCATCGTGCGCAAGGACGGCTTCCCGCTGGCCACGGCGAACGACGGCACGAATTTCCGTCCCGGCACCCAGCCGGAGATCGTCACGGTGCGCACGAACGCCAGCCGGACGAGCCTCGTTGGCGACTGGTATTTCGGCGTGCTCAACCCCGGCGCGTCGCACATCGGCTACACGGTCATGGCACGGCAGCCCACGAATGGCGTGCTCCTGAGCAGCGGCCCGATCCAGATCCTGAGCACACCTGGCGGCGGCTTGATCACCGGGGGGACGAGCTTCGGCTTCGACCTGGATGTGGTGCCCGGTGAAACCTATCAGGTCCAATACGCCACCACCCTTGTCTCGACGAACTGGCTGGTGCTGACGAACATCGTCGCGCCTCCCGGCGGCGTCATCAACTTCCTCCACTCCGGTGCGCTCACGAACCGGAACCTCTACTACCGCATCCAGGTCGTCCCGTGACAGCGCAGTGGGCGCCGAGGAGGCCGGGGGGCAAGTGTTCAGCATTCAGTGTTCAGTCGCTCAAGGAATGGCACTTCACTGAAGACTGAACACTGAACACTTTCCACTTCTCTCCAAACCCATTGCCCGCTGCCGCCGCAGCCGATAACATTCGGCCCATGCAAATCGCGCCTGCCTTCAAAGCGCCGCCCCGTCTGTTGATGGGGCCTGGCCCAAGCAACACAGCCGCCGAGGTCCTCTCGGCCATGAGCCAGCCGGTCGTCGGCCACCTCGACCCGGTCTTCGTCAAGATGATGGAGGAGCTTAAGACCATGCTCCGCGCCGTGTTCCTCACGAGCAACGAGATGACTTTCCCCATCAGCGGCACCGGCAGCGCGGGCATGGAGTTTTGCTTCGTGAACCTCGTGGAGCCAGGCGACGAGGTCATCGTCGGCGTCAACGGCGTGTTCGGAACGCGCATGGTGGACGTGGCCGAGCGCTGCGGCGCGCGCGTGACGAAGGTCGAGTCCGGCTGGGGAAACATCATCACCCCGCAGCAAATCTCCGAGGCATTGCGCCAAGTCTCCAAGCCCAAGCTCGTCGCCATCGTCCACGCGGAGACTTCCACGGGCGCGCTGACGCCGGTGGAGGAGATTTCCAAGCTCACGCACGACGCCGGCGCGTTGCTGCTGCTGGACACGGTGACTTCGCTGGGCGGCTGCCCGGTGCGGATTGACGAGTGGAACGTGGACGCGGTTTATAGCGGGACACAGAAGTGCTTGAGCTGCCCGCCCGGCCTTGCGCCCGTGTCGCTCAACGCGCGCGCGATGGAAGTCGCCCGCCGCCGCCGCACCACGGTGCAGAGCTGGTATCTCGACGTGAACCTGCTGGCATCCTACTGGGGCCAGGAGCGCGTTTATCACCACACCGCGCCGATCTCGATGAACTATGCGCTGCACGCCGCGCTGCGCCTCGTTCTGGAGGAGGGCCTCGAAAACCGCTGGCGGCGGCACAAGCAGAACCATCTCGCGCTCAAGTCCGCGCTCGGGGCCATTGGCCTGGACATTGTCTCCCAGGAAGGCCATCAGCTTTGGCAGCTCAACGCCGTCCGAGTGCCGCAGGATGTGGACGAGGCCGGCGTGCGCAAACGGCTGCTGAACGACTTCAACATCGAGGTGGGTGCCGGACTCGGGCCGCTCAAGGGGAAAATCTGGCGCGTCGGCCTGATGGGCGAAACCTCGACGCGTGAAAATGTCCGTCTGTTTCTCTCAGCCTTCTGCCAGGTGCTCAATGAGTGCGGGCGCAAGACCGACGTGAAGGCGGCATTGGCTGCGGTGGAGTGAGGGCGTCGCGCCCGGGCGCATCTCACTTGCTTGCAACGGAGAGGTAATTCCGCTCCATCTCCTTCCCATCCGTTTCGATCAACGGAGCAGGATCAGGATTACGGGCAGGAGGAGCGCCCCGTTGCCGCTCAACGAATGAACGCATCGAGCATTGCCCTCCAAAAAGCTGGGATGAACCCGCCGCGCACCGCATCGCAGGCGGATAATTATCTTTGAAGCCGTCCGGTGAGTTGCCAGAATGCGCCCATGTTTCTGACGCCTGCAAGCAGGCCGGCGTGAGCCTATGGCCAACACTTCTTTGACGCGAAAATTGCAGGACGTGGAGGCGGTCCCCGCCGCCGTGACGCCGCCGGACCATTCCACGGAGACGTCCTTCTTCAAGAAACCCAAGCTGGCCAGCGGCAAGTCCCGCAAGCGCGACATCCCGGAGGGCTTGTGGACCAAGTGCCCGAAGTGCTCGACGATGCTCTACGACAAGGAGCTGGACGCGAACCTGAAGGTTTGCGCCAAGTGCAGCCACCACTTCGGCATCGGCTCGCGCGAACGCATCCACTCACTGGTGGAGACATGCTCCTTCGAGGAGATGGACGCGGGCATGACCGCGGTGGACGTTCTCAAGTTCACCGGCGTGGCCACCTACTCCTCGAAGCTCGATGCCTACAAGAAGAGCACAGGCCTCAAGGACGCCGTCATCACCGGCCTGGGCACCATCGGCACGCAGCGTGTGGCGCTGGGCGTGATGGATTTCAGTTTTCTCGGAGGCTCGATGGGATCGGTGGTCGGGGAGAAGCTCACGCGGATGATCGAGGCGGGCACGGCACGGGGGCTGCCGGTCATCATCATCTCCACCAGCGGCGGCGCACGGATGTATGAGGGGATGTTCAGCCTCATGCAGATGGCCAAGACCAGCGCGGCGCTCGCCTACCACGCGCGGAACAGGCTCCCCTACATCAGCGTGCTGACCCACCCGACAACCGCCGGGGTCATGGCCAGCTACGCGAGCCTCGGCGACCTCATCATTGCCGAGCCGTGCGCCATGATCGGATGTGCCGGCCCGCGCGTCATCAAGGACACCACGCAGGCCGAGTTGCCGGCGGGATTCCAGACGGCGGAATTTCTCCTCGACCGGGGGTTGATTGACGCGATTGTGCCGCGCCAGGAGATGAAGGGCGCTCTCTGTGGATTCCTGGAGTGCCTGATGGCCGGCCAGAGCCGGCGGCAGGCGGCGTAGCCCTCACTTCGCCTTCGTCCGCCGCTTCGCCTCGACGAATTCCCGGCGCAGGTCAACGAGGGCGACGGTGTATCTGCCGTTCACGTTTGCCTTGTCGAGCGAGTCCACGAGCTGGGCGAACTTCTCGTCCAGCAGCGGCTTCATCGCGAAATCGTCCATCTTCAGGTTGGGAAAACACAGCTGGGAAAGGCGCGCGAGGCTGGTGTTCAGGTTCGAGTCGTCGCGGGAACGGAGGAAGGCGATGCTGGCTGCGAGAAAATAATCCGAGGCTGCAGGGAAGTTCTTCACGTTGACTGCGCGGATGGCATAGTCGAAGTAGAGGAGGCCGAAGGGGTGCGCGTTGCGGTTCTCGATGACATCCACCATGAGGAGAATCTTCCGGTTGAAGTCCTCGTTCTGTTGCGCCAGCGAGTTGCTGGACACGCCGCCGGAGGTGGCCATCTGCGTGCGGATGGATTGCGCCAGCTCGGCTAGCTTGCGATCCAGCGACTGTTCGCGGGCGGAGAGGCGTGAGTTGAGTGTGGTGTCCAGATCGCGGTTGAAGGCGGCGTAGCGCAATTCGTTGGTCGTCTCCAGCGCCTTCTGGATGGCGAGCTTGTCGTGCTCGTAGTTCTTGTGGCTGGCGAACCATGCGAAGAGCACGAGGATGGCGGCCAGGCCGAGCATCAGGCCGGCGACGACTTTGACCGTGTCCATGAGCCGGCGCTCGTTGTCATGCATGGCCTGCACCTGTGCCTTGAGGGCTTCCAGTTCAGCCGGGATGAGGGTCGGGTCCATGAGTTTTGTTGCGTTCGCTTGGGTTCGGAGCATGGTGCGCTGCTGGTGGGTTGTCCACGAGGAATTCGGCTGGATGGAATGAGATGGCGGCGCGCTTGCCAGCGGTGGCGATTTCCGTAGCTTCCGGTCATGCGATTTGGATTCCACCTGCTCCTGCCGCGTCGGCTGGCCATGAGCCTGGCTCGGCCAGTCGTCTTGCATGCAGGCGCCCTCCACATACAGCTGAAGTTTTGAAAAGCGGAATCCAGAAGTCAGAATCCAGAGTCCGCGCACGAATAATCGTCGTGTCCGGGAGCGACACGGGCGTGGGCAAGACGGTGCTCACGACGTGGATGACGCGTCTGCTGCGCGCGGCGGGAGTCAACGCCGTGGCGCTTAAGCCAGTTTGCTCCGGCGGGCGGGAGGATGCGGTGGCGCTGCACGCGGCGAGTGGCGGGGCGCTTTCGCTGGATGAGGTCAACCCGTGGCATTTCCGCGCCGCGCTCGCGCCGGTGATGGCGGCGCGGCGCGAGGGCAGGGGAGTGAGACTGGCGGAAGTCGTCGCACACGTGAGGGCCGTGGCAAGCCGGTTTGAAGTGGTGCTGGTGGAAGGTGCTGGCGGGTTGCTGAGTCCGTTGGGAGAGGATTTTGACACGCGCGACTGGGTTGCCGCCTTGGGCGCGGTCCCAATCGTCGTGGTGCCTGACCGGCTTGGCGCGGTGAATCAATCGAGGCTGGTTTGGGAGGCGTTGCCCAAGCGGTTGCGCGCCCGGGCGCTGGTGGTGCTGATGGGGCAGGGGCGGGCGGATGCGGCTGTTCGGAGCAACGCGTATTTGCTGTCGGAGTGTGTGCCGGGTGTCGTCGTGGTGCCGGTGCCGTGGGTGGGTGGTCGGGACTTGTCGAAACCCAGCCGCCGAGTGGCGTCTGCGTTGAAATCCTTGGTGGATGCGCTCGTGACGCGGTGAAGGAAGGACTTGTTCGGAGAGCAGGAGTGATCGAGAAGACGTGGCCTCTCACTTTTTTCCCTCCTGCCTTCCTGCTCTCCTTATCAAACCCCCGTGTTCAGGCGGGCTTCGCTCCTGGCTTGAACTGAGCCTTCATCAGGAAGGTGAGGGCTTTGACCGCCAGTTCGATGATAGGGAAGGGTTTTCCAATGAGGTCGGTGCCGCCGCTCATGGTGGACTTGGCGCGGCTGCCGAAGTCGGTGAGTCCGGTGACGAAGACGACGGGGGTTTTGGCGTGCTGGGGCTGCGAGCGGATTTGTTTGCAGAGGTCGTAGCCGTTCATGCCGGGCATGTCGATGTCCAGGAAGATGAGGTCGAAGGTCTGCTTCTTGCACTGCTCGAAGGCCGCTGCGGAGTCGGCCACATCCATCGCCTTTAGCTCTGCTTTCTCCAGGCCGCGCATGACGGCCTTGCGCGAGAGGGCTTCATCGTCCACCACCAGCACGCTGGCGTCCCCGAGGTTGATCGCCTCGGCGGCGTCCACATCGTTGGAGAGATGCGCGAGGAAGTCCACGGTCTGGGCGAGCGTGCGGATGGCTGAGGGGTTGATGCTCTTCGGGTTTTCGTAAAGCTCGGTGAGGAGCGCCTCGAATGGCGAGGAGAGGCGGGCGATGACGGGGCACCCGGCCACGCCCGCGCCGCTGGTGAGGGAATGCGTCTTGCGATACATGTCGAAGAGGATGGCGCTGCGCTCCTCCATCCAGCGGAGGTTGGCGGTGTCGCTCTCGTTCTTGACGAAGGCCTGGAGACGCTGGCGGAGGAAGCCGATGAACTGCGGAAAGTTTTCCGAGAAGCCGCGGCGCAGCTCGTGTTGAAAGTTTGCCTCCACCTCGAGGAGGGTGTGCTCGCTGGGGGCTATGTATTCCTGGGCAGGGCTTGCTGGCATCGCGGGTGCGCCAGGGAGGCTGAGGCCTTCCATCTTGATCCCTCCAAAGCCGACGGCTCCGCCTGCGGGTGCGACCTGCATCGCGATGGGTGCGCCTTCTCCCGCTAACTTGAGGGGGATGTCGCCAGCGCCGGGCCTTGCGGCGGCGGTGGACAGGCTTTTTGGCACCTGTGGCGCGCGAGCGGCGGGCTTGGGCTGCGAAGTCATCTTCAGCAGGCCGGAGAGCTTCGATGCCTCCTCGGCCTTGGCAGCAGGAGGGGAATCCAAGGGAGCCATCTTAATCGTGCCGCCAGCGGCTGCGGCTGGGGCCGGGGCTTTTGCGGGCACCACCATCTTGATCGTGCTGGCCTCGCCGGGCGGGGGGCCTCCGACGGAATCTTCACCGGCGAGGGTGGCGCGGAGGACGTCGGAGACTTGCTTGGGCGTGCAAATGGCCTTGGTGAGGCATTTGTTTGCCCCGGCTTTCCACGCGGATTGCACCATGGTGCCGAGGTAGGAGTTGGTGAAGACGACGACGGGCAGGGTCTTGGATTCCTCGCGGGCGCGTATGAACCTGAGGACTTCGATGCCGTTGGCCTTTGGGAGCTGGAGGTCGAGCAGGATGATGTCGGGCTGATTGCACTTGATCATCTCCATGGCCAGTTCGCCGTCGGCCGCGTGCTGGACTTGGAAGCCATCCATCTGGAGCTTGCGCTGGTAGATGTTGGCGATGATGGCGTCGTCTTCGACAATGAGGACTTTTTTCATCGGGGCAACCAGTTCTTCAAGGGTTGGATTGCATCTGTCGTGGTGACGTGGCTGGCTAACGCCACGGAGTGGTTCAGGGGGCCGTGCCGGAGCCACGATCGGTCGGCAGCAGGCGGGCCTTATACATATGGGTGAGTGATTTCACAGCAAGTTCGATGGGCAGGAAGGGCTTGGCGATGATGTCGCTGCCGCCCGCCAGCGAGGAACGGGCCCGCATCTGAAAGTCGTTCAGGCCGGTGACAAAGACGACCGGCGTGCGCGCGTAGCCGGGGATCTGGCGGAGCCTCTGGCAGAGCGTGAAGCCGTCCATCTCGGGCATGTCGATGTCGAGGAACACGAGGTCGAAGCGCTGGCGTTGGAGCATCTCCAAGCCTTCGAGCGGGTTGTCCAAACTCACATAGGCGATGCCAGCCTTCTCCAGGCCAGAAATGATTGAGCGGCGCGAGAAGACCTCATCATCCACGATGAGCGCCAGCGGGGTGGTGCTGGTGTCGTGCTCTCCCTGCCCCTCAATTTCGAGCAGCCGAGAGAGGAAATC
The DNA here is from genome assembly GCA_016235545.1 of Verrucomicrobiota bacterium. Classification (GTDB taxonomy): domain Bacteria; phylum Verrucomicrobiota; class Verrucomicrobiia; order Limisphaerales; family SXTU01; genus SXTU01. The sequence goes on along the minus strand of JACRKB010000266.1, from coordinate 19,465 downwards.
CATCGCGTGGGCGAAAGTGCGGAGCGAGGAGGAGTTCGCGTTCTGCGGTGCCTCGTGGAGTTCGCGCAGGAATGCCTCAAGCGCGCTGGAGAGCTGGGCCACCTGCTTGAACCCTGCAAGGCCCGCCTTGCCGGTGAGAGAGTGCAGAGTGCGATACATCTCGCGGAGCAGTTGCGCGCGCTCCTCCAGCCAGCGGAGATACGCGACGTCCGCCTCGCTTTTGACGACTGCCTGCAAGCGCTGACGCACGTCCACGAGCATCTGCGGCGAGGCTTGCATGAACTGCCGGCGCACTTCGCCCTGAAAGGCGGCATCGCGTTCAGACTCGTCCGGGGTCAGCGGCGGCGCGCTGTCCATCACAGGGTCGGGACTGGGCGGCACGGCGGCTTCTGCGGCACCGGCTTCAGCTTTGGCCTGCGCTTCCATCAAGGTGAGCCGCACCACATCCACGACCTGGCGGGGTGTGCAGATGGCCTTGGTGAGACAGCGGTTCGCGCCTGCCTTCCAGGCGGATTGCACCATGTTGCCAAGGTAGGCGTTGGTGAAAACGATGACGGGCAGGGCGCGCAACTCTGGTGTGGCGCGGATGAACTTCAACACCTCGATGCCGTTGACCTGCGGGAGCTGGAGGTCGAGCAGCACCACGTCGGGCTGGTGGGACCGCAGGGCTTCCATCGCGGTGATGCCATCGCCGGCCAGCTCGACGGTGAAGTGCTCGGCGGCGAACTTGCGCTGATACAGGTCCGCAATGATCGGGTCATCTTCGACAATGAGGATTTTGTTGCCTGCGGACATGGATGCGAACCGGGAGGTTCAAGCGGGCATGGGCAGCCGGATGGTGGCGGTGGTGCCAGTGTTCTCCGCGCTCTCCAGCGCGAGCGTGCCGCCGTGCAGCTCGATGAGCCGCTTGGCGATGACTAATCCCAGGCCGCTGCCCTGCTGCTCGTGCTGGCGGCGGTCAAACTGCACGTAGGCGGCGATGCTGTGGAGGTATTCGGGCTTCATTCCGCGGCCCTGGTCGCTGATGACGATCTTCAACAACCTGCCCTCGGGCATCGCGCTGACCTTCACGAGCGTGCCGGGTTTGGAAAACTTGAAGGCGTTGCCAAGGATTTCCTCCACCATCTTGCTCAGGAGGTCGTCCGCGCAGCAGATGGCACCGTGGCAGATATCGGTGCGCAGGTCAGCCAGCCGGCTGAGCGACTGGGCCTTTGTGTGCGCGACGAGAGTGAGCGTCTCGTTCACATCATCGGTGCGCTTGGCTCGCATCGAGGCGATTTCCTTGTCGTCGGCACGGAGGAGTTCAAGCTGGGAGTAGATGAGGAAATTCTGGATGAGCCGCTGGAGGCGCTGGCCGGACTCGAGGATGTTCCTGCCCATCTCCGCCAGTTCGCCGGGCTGGAGCGAGTCCGCGCAAGTGCTGATGATCTCGCCATAGCCGAGTATGCCCACCAGCGGCGTGTTCAGCTCGTGGGGCAGCATTAGGCTCAGGTTGGCGCGCAGCTCCGCGAGCTTTTTCTCGGCGGTCTCCTTGACGACATCGTGCTTCTTGAGGCGGGCCTCGACTGCCTTGAGCAGCGCGTTCATCGCGAAGGGCTTGGTGAGGAAATCGTCCGCGCCGAGCTCCATGCCCTTGCGCATGCCGGAAGGCTCGGACTCGCCAGTCATCAGGATCAAGGGAATGTGCGCGGTGGCGGGATCCTTGCGCAGTTCGGCCAGCGCGGCGAAGCCGTCGGCCTGCGGCATGTTGATGTCGCTGATGATGATGTCGGGCAGGGCGGCGCGCGCCAGCTTGAGAGCGGTGACGCCGTTGTCGGCATCAATCACCTCGTAGCCCTTCAGCTTGAGGACCATTTGGATGGTCGAGCGAAGCTGCGCGTCATCGTCAACGATTAAGATTTTGGGCATGAGTCTTTTGAGGTGGCAGGCCAGCGTCTATGTCCATTTGGCCCCGCCAACGTCCGCGCATAGTCCGCCCTGCCGTTCCGGGTTACAAACCGAAAATCATATCAGGGCAACCCTGACAGCGCGCAGTTCTTCCGTTCCTCCTCCTGCCCGTAACCTGATCCTCGTCCCGCTCCACTGCCGGGACGGGACAGTATTACGAGCAGGAAAAAATGCCTGCATTGCGAACCATCTTCATGACGTCACGGGCTGCCCGCCGCGGGTCGCAGTCTCCGGCAAGCGGATCAGCAGCAGGCCCACCACCGTCAGCGCGCCGTTCAAGATCAGCAGCTCATTGCCAAAGACGTAGCCGCTCAACCACGACTGGGAATTCGTGTCCAGCAGGTAGCATGCGACCGGAGGCACCGCGCAGACCATCGGCACCCAGCCGTCGCGCACGCGCCAGTCGCACAACAGCCCAAAGGCGAACAGCCCCAGCAACGGTCCGTATGTGTAGTTCGCCAGCTTCAGCACCGCGCCGATCACGCTCGGTGTGCCCACTGCCTGAAACGCCAGGATCGTCAGCAGCAGCACAAACGCGAATCCCACATGGACCTTGTGCCGCAGCGCGGTCCTGCCCGCCTCATCCCAATCCTTGCGCTCCTCCGAGCCGAGGATGTCTATGCAGAAGCTCGTCGTCAGCGTCGTCAGCACCGAGTCCGCGCTGGAAAACGTCGCAGCCGTCAGGCCCAGGATGAACACCACCGCCGCAAACGTCCCTAGGTGTTGCAGCGCCATCATCGGGAACAACTGGTCCGTGCGCTCCGGCAGCTTCACCCCCTTCGCGCCTGCGTAGGCGTAGAGCAGCGCGCCCATCGCCAGGAAGCAGAAGTTCACCAGCACCACCACCAGGCTGAAGCTCACCATGTTGATCTGCGCCTCCCGCAGCGACCGGCAGCTCAGGTTCTTCTGCATCATGTTCTGATCCAGCCCCGTCATCACGATGGCGATGAACGCCCCGCCGAAAAACTGCTTCCAGAAATAAGTCCCCTCCTTCGCATCCCAGAAAAACACCTGCGAATGCGGGCTCCCGCCGATGGTCTTGAGCATCCCTCCCCAGTCCAGATCAAGCTGGCGAGAGATCGCCACGATGGACAACACCACACCCAGCAGAAGGAACGTGGACTGGAACGTGTCCGTCCACACCAGCGTCTTGATCCCGCCCCGGTAGGTGTAAGCCAGCATCAGCACGATGATCGTCGCCACCGACAGCCAGAAGGGCACGCCCCACGCGTCGAATACAAACATCTGGATCACGCTCGCCGCCAGGAAGAGCCGCGCCGCCGCGCCCAGCGTCCGCGACAGGATGAAATACGCGGAGCCAGTGCGCTGCGCCCACGATCCGAACCGCCCCCGCAGGTAGCTGTAAATGGAGATGAGATTCAGCCGGTAATAGAGCGGCAGCAGCACGAACGCTATCACCGAGTAGCCCAGCACGTAGCCAAGGACGATCTGAAGGTAGGAGAACGCCGACTTGCCCACCGCGCCCGGCACCGAGATGAACGTCACACCCGAGAGCGAATCGCCAATCATCCCGAACGCCACCGCATACCACGGCGACGCCTTGTTCCCGAGGAAGTAGGAGTCGTTGGTCGCGTTGCGGCTCGTGAACCACGCGATCCCTAGAAGGAAGCAAAAATAGGCGGCGATGCAGGACAGGATGGCTACGGGCGACATGGCTGGCGCGGACAGTGCTCAAGCTCACTGGCAAATTCAATCTCCGCGCAGGGGCGCTTCTCAGATTCTTGCAGGCGGAATGGTGCGAGCAATACAGTTGGGCCGCTCCTCCTGCTCGTAATCCTGATCCTAATCCTGCTCCAGTGCGGGGAAGGGCAGGATGAGCAGGATTAGGATCAGGATTACGAGCAGGAGCGGACCAGCCGCTGCGTTGCTAGAAACTGAGATGCGCCCACGTCGCGCGCAGGCGGGAAATACGGCTTTACACGGCCCTTGCAGCCTCCTACGCTGCCGCCTTCATTACCGAAAAACGAAAGTATGGAAGCAAAGATTAAGCAGAAAATCCTCACCGACCACCAGCTCCACGCGAAGGACACCGGCTCCGCCGATGTGCAAATCGCCCTTCTCACCGAGCGCATCACCCATCTGACCGGCCATCTCCAGGGCAACAACAAGGACCACAGCTCGCGTCGCGGGCTGCTCATCATGGTCAGCCAGCGCCGCCGGTTGCTCAATTACCTTCAGGGAACGGACAACAGCCGTTACCTGGCCATCACCAAGAAGCTCAAGCTCCGCAAGTAGTCGCGGGGCTTTTCACTTTCGAGGCCGGGCGGCCTTTGCGGCGACGCCCAGCTTCGACACCATCCATCCCGCCGCTAAGAAACCGGCCCGTCACCATGGGGAAATTTCATTCAGCACCCGCCCGCCCGAGTGCTCACTGAAGTTCCTCCCGGTGAACGGGCTGAAACACCAGTAAGAAACATGTCAGCCAAAGTAACCGCCCAAGTCGGAGGGCAAACTCTTTCCATAGAGTCCGGCAAAATCGCCAAGCAAGCAGACGGAGCCGTCATCGTCCAGTTCGGCGAGACGATCATCCTCACCGCCGCCGTCGCCGCCGTGAAGGCCAAGGAAGGGCAGGAGTTCTTCCCCCTCACCGTGGACTACCGTGAGAAGGCCGCTGCCTGCGGCAAGTTCCCCGGCAGCTACTTCAAGCGCGAAGGCCGCCCCACAGAGAAGGAAATTCTCACCATGCGCCTCACGGATCGGCCCATCCGGCCGCTCTTCCCCAAGGGGTGGTTTAACGAAGTCCAGGTCCAGTCCCTTCTCCTGAGCGCGGATGGCGAGAACGATCCCGACATCCTCAGTATCCTCGGCGCAAGCGCGGCCTTGATGGTCAGCGACATTCCTTTCGCTGGCCCGCTCGGCGCGGTGCGCGTCGGCCGCGTCGGTGGCGAGTTCATCGCCAACCCCACGCATTCGCAAATGGCCCAGAGCGATCTCGACCTCGTCTATGTCGGCAATGAAAAAGACGTGGTGATGATCGAGGGCGGTGCGGATGAGATCACCGAGGCGGACTTGAACGACGCGCTTCGCTTCGCCCACGAAGCCTGCCAGCCGCTCATCACCGCGCAGAAGGAGCTCGCCGCGAAGATTGGCAAGAAGAAGCGCGACATCACGCTCATCCTCGTCCCCGACGAAGTCCTTAAGGATGCCAAGAAACTCGCCGGCTCCCGCATCGCCACCGCGTTGCTCACCCCCGGCAAGCTCGCCCGCGAAGCCGCGTGCAAGGCCATCCAGGACGAGATCGGCGTAAAGCTCGTCGAGAAATACGGCGCGGAGAAGGTGACCAAGTTCACCATCTCCCAAGCCTTCTACTACATCCAGAAGGAAGCCGCCCGCGAGATGATCATGACCACGGGCAAGCGCCTCGACGGTCGCGGCTGCGATGACCTTCGCGCCTTGAGCAGCGAAGTCGGCATGCTCCCCCGCGCGCACGGTTCCGCTGTCTTCTGCCGTGGCGAGACACAGGCGATGGCTTTGGCCACCCTCGGCACCACCGAGGACGCGCAGAGCTTCGACGCCTGGACCGGTGGCCAGACCAAGAAGCAGTTCCTCCTGCATTACAACTTCCCGAACTTCTCCGTCGGTGAGACGGGCCGCATCATGGGCCCCGGTCGCCGCGAGATCGGTCACGGCGCGCTCGCCGAGCGTTCGCTCGAGCCGGTGATTCCGTTCGACAAGTTCCCCTACGCCATCCGCGTCACGGCTGAGATCATGGAATCCAACGGTTCCACCTCCATGGCCTCCGTCTGCGCCGGCACCCTGGCGCTCATGGACGCCGGCGTGCCCATCACCCGCCCCGTCGCCGGCATCAGCGTCGGCCTGTGCTCCGAGACCGATGACAACGACGTCATCAGCGAATACCGCCTTCTCACCGACATCATCGGCTGGGAAGACGCGTTCGGCGACATGGACTGCAAGTTCGCCGGCACCACCGCTGGCATCACGGGCTTCCAGCTCGATCTGAAGCTCCGCGGCCTGCCGCACAAGATTCTGGCCGAGTCATTGGAGAAGGCCCGCATCGCGCGGCTCACCATCCTCGACTCCATGCTCGCGGTCATCCCCGAGTCCCGCAAGGAGCTCAACAAGTATGCCCCGCGCATCGTGACCGTGAAGATCAACCCCGAGAAGATCGGCGCGCTCATCGGACCCGGCGGCAAGAACATCAAGCGCCTCGTCGAGGAGTCCGGCTGCGAGATCAACATCGAGGACGACGGCACCGTGCACATCTACTCGATCAGCGAGGACGGCATGAAGATCGCCCGCGAGTCCATCGAGGGCATGACCGCCGAGGCCGAGATTGGGAAAATCTACAAGGGCCGCGTCGTCACCATCAAGGAATTCGGCGCGTTCGTGGAATTCCTCCCCGGCAAGGACGGCCTTGTCCACATCAGCGAGCTTTCCAACAAGCGCGTCAATAACACCGAGGACGTCGTCAAGATGGGCGACGAGATTCACGTCAAGTGCCTCGGCGTGGACGAGAAGGGCCGTGTGCGCCTCTCCCGCAAGGCCGCGATGGAAGACCGTGGCGAAGCCGTTGCCAGCGAAGGCGACGACGCTCCGTCCGACGCCCCCGCTGAAGCCAACGGCGAAAGCGCCGGCGGCGGCGAGCGCAGCGAACGCGGTGGCCGTGGCGAACGCGGCGGTCGCGGTGAACGCGGCGGCGAACGTGGTGATCGCGGTGGTCGTGGCGAACGCGGTGGCGAGCGCCGTGAGAAGCCCGGCCGCAAGGAACCCGCCACCCCTGCCGAGGACGGCAAGGTCTATCGGGCCAAGGTCGTATCGATTAAGGACTTTGGCTGCTTCGTGGAATACATGCCCGAGTCCGAGGGCCTCGTGCATGTCAGCGAACTTGCCAACTTCCGCGTGAAGCAGGTCGAGGACATCGTGAAGGTCGGCGACGACATCCTGGTCAAGTGCATCGGCACCGACGAGCGCGGACGCGTCCGCTTCTCCCGCAAGGCCGCGATGGAAGAGCGCGAGAAGGAACAGGGCGGTGGCGAAGCGGCTCCGACCGCGCCTGCAGCCGACGAGGCTCCGAAATCCTAAGACTCAATTCAACCCACTCGAACGGCGGACTGGCAACAGTCCGCCGTTTTTGTTGCCACCGAGGCCATGAGCGGTGGTGAGGTGAGCTGGAAAAGCGAAAGAATCTGCGGACTACTCACCGATCACATTTCGCTTCGTCTTCTTCAGCAACCGGACGTCGCTCATGACCATCTGCTTGTCCACCGCCTTGCACATGTCGTAGATGGTCAGCGCGGCCACAGCCACGGCGGTCAGCGCCTCCATTTCCACGCCGGTTTGACCGGCAATCTTCGCAGAGGCGGTGATGATCACCCGGTCGCGGCGGGCGGGAATCGCGAAGCTGACCTCGCAGTGCGTGATGGGCAGAGGGTGGCAGAGCGGAATCAACTCGCCGGTCCTCTTTGCGGCCATGATGCCGGCGAGTCGCGCGGTGGCGAGGACGTTGCCCTTGGCGATGGCGTTGGACTCGATGAGCGCAAGCGTGTCCGGCTGGAGGCGGATTTCGCCGCATGCGACGGCCTCGCGGAGGACGATGGGCTTGGCGGACACGTCCACCATGCGGGCTTCGCCGGTGCGGGTGAGATGGGAGAGGCGTTTCATTCTAATTCCAGAGTTGTGATCTAACGCAAAGGCTCAAAGGCGCGAAGCGAAGCTGCCCGCGAATTACGCAAATGAACGAGAAAGAAGTGCGGACTTCGCGCGACTCTCGCCCGATGTCTTATCATGATTCGCGTCCATTCGTGAAATTCGCGGACATTCGGAACCCTCTCCGCCTTTGCGTCATTGCATCTTTGCGCCATTGCGTTGCGTTCTGTTGCGCTTGGGTTCACAGGCTGGCGACCCACTCGCGGACGACGCGGCGCACGTCCTCGCCGACGCGGAGCTTGGGTTGCACGAACTTCGGCGTGAACCAGGGGAACGCGCCGAGGAGGTCGTGGGTCACGAGGATTTGGCCGTCGCAGTCCGGGCCGGAGCCGATGCCGATGGTGGCGAATGGAAACTGCGCGGTGATTTCCTTGGCGACGGGCGGGGTGACGAGTTCAAGCACGACAGCAAAGACGCCGGCCTCGGCAAGCGCGGTGGCGTCATCGAGCAGCTTGGCGCGGCCCGCGTCGTCCTTGCCCTTGATGCGGTATTTGCCGCCTTCCTCCAGGACGTGCTGCGGCAACATGCCGAGGTGGCCCATGAAGGGAATGCCAGCGGCCTGGATGGCACGAATCTGCGGGAGGATGTCGCGTCCGCCCTCGGCCTTCACGGCTTCTGCACCGGCGGCGACGAGGCGTTGCGCGCTGATGACGACCTGCGCGGGCGACTGGTAGGTGTGATACGGCAGGTCGCCGACGAGCAACGCGCTGGGCCGCGCGCGGGCGACGGCGCGAATGTGATGCTCCATCTCGGCGAGCGTGACGTGCGTGGTGTCCGGATAGCCGAGCACGACCATGCCCAGCGAATCGCCGACGAGGAGGATGGGGATGCCCGCTTCATCGAGGAGCCGAGCCATCGGGTAGTCGTAAGCGGTCAGCGCGGCGACGCGCCGTCGCGCGGCCTTCATGGCGCGGATGGTGTCGGGCGTGACTTTGGTGGCGGCGTCCACGGGTGAAGCAAACCCCAAAGCAGGTCAGGCTTCCAGCCTGACTTCCAGCTGAGCTTGGATCGTTGGCGTGCGGTGAGAGGGAGACGTCATCTTACCGCAATGGCGCAGAGGACGCAGAGGAGCGCGGAGAAGGTCGAATTCAGTCGCAGGAAACCCGATAACCCTTTGCGAATCTCTGCGCACTCTGCGCCTCTGCGCTGAAGAGAGTCAGAGTAACGCAGCGGCACCGACCGCTTGGGCCGGAGCTTTCCAATCAGAGGGACAGGCGGGACGCGCTGTCCTACTTCACGCCAGCTCGGTCTTGCCCATCAGGTAGCGGTCGCACTCGCGGGCGGCACCACGGCCTTCGTTGAATGCCCAGACGACGAGGCTCTGTCCGCGGCGGCAGTCGCCGGCGGCGAAGCCGTTCGGGAGGCTCGTCTGAAACTTGCCGTGCTCGGCCTTTACGTTGGAGCGCGGGTCGCGCTCGACGCCGAGGGCTTCGAGGAGGGGCTGTTCGGGGCCGAGGAAGCCCATCGCGAGCAACACGACTTGCGTCGGGACGACGCGCTCGGTGCCCGGCACATTCTTCGGGACGAACTGGCCCTTGTCGTTCTTGGTCCACTCGATGTTCACGAGGTGGACGGCCTTGACGCTGCCCTTGCCGTCGTCCTCGAACTTCGTCGCGGTGGTGAGGTAGATGCGCGGGTCGTCGCCGAACTTCGCCTTCGCCTCCTCCTGGCCGTAGTCGAGCTTGTAGGTCTTGGGCCACTCCGGCCACGGGTTGTCCTTGGCGCGGTCTTGCGGGGGCTTCGGCAGAATTTCCACCTGCACAAGACTCTTGCAGCCGTGGCGCATCGCGGTGCCCACGCAGTCCGTGCCGGTGTCGCCGCCGCCGATGACGATGACGTCCTTGCCCGCCGCGCTGATGGGTGCGTCCTTGCCGTCGAGGAGCGCCTTGGTGTTGCTATGGAGAAACTCCATCGCGAAGTGGACGCCATTGAGTGAGCGGCCCTCGATGGGCAGGTCGCGCGGCTTGGTCGCGCCGGTGCAGAGCACAACGGCGTCGAACTCGTCCATGAGCTGCTTGGAGGTCACGTCCTTGCCGACCTCGACGTTGCAGACAAACTTGATGCCCTCCTGCTCCATCAGCTTGATGCGGCGCAGAACGACCTCGTTCTTCTCCAGCTTCATGTTGGGAATGCCATACATGAGCAGGCCACCGGGACGGTCCGCGCGCTCGAAGACGAGCACGCGGTGCCCGGCCTTGTTGAGCTGCGCGGCAGCGCTGAGCCCGGCGGGACCGGAGCCGACGACGGCGACTTTCTTGCCAGTGCGATTCGCAGGCGGTTCGGGTTTGACCCAGCCGTTTTCCCAGCCGTGGTCAATGATGCTGCACTCGATGTTCTTGATGGTGACGGGCGGCGAATTGATGCCGAGCACGCAGGAGCCTTCGCAGGGCGCGGGGCAGACGCGACCGGTGAACTCGGGGAAGTTGTTCGTCTTGTGCAGACGTTCGAGCGCCTCCTGCCAACGGCCGCGATAGACAAGGTCGTTCCACTCGGGAATGAGGTTGTTGATGGGGCAGCCGCTGGCCATGCCGCTGATGAGCTGGCCGGTGTGGCAGAAGGGCACGCCGCAATCCATGCAGCGCCCGCCCTGCTCGCGGAGTTTCGGCTCCGGCATGTGGTCGTGGAACTCACGCCAGTCAGCGACGCGCGCCAGCGGCGAGCGGTCGGCGGGAAGTTCGCGGGTGAATTCGAGGAATCCGGTGGGTTTGCCCATGAGTCGGTTGAGGAAAATGGTTCGGTGTTGGCTCGGCTGCGATGTTCGGGGCGGCTAATCAACCACCACCCACGCGCGCGGCGTCCTTGGAGTTTTCTTCGAAGGCGGCGTTGAGCGCGTCGTCGCCGGTGAGGCCGGCGGCCTGGGCCTTCTTGATGGCCTGGAGCACGCGCTCGTAGTCCTTGGGCATCACCTTCACGAACTTCGGCACGTTTGCGTTCCAGAGCGCGAGCACGTTGCGGCCCCGCTCGGAGCCGGTGTAGAGGACGTGCTTCTCAATCAACGCGCGCACGTCCGCGATTTCGTCGGCGTTCTCCAGCTTCTGCAAGCCGACCATCTGCTTGTTGCAGTTGCGGGCAAAGGTGCCGTCCTCGTCCAGCACATAGGCGACGCCGCCGGACATGCCCGCCGCGAAGTTGCGGCCGGTCTTGCCGAGCACGATAACCGTGCCGCCGGTCATGTATTCGCAGCCGTGGTCGCCGACGGACTCGACGACGGTCTTCACGCCGGAGTTGCGGACGCCGAAGCGCTCGCCAGCCATGCCGCGGAAGTAAGCCTCGCCGCTCGTCGCGCCGTAGAGGGCGACGTTGCCGATAATCATGTTCTCCTCGGCGCGGAAGGTGGAGCCGCCGGGCGGGTAGATGATGAGCTTGCCGCCCGAGAGGCCCTTGCCGCAGTAGTCGTTGGCGTCGCCTTCGAGGCGGATGGTCACGCCGGGCGGCACAAACGCGCCGAGGCTCTGGCCGGCGGAACCCTTGAAGTGCAGTTGCACCGTGTCCTCGGGCAAGCCCGCCGCACCGTGGCGACGGGTGATTTCGTTGCCGAGAATCGTGCCGACGACGCGGTTGATGTTCCGAATCGGAAGCTGCACGACGACCTTTTGCTTCTGGTCAATCGCTGGCTTGCACGCCTCCAACAGGTGCGTCATGTCGATGGATTTCTCCAGGCCGTGGTCCTGGGCCATCTGGCAATAGCGGCCCACGCCATCAGCCACATCCGGCGCGTGCAGGATGCTGGAGAGGTCGAGGCCGCGCGCCTTCCAATGGTCAGCGGCCTTGCGGGCTTCGAGCCGGTCCACGCGGCCCACCATCTCGGCGATGGTGCGGAAGCCAAGCTGGGCCATCAGCTCGCGAACTTCCTGCGCGATGAAGGTCATGAAGTTGACCACGTCCTCGGGCTTGCCGGGGAAGAGGCCGCGCAGCTTCGGGTTCTGCGTCGCGACCCCGACGGGGCAGGTGTTCAGATGGCAAACGCGCATCATGATGCAGCCCATCGCCACAAGCGGGCCGGTGGCGAAGCCGAATTCCTCCGCACCGAGCAGCGCGGCCATGATGACGTCGCGGCCGGTCTTCAACTGGCCGTCCGCCTCGACGGCGATGCGCGAGCGAAGGTTGTTCAACACGAGCGTCTGGTGCGTCTCGGCGAGGCCGAGCTCCCACGGAATGCCCGCGTGCTTGATGGAGGTCTGAGGCGACGCGCCCGTGCCGCCGTCGAAACCGGAGATGAGGACAACATCCGCGTGCGCCTTGGCGACGCCGGCCGCGATGGTGCCGACGCCCACTTCCGCGACCAGCTTGACGCTAATGCGCGCGCGGCGGTTGGAATTCTTGAGGTCGTGAATCAACTCCGCGAGGTCCTCGATGGAGTAGATGTCGTGGTGCGGAGGCGGGGAGATGAGGCCGACACCTGGCGTTGAGTGACGCACCTTCGCGACCCACGGATACACCTTGGTGCCGGGAAGCTGGCCGCCTTCGCCGGGCTTCGCGCCCTGGGCCATCTTGATTTGAAGCTCGTTCGCGTGCGTGAGGTAGAGGCTCGTAACACCGAAGCGACCAGACGCGACCTGCTTGATGGCGCTGTTCTTCGAGTCGCCCTTGTCGTTGGTCCAAGTGTAGCGTGCGGGGTCTTCGCCGCCTTCGCCGGTGTTGCTCTTGCCGCCGAGGCGGTTCATCGCGATGGCAAGCGTCTCGTGCGATTCGCTGGAGATGGAGCCGTAGCTCATCGCGCCGGTCTTGAAGCGCTTCACGATGGTCGCGACTGACTCGACCTCCTCGATGGGAATCGCCGTGGCGGGCTTGAACTCCAGCAGGCCGCGCAGCGTGTAGATATCCTTGAGCTGGGTGTTCACCAGCGCGCTGTATTCCTTGAAGGTCTTGTAATCCGCGTTGCGGACGGCCTTCTGGAGCTTGTGGACGGTCTGCGGGTTGAAGAGGTGCAACTCGCCGTCCGCGCGCCATTGATACTGGCCGCCGACTTCGAGCGTGTGGCCGTTGGTCGGGCGGTCGGGGAACGCGTGCTCGTGGCGGGTGAGAACTTCCTTGGCGATGTCCTCGATGCTGATGCCGGCGACGCGCGAGGCGGTCCAGGTGAAATACTTGTCAATGACGGCGTCGCTCAGGCCGATGGCCTCGAAGATTTGCGCGCCGCGATAGCTCTGGATGGTGCTGATGCCCATCTTCGAGGCGACCTTCACGACGCCCTTCACGGCGGCCTTGGTGAAGTTCTTGACGGCGGTCTTGTGGTCAATGCCGACCAGCAAGCCCTGCCGAATCATGTAGTCGAGCGTCTCGTAGGCGAGATACGGGTTGATGGCGCCGCAGCCGTAGCCGATGAGCAGCGAGAAGTGATGCACCTCGCGCGGTTCGCCGGACTCGAGCACAAGGCCGACACGCGTGCGCGTGCCTTCGCGGATGAGGTGGTGATGCACGCCTGCCACCGCGAGCAGCGCGGGGATGGGAGCGTTCTCCGCGTTCACGCCGCGGTCGGAGAGGATGATGATGTTCGCGCCGTCCTTGATGGCCTTCGTCGCGGCTTCGCACAAGTCGTCCATCGCCTTCTCCAGCCCGCCGGTGCCTTCCGAAGCTTTGAAGAGCGTCGGCAGCGTGGCGGACTTGAAGTGCGGGTGATTGAGATGCTTGAGCTTCGCGAACTCCTCGTTGCTGAGGATGGGCTGCTTCAACTCGATGAGCCGGCAGCTCTCGGGCTGCGGGTTGAGCAGGTTGCGCTCGGAGCCGATGGTCGTCTCGGCGCTCGTGACAATCTCCTCGCGGATGCAGTCAATCGGCGGGTTCGTGACCTGCGCGAAGAGCTGCTTGAAATAGTTGTAGAGCAACTGCGGCTTCTGCGAGAGCACCGCGATGGGAGTGTCCGTGCCCATCGAGCCGACGGCCTCGACGCCGTCGCGCGCCATCGGGACCATGAGCATCCGCAAGTCCTCGAAGGTGTAGCCGAAGGCCTGCTGCCGGTGCAGCACGGTGTCGTGGTCCGGCTCAGGCAAGTGCGGCGCGTCGGGCAGCTTGTCCAGCTCCACCATGTTTTCGTTAATCCACTGGCGGTAAGGCTGCGACTTGCAGATGGCTTCCTTGATTTCCTCGTCGGCGACGATGCGTCCGAGCGAAGTGTCCACGAGGAACATGCGGCCCGGCTGGAGTCGACCCTTCTGCAACACGCGCTCCGGCGCGATGTCCAGCACGCCGACTTCCGACGCCATGATGACGAGGTCGTCCTTCGTGACGTAGTAACGCGAGGGGCGCAGGCCGTTGCGGTCGAGGCACGCGCCGATTTGCACGCCATCGGTGAACGCGACGGACGCTGGCCCATCCCACGGCTCCATCAGGCAGGAGTGGTATTCGTAGAACGCCTTGCGCTCGTCGCTCATGGACTCGTGATTCGTCCACGGCTCGGGAATCATCATCATCATCGCGTGCGCGAGCGGGCGGCCGCCGAGCACGAGCAGTTCGAGGCAGTTGTCGAACATCGCCGAGTCGGACCCGTTCGGGTTGATGATGGGGAAAACCTTCTTGATGTCCTTGCCGAAGAGGTCGCTCTCGAACATGGACTGCCGCGCGTGCATCCAGTTGATGTTGCCGCGCAGCGTGTTGATTTCGCCGTTGTGCGCGATGTAGCGATACGGGTGCGAGCGTTCCCAGCTTGGGAAAGTGTTCGTCGAGAAGCGCGAGTGGACGAGCGCCAGCGCCGACTCCATGTCGGGGTCGCGCAGCTCGGGATAATACGCATCCACCTGCGCGGGCATCAGCATGCCTTTGTAAACGATGGTCCGGCAGGAGACGCTCGGCATATACCACTCCTGCGTGCCGCGCTCGCCGGAGTTGCGAATCTCCGTCAGCGCGCGCTTGCGGATGACGTAGAGCTTCCGCTCGAACGCGAGCTCGTCCTTCGCCTTCCGCACATTACGCTCGATGAAGCACTGGCGAATCGCCGGCTCCGTCGCGACGGCCGTGGGCCCAAGCGTGGAATTGTCCGTGGGCACCGTGCGCCAGCCGAGGACCGAGTGGCCCTCCTCGCGGACGACGCGCTCGAACACGCGTTCGCAGTGATGCCGGTCGGCCTCCTCCTTCGGCATGTAAATCATCGCCACGCCGTAGCGACCGGGAGCGGGGAGCGTGAAACCGTTTTCCTTCGCGGCCTTGGTGAAGAATTTATGCGGGAGCTGGATGAGGATGCCCGCGCCGTCGCCGGTGTTCGGCTCGCAGCCACACGCGCCGCGATGGTCGAGGTTGACGAGAATCTGGATTCCCTGCTGGACGACCTCGTGGGACTTCTTGCCCTTCATGTTCACCACGAACCCGACGCCGCAGGCGTCGTGCTCGAACCGCGGGTCGTAAAGTCCCTGCTTGGGCGGCAATCCCTGCCACCGCGCCTGTGTGCTCATTTTGTTGTCGTTCATCGTCACTGCTGGCCGGAAATTGTCCCGGCTTGGAAAGCTGCCTCGCTGTCAGAAGGGCTGGTTCAATCTGTTCGCGCCGAAAAAAGCGGCGCGACGGTAACAAACCACTTCGTGGGTGCAATGGGTTTTTATGATCCAGCGCCTCACGTCGGGTGTTCAAGCCCAAGTCCGGCAAGCTCTGCGGACGCTCTTCACGCTGTGACGCCGCAATTACGCGAGAATCTCCCGGATGACGTGCCCATGCACATCCGTCAGGCGGAAGTCGCGGCCACCGAAGCGGTAGGTGAGTTGCTCGTGGTGCATGCCCAGCAGGTGCAGCACCGTCGCGTAGAGGTCGTAAATCTCGCACTTGTCTTCGACGGCGTAGTAGCCCAGCTCGTCCGTCGCGCCAAAGGCCGTCCCGCCGCGCACGCCGCCGCCCGCCAGCCAGAGGCTGAAACCGAAAGGGTTGTGGTCGCGCCCGTCGCTGCCCTGCGAGAAGGGCGTGCGACCAAACTCGCCGCTGAAGATAATGAGCGTGTCATCGAGGAGGCCGCGCGCCTTCAGGTCGGTGATGAGGCCGGCGAGGCCGGTGTCCACCTGATGCGCCATCGCGCCGTGGCCTTCCTTGATTTTGCCATGCTGGTCCCACGGGTTCCCTGCGCCGCCCGCGCCGATGCCTTCGTTGAGGCAGCTCAGTTCCGCGAAGCGCACGCCGCGCTCGATGAGCCGCAGCGCCACGAGGCATTGCCGTCCGTAGCTGGCGGTCTGCTTGTGCGGTGAGTCGAGGCCGTAGAGGCGCTTGGTGGCCTCGCTCTCGCCGGAGATGTCGCACAACTCCGGCACGGCGGACTGCATGCGGTAGGCGGCCTCGTAGTTGCGAATCGCGCCCTCGATGGCCGCCTCGCCGGTCGCCTGCGCGAAGGGCGTGTCGAGTGAGCGGATGAAGTCGAGACGTTGCCGCTGGGAGCTGTCGCTCTCGCGCGGCTGGATGTTCGGTAACGCGGGCTGCTCGTCCACGCGGATGATGCTGGCCTGGTGCTGCGCGGGCAGATAGCCGTTGCTGAAGAGGCCCACGCCGCCGTGGGGCGGAGCCGCTCCGCCGCTTTGCAGTACGACGAACCCGGGGAGGTTCTGGTTCTCAACGCCGAGGCCGTAGCTCATCCACGCGCCCGCGCTGGGATGGCCCATGAAGGGAAAGCCGGTGTGGAACGCGTAGTTGCCCTGCGCGTGCTCGTTGACCTTGGTGGTCATGCTGCGAATGACCGCGAGGTCGTCGGCGAGAGCGGCGAGCTTGGGGAACAGGTCCGTCATCATCACGCCGCTCTGGCCGCGCGGCTTGGCCTCCCACGGGCTGGCCATGATGTTGCCGTTGTTGTTGAACATCGTGGGCTTCACCGGCACGGGCATGGGCTGGCCGTGGCGCTGCGCGAGCGCGGGCTTGGGGTCAAACGAGTCCACATGCGACACGCCGCCGCTCATGTAGGCGAAGATGACGCGCTTGGCTCGCGGCGCGAAGTGCGGCTGTCCCGGCGGCAGGCCCGCACCGAACACGCGGCTGTTCATCAAGCCCGCCAGCGCGAGCGAGCCGAAGCCAAGCGACGTGCGGCGCAGCATGGCGCGGCGGGAGAGGCCGAAGCGGTGGTCAACGGACATAGATGAACTCCTTGAGGTTGAACAGCGACTGGATGAAGTCCTGCCACACGCGCAGGTCGTTGGCATCCGCACTCGCGCCGAGCGCGTTGAGATAGGCGCGGGACTTCGCCAGTTCGTCGTCGGAAGCGGCGCGGGCGAAGGCGGCTTGAAAGAGAAGCTGGACGCGCGCGGTCGCGTCGGCCTGCGGCGTCTGGCGAAGAAGTAGTTCGGCCCACGACTTCCCGGCCTCGATGACGAACGTGTCGTTCAGGAACGCGAGTGATTGCGCGGGGACGTTGGTGGCGTCGCGGCGGCCGAGGGTGGTGAAGGGCTTGGGCGCATCGAAGATTTCTAGCAACGGGCTGAGGCTGTTGCGGCGGATGCCCATGTAAACGCTGCGGCGCGCGCGGTCGCCGGTGCCGACGGGCGGGCCGAACTGCGTGGCGTCGAGCCGTCCGCTCACGGCGAGCAGCGTGTCGCGAATGGCTTCGGCTTCGAGGCGGCGGACGCGGAAGTGCGAGAGATAGGCATTGTCGGCGTCGCGCTCGCGGGCGGCGGCGGTGGGTTCGCTGGCGAGCTGGTAGGCGCGCGTGGTGACGAGCTGGCGGATGAGTTTCTTGAAGGACCAGCCCTCGGCGATGAACTGCGCGGCGAGGTGGTCGAGCAACTCCGGATGCGTGGGCTGGTCGCCGAGCCGGCCGAAGTTGTCCACGGTCGGGACGAGGCCGCGTCCGAAGAGGTGGTGCCAGACGCGGTTCACCATGACGCGGGCGGTGAGCGGGTTTTGCGGGGAGGCGAGGGCTTCGGCGAGAGCGAGGCGGGGGGAGGCGAGGGGATTGGGTCTGGCGTCTGGCGTCTGGGGCTTGGTGGTCGGGCGGTGGAGGACTTCGAGGTAGCCACGAGGAATCGGCTCGCCGGGCTTGGTGTGGTCGCCGCGAGTGAGAAGCGGCGAGTCGAAGGCCGTGCCTTCGATGACGCCGGGCGCGCGGCGGGGCGCGGAGATTTCGCCTTCGAGGCGGCGATACTCGGCGACGAGAGGGGCGATCCTTGGCAACGACTTGAGCGAAGTCGGCAGCAGGCTGCGGCGGAGGAAGTAGTCGAGAAAGGCGCGCTGTGGTTCGGTCAACTTGTCTTCGCGCCACGCTTGCACGGCGGTGGTAAGGGTTTCGGAGTAGACAGCGGCGAGGGCGCGCGCATCTGTTGGAGCGCGGACGCCTACGTCCGCAGCAGGCTGGGTGTGCGGATGCGGACGTGGGCGTCCGCGCTCCATGAGTGCGGCGGGCGCGAGCGGCTCTTCGCGCGGCGTGTCCTTGTCGTGTAAGACGACGCGCTCGGCGCTGAACCACGAGCGGCCAGCAGCGTCGCTGTTCTTGCCGAGCTTGCGCGTGAGGTCGTCCGACGTGCCGAACTCAATGTAGGCCCACGAGCCTTTGCGATACGCGGTGTCCATGCGCAGCCAGCCCGGCTCGTCGCGCGACAGCTCGGCCTTCGGAAAAATCGGGTTCGAGCCAAGCGGGTAGTTGTCCACGATGACGCGGACCATCGCGCCTTTGCCGCCAGCGGCGCGCACGCTGATGCTGTCGGTGGTGATGCGGAAGCGCGGCGAGGTGAACAGGCCGCCGTGCTTCTCGGAAACGATGTGCGAGGAAATGGCGGCGGGGAGGAGGCCTTTGAGCGCCCGGTCGCCCTCGGGTTCGAGGGTGAAGTCGCCGGGGAGCGCAGGCCGCTGGCCTGCTGCAACCGGCGGCTCGCCGGTTGGATTTGTGACTCTCGAATTCCGATTGGCGAGGCCGCCAATCGGAGCAGGCGGGCCGCCTGCGCTCCCCAACGCGAAGGCGTTGCCCTCGGTGAACCACTGCGCGGCGTCGCCTTTCGCAAAGTCCCACTCGGTCTTGAACTGCGCGTTGTGCTGCTGCGCGGCGGCAAGGGCGTCGCGCCAGTTCTTCGTCACTTCCGCCCAGCCAGAGGCAAAGGCGGGGCCGTCCAGCTTGCTCAACTTCGCCCACGCGTGCAGTGGGTTGGCGGCGTTGCCTTGCGCGTCCTTGAGCGCGGCGGCGAGGGCGTCTTCGGCGGCTGACTGGGATTTCGCGGCGAGCTCGGCGCGGGCTTTGGTCAAGTCGGCGGTGAGGGCGGCGTGTTTCGCCAGTTGCTCGGTCGTCATGGCCTTCGCGATTTCCTCGGGGCTGACGCCGACGGGTCCGGCGCGGAAGGATGCGGCGATTTCTAGGTCAGTCAGTGCGCGGTCGTAGAGGCGGGCTTCGTCAATCTCGCCCGCGAGAAAGGCCCGACCGCCGCCGGTATGGCGTCGGCCGAGCAGCACGTGGGCGTCGGCGGGGAAAGTGACGAGCGGCGCGTCGGGCCTGTGCGCCGAGTCGTAAGGCTGGCCGTTGCGGAAGAAGGCGATGGTGCCGTCCGCGCGATAGGCGACGGCAAGGTGGATGAGCTCGCCGGGCTTGGCGGTCTCGGTCACGCCGTCGAGGGTGCGCGAGCGAAGGAAGTTGTTGCTCCCATTGACCCACTTCCGGGGCGACTTCTCGCCGAAGACGATGGCGTCGAAGACCGCGCCGTTGCTGGTCTCGACGGTGAGCACGCCGCTGCCGGACTGGTCGAGATTGGCGAGCGCGACCCAGGCTTCGAGCGTCTTCTCGCGCAGCTCGCGGCCTAGCGGCGCGGTGCGGAGATGGGCTTCTTTGCCATCGAGGATGAGGCGGCCGTTGCGGAGCGTCGCGCCGCCGAGGAGTTCGCCGTGGAGGGAGCCGAGCTGGTCGCGGGTGTCGCGGTCGAAGGACCAGCGGGAGAGGGGCTGAGGCGTGCCG
>JACRKB010000264.1 GCA_016235545.1 Verrucomicrobiota bacterium | reverse complement strand
CCTTTGCGTGAACCAACTGCGGTTTTTAGGATTACCCTAGAAACCGCAGTTCACGCAGAGGCGCAAAGACGCAAAGGCGCAGGGAGGAAAGAATTGGGTTGGTTTGCCATGCTGAAGTGCATTCACCTGCGCGGTGAAGTTGGGAGCGAAACCAACCAGGTCGGTTTTCTTTGCGGCCCTGCGTCTTTGCGTCTTTGCGTTAAAATTCAACTGCCGGATTTAGGATTACTGTCCCCCTCAATCCCCGAACACCCCGCGGAAAAGCCGTTGCAGCCCGCGCGACTTCTCCGGCCCCACGCCCGGCTCCGCCGCCTTCCTACGCGTGCGCCGCGCTTCGAGGTCGTATTGCGCCACCAGCCCCACCGTGTGCGCGCCGCGCCCGCCGCTGCGAATAGCGTCCACGCCGTAGGCATAGCCCAGCGTGACTTCCCACGCCTTGTCGGCCGACGCGTAGCCCAGCCCGCCACCCACGCCAGAATGCCAGTCGCCTGGCTGCGCCATCCCGCCCACGTAGTCCACCACCGCCGTCGCCGCGAAGCCCGTCAGGCTCCAGCGCTGCCTCGCGTCCAGCGGCACCTTGTATAGCCCGCCCATCAGCACGAACTGCCGCGCCGTGATTTCCTGAAAGTAGTAGCCCGGCAAACTCAGCGGAAACTCCGCCGCCAACGGCAGCGCCGCGCCCAGCTTGTAGCCCCCCATGCGGTCCGCGCCCAAACTCGTGCCTGCAGAGAGGTTCAACGAGAAGTGATCGCCGCGCTCCGGCACAGTGTAGATCAACAGCACCCGCCCCCAGAAAAGTTGCGACTGCGCCTCTGACACACGGTCCCCCGCCAGACCGTAGCTCCCATCGTTCGCGCGGAAATCGGCCTCATGCCACGCCGACAACTCCATCGCCGCGTTGGGCGTGAGCAGCGGCTCGCGCCCGCCCCAGCGCAGCCCCGTGCGCAAGCGCAGCGCGCCCGAGTCCGCCGGCAGCGCGAAGACCACCGCCGTGCGGCTGCTCCGGTCATATTGCGTGTGGTGAAACGCGGCGCGCACGATGCCGTTGAGCGGTATCTGCGCCCCCGGGTTGAACAGATGATAAACACTCGTGCTCACCTCGCCCCCGTGTCCGTTGAACGACTCCTCCTTGATGAACCTCCCGCCACGCACCTCCGAGTGGCTGTCCGCAAAGCCGCCGCCCGCCGCCCCGAACGCCAGATGCGTCTGCGGCCCCAGCGCCTCGCGGAACGCCAGCTCCCCGTCCAGATACACGGGAGCGACCGCCAGCCGCAGCGTCTGCCCCTCGCGCGGCCAGTCCGGCAGGTTCAGGTAGTAATACGCATAAGCCGCCACCGGCCCGAGGCCCTGGAACGACTGGTTGTAGCCGAGCTGGAAGAGCTGCCGCTTCTCCGGGTCCACCTGCGCGCGGCCCGCTCCCGGAACAAGGACAGCAGCGCAGAGGATGAGTTGAAGCAAGCGCATGGGGAGGTTCACGCGACTTGGTGTAGGGCAACGCGGGCGGACGCGGCAAGGTGAATTGCGCGGCAACTACCGCACGCCCTTCACCCCCACCGGAATCGAGTAGAGCGACTTGCGGGCGGTGATGTAGAGCGTTTTGAGGTCGCTGCCGCCAAAGGCGAGGTTCGCGGGACTCTCGGGCACGAGGATTTTCCCGATGAGCTCGCCGCCGGGCGCAAAGATGTGCACGCCGTCCGCCGCGCTGGACCACACGCGACCGGCGGCGTCGCAGCGGATGCCGTCGGGCGCGCCCTTGTCTATCTTCGCGAAGACCGTGCCGTTGGCGAGCTGCCCGTCGGGCTTCACGTCGAACGCGCGGATGTGCTTGGGCGCACCGGAGTCGGCGACGTAGAGGCGCTTTTCGTCAGGCGAGAAGCACAGGCCGTTGGGCTTGTCGAAGTCCTTCGCGATGGCGGTGAGGCGCGTGGTCTTCGGGTCGAAGCGATAGACGTAGTTGCCGGGCTGCTCTTTGCCGGTCTTCTGCTTGGTGGCGGGGTCGGTGGGCAGGCCGTAGTCGGGGTCCGTGAACCACACGGAGCCGTCGCGCCGCACGACGACGTCGTTCGGGGAGTTGAGGCGCTTGCCCTCGAACTTGTCCACGAGGGTGGTGATGGCGCCGTCCATCCCGGTGACGGAGATGCGCCGCCCGCTGTGCTCGGCGGTGACGAGGCGGCCCTCGTTGTCGAGGGTGTTGCCGTTGGCGTTCTGGCTGGGCGCGCGGAAGGTCGTGACGCCGCCGGCCTTGGTCCAGCGCTTCAGCTCGTTGGAAGGAATGTCACTGAAGACGAGATACCCGCCATCCGCCGGCACCCACTGCGGCCCTTCGAGGAACTTCATGTCCGTGCCGAGGCGCTCGACCTTGGCGTTGGCAGAGACGCAGAGCTTAAACTCGGCTTCGTTGCGAATGTCGAAGTCAGCGGCGAAGGCGCGGGTGGCGAGGAGGAGAAAGGCGGTGATGCTGTGTCTCATGGGAGGAGGCAGTGATTAGTGTTTAGTGATTGGTCGAAGGGGAAGGCTGATACGTGGCGGAGAAGTTCACTTCGCGCGGCGCTCGACTACCTCGATGGTGGCCTTGTTCTTCACGATGCGGTTCGAGCCGGCGACGCCGCGCCAGTTGGTGAGCGGATACATCACGGTGCCGCGCCCTATGACAGTGCCGGGGTTGAGGACCGAGTTGCAGCCGATGTCAGCCCTGTCGCCTAGCATCGCGCCGAACTTGCGCAGGCCGGTGTCGTGTGGCTGGCCGTTGATTTCCACGGTGACGTTGCCGGGGAGGGACTTGAGGTTGGAGCAGATGACGCCCGCGCCGAGGTGCGCCTT
>JACRKB010000261.1 GCA_016235545.1 Verrucomicrobiota bacterium | reverse complement strand
GGCCCGGCGATGAGCTTCTTCACCTCCGCGTGCGATTTGCCGCAGAAGGAGCAGAGCGTGAGGTTGTGCGGGCGGGCCACGGGGGAAGTTGAGAGTTGAGAGTTGAAAGAGGGGAAGGCTACGAGACCACGCTGCTTTTCTCGGGCAGGCCGGGAATGTCTTTGCGCGAGGCAACCACTTCGTCCACGAGGCCGAACGCCTTCGCTTCCTCGGAGGACATGAAGTTGTCGCGGTCGCAGGCTTTCTCGACGACCTCGATGCTCTGCCCGGTGTGCTTGGCGATGATGGAGTTCAGGCGCTGTTTGAGCTTGAGCATATACTTGACGCGGATTTCCACGTCGCTGGCCTGGCCCTCCGCGCCACCGAGCACCTGGTGAATCATGATGTTCGCGTTGGGCAGCGCGTGCCGCTTGCCCTTCGTGCCGCCGCAGAGCAGCACCGCGCCCATGCTCGCGGCCTGACCGATGCAGTAGGTGTTCACGTCGCACGTCATGAACTGCATCGTGTCGTAAATCGCGAGGCCCGCAGTGACGCTGCCGCCGGGGGAGTTGATGTAGAGATGGATGTCCTTCTTCGGGTCGTTCATCTGTAGGAAGAGGAGCTGCGCGATGATGACGTTGGCCACCATGTCATCCACCGGCGTGCCGAGGAAGACGATGCGGTCAATCAGCAGCCGCGAGTAAATGTCATAGCCGCGCTCGCCGCGACCGGTCTGCTCGACCACCATCGGCACCAGTAAACTGTTTGTTGGCTCGTTCATTTTGTGCGCGGACGGTAACGTCCTGTTTTAGGGAGCGCAAGGGTGAGCGGGGGGTGGGGGCGGAAAAATGAGAAATTCAAATGGCTACAGCCCATCCCCACTTATTCGCCCACTTTCTTGCCTTCTCACCCTCAGCGCTTCCCCAGCCGATCGAGCAGCCGGGAGTGGATGTTGCCGAAGCCGCCGTTGGTGAAGACGCAGATCACGTCGCCGCCCTGAGCGTGCTGGCCGAGGTGGTGCACGATGGTATCGACGTCGGGGAGGAAGTGCGCGGGCTTGCCGCTGGCCTTGAGGTCGGCGGCGAGCTTCGTCGTGTCGAGGCGTTCCTCCGGCTTGAGCACATTTGCGAAGGCGACTTCCGCGATGATGACGGAGTCCGCCTCGGCGAACGCGGTGGGGAAGTCGTTTTGAAATACGTTCCGGCGTGTGCTCTGCGTGCGCGGCTCGAAGACGGCCCAGAGCTTCTGGCCAGGATGCCGGATGCGCAGAGCCTTGAGCGTCTCGCGGATGGCGGTGGGGTGATGGCCGAAGTCGTCCACGATGGTGACGCCGCCGGCGACTCCGCGCACCTCCATGCGGCGCTTCACGCCCTTGAACGTGTCGAAGCCGGCCTGAATCTGCTTGTTCGAGAGGCCGCAGTGCTTGGCAGCGCCCACGACTGCCAGTGCGTTGCGCACGTTCAACTCGCCTACAAGATTGATTTGGAACTTGCAGCTCGGCAGCTCGAATGTGGTGGCCGTCGCGCCGAACTGGATGTTGGTGGCGCGCACGGCGTTGTTCTCACCAAGGCCGAAGCGCTTCACCCGGCAGTGCGTGGTGTCGAGCAGGGGCGCGAGGTTCGGCTCATCGCCGTTCGCGAGCAGCAGGCCATTGCGCGGCACGAGGCGGATGAAATGGCTGAATGACTTCTGCACTGAAGCGATGTCCGGAAAGATGTCAGCATGGTCTAGCTCGAGGTTGTTGATGATGGCGACCTCGGGGAGGTAGTGGACGAACTTGCTGCGCTTGTCGAAGAAGGCCGTGTCGTATTCGTCGCCCTCGATGATAAACCACTCGCTGTCGGTGAAGCGCGCGCCCGCGCCGAGGTTGCTCGGGATGCCGCCGATGAGATAGCTGGGGTTCAACCCGGCGCTCTCGAAGACCCAGGTGAGGAGCGAGGTGGTGGTGGTCTTCCCATGCGTGCCGCTGACGACGAGCGAGCGTTTGCCGCGGATGAAGAACTCCTTGAGCAGTTCCGGCAGCGAGCAATAACGCAGCTTGCGGTCGAGCACGGCCTCGACCTCCGGATTGCCGCGCGAGAGGGCGTTGCCGATGACGACCAGGTCGGGCTTGTGCGCGAGGTTTGGTTCAGCGTAGCCGGAGGTGACCTCGACCTTCCGCTCTGCGAGGAAGGTGGACATCGGTGGATAGACGTTCGCGTCCGAGCCGGTGACCAGGAAGCCGCGCTCCTGCATGGCAGCCGCCGCGCTGGCCATGGCCGTGCCGCAAATCCCCGCGAAATGAACCGAGCGAATGTCAGAAAGCATCGCGCGATGATGCGAGAGAAGTGTGCAGGTGGGAAAGTGGGAAAGTGCGCGGGTGAGCGGGCTCGCGGGTGGAAAAGTGCGAGAGTGGGAAAGTGGACAGGGTGCAAACGCGTCTGCTCACCCTCGCATTTTTCCGCCCGCCCGTTTCCTCCATTCCATATTTTGAGCGTTGAACCTTCCGCCCCGCTCCGCTCATTCTTGGGGAGCTATGTCACAACTCGCAGGCAAACTCGGAATCGTCTTCGGCGTCGCCAACAAGCGCTCCATCGCGTGGGCCATCGCGCAGGCCTGGCACAAGGCCGGCGCGCGCCTCGCATTTACCTACCAGGGTGAGCGACTCAAGGACAACGTCGAGGAACTCGTGAGCGCCTTTGGCCCCGACACGCTGCTCATGCCGTGCGACGTCTCCAAGGACGAGGACATCGCCCGCGTGTTCGCGGACGTTGGCGCGAAGTTCGGCAAGCTCCATCTGCTCCTCCACGCCGTCGCCTTCGCCCCGAAGGAAGCGCTTGAAGGCCGCTTCGTGAACACCAGCCGCGAGGCCTTCCGCGTCGCGCACGATATCAGCGCCTACTCGCTCGTCGCGCTCGCGCGTGGAGCCGCACCTCTGATGACCGAGGGCGGCAGCATCGTGGCGATGAGTTACTACGGCGCGGAGAAAGTCATACCGCACTACAACGTCATGGGCGTCGCCAAGGCCGCGCTCGAAGCAAGCACCCGCTACCTAGCCTACGACCTAGGCGTGCAGAAGATTCGTGTGAACTGCATCTCAGCCGGCCCTGTCAACACCCTCGCCGCGCGCGGCATCGCCGGGTTCAATGAGATGCTCAAGCACTACGAGCAGCACGCACCGCTCAAACGCAACGTCCTCCCCGACGAACTCGGCGCGACCGGCACCTTCCTCGCGAGCGATGGCGCAGCCGCCATCACCGGCCAAGTCCTCTACGTGGACTGCGGCTATCAAGTGATGGGCATGACCGAGGCTCCGAAAGCCTCGTAGCCGCCGAGGTGAGGAGGCGGAATCTTTGCCGCGAAAGAGCGCAGAGAGCGCAAAGGAATTCCTTTCACGGGGAAATGTCTTCTCTGTGTCCTCTGCGCCCTTTCGCGGCAACTCCGTTCTTCCGCAAAGTTTGCAAAGCCCAAGCTCACGCGTAATGTCCCGCCATGGCCGAGCCGAAGAAAAAGCCGGTGCCCCGCGAGCAGCCCGCGCCCACTGAACCTTCGCTCGCCTCCACCCCGCTCGCCGACCTCCTCCCGCGCGAGCAGCTCGAACAGCTTTCCACCCTCCAGCTCGTTGACCTCATCACGAGCAAGCTCCCGCCGCGTCACGCCTCCATCTTCGACATGGTCTATCTCCGCGAGCGCATCGCCGCGCAGGAGGAGATGACCGACCAAGCCCGCGCCGCGCTCGAGAAGATGGATGCCATCATCGAGAAGCTCCGCTCGCCCGCCTTCCGCGTCGGCACGTTCCTGATGCCGGTGGACAAGGACAAAGCCCACGTCTGCCTCGGCGGCACGGATTACGTCTGCCGCGTGGACCCGGCCATCCCGCTCGCCAGCCTGCAAGCCGGCCAGCGCGTGCTCTGCAACGAAGCCTTCGCCGTCGTGCAAGGCCTCGGCTTCGACCGCAACGGCCCCATCGTCCGCGTGGACGAACTGCTCTCCGACGGCCGCCTGCGCATCGGCCAGGAAGCCGGCATCACGAACTTCGTCATCCAGCGCTCCGCCCTGCTGGCGAAGGAGAAGATCAAGCCCGGCATGGAGGTGCGCCTTGATGTGAACCAGCGCGTCGCGCTCGAGATCATCGGCGTCGGCAAGCGCGTCGAGCGCTCGCTGGAGACCGTCAGCGAACTCCCGTGGTCGGCCATTGGCGGACAGGAGGAGGCCGTGCGCGCGATCCGCGACGCGATTGAACTGCCCTTCCTCCACCGCGAGCTGTTCAAGAAGTTCGAGCACTCGGTGCCGAAAGGATTTCTCCTCCACGGCCCGCCGGGCTGCGGCAAGACGCTGCTCGGCAAGGCCACCGCCTACAACCTCCGCCAGCAAATCAAGACGCAGACCGGCGTGGACCACCCGGAGTTTTTCCTGCACGTCAAAGGCCCGGAGATTCTCAACATGTGGGTGGGCGAGAGCGAACGGCAGGTGCGCGACCTCTTCGCCCAGTGCCGCGAGCGGGCGCGCGACGGTGCGCTGGCGTTCCTGTTCATTGACGAGGCCGAGAGCATCCTCGGCACGCGCCGGGCGGGCCGCTACTCGGGCATCCTCAGCACGCTGGTGCCGATGTTCTGCACCGAGATGGACGGCATCGAGCCGCTCACCAACGTCGTCGTCATCCTCGCCTCGAATCGCGCGGACCTGATTGACCCGGCCATCCTGCGGCCCGGACGCATTGACCGCAAAATCCGCGTCCGCCGTCCCGACAAGGCCGGTGCGCAGGCCATCTACGAAATCTACCTGCGCGACTCCCTCCCGCTCGCCGAGCCGAAGGCCGACCTCGCCCGCGCCGTGACCGACGCGCACTTCGCCCGCACGCCGGACAACGAGTTCGCCGAAGTGAACTTCCGCAGCGGTCGCCGCGAACTGCTCTGTCGAGGCGACCTCGCCAGCGGAGCCATCATCGCCGCCGTGGTCGAGCGCGCGAAGAGCCTCACCATTCGCCGCGCCATCGCGACCCAGGCCGACACCCAACTCACCCGCGCCGACCTCCTCACCGCCCTCCGCCTCGAGCACGAAGGGCACGACCG
>JACRKB010000263.1 GCA_016235545.1 Verrucomicrobiota bacterium | reverse complement strand
CGGTCGCCATCCCAGTAGTCGAACTCGTATTCCTTGGCCTTGAGCATGCAGGCGACTTTGTCGTCCACCATGCGGTCAATGTATTTGCGCGCCGTGCGCTGGTGCAGCGGCGTGAAGAAGTTCATCAGTTGTCCCATAAGTCTGTTCGCCAAGGCGATTGGCGCGGGAGAGATACCGGAGCGCGGGCGCAAGGGGAAGTCAGGAAGTGGCCGTAGCAGCAGGAACGGCGAGGGTTTGCGTTCCGGAACGCAACCGCTAGCCTCCCGCCAGAAATCCGCCATGCCGCGACACTGACAATCCTCCATGAATCCACACTGGACCGGCGTCTTCCCCGCCTGCACGACTCAGCTCAAACGCGACCAATCCCTCGACCTGCCCGCCACCGCGCGGCACTTCGAGGTTCTCATCGAAAGCGGCGTCAACGGCCTCATCGTCTGCGGCTCGCTGGGTGAGAACCAGACGCTCGACCCCGACGAGAAGCGGGCCGTCTTGCGCTGCGCGGTTGAGACAGCGAACGGGCGCGTGCCGGTGGTGAGCGGCGTGGCGGAGTCGTCCACGGCGGCGGCAATCCGTTATGTGCGCGACGTGGAAAAGCTCGGCGCAAGCGGCGTGATGCTCATGCCGCCGATGAGCTACAAGGGCGACCCGCGCGAGAGCATGACCTACCTGCGCGCAGTGGCAAAGGGCGGCGGCTTGCCCATCATGATTTACAACAACCCCCTGAGCTACGCCAACGACATCACCCCCGCCCTCTTCGCCGAGCTGGCGGACGAGCCGAAGTTCGTCGCGCTCAAGGAAAGCTCCGGCGACCCCCGTCGCATCACCGAGCTGCACAACGTCATCGGCGGGCGCTACGCGGTCTTCACCGGCGTGGATGACCTGTTGCTGGAGGCAAGCATCCTTGGCATTGACGGCTGGGTCGCCGGCACCGGCATCGCGTTCCCGGCGGAGAACCAACGTCTGTGGGAGCTGACTCGCGCCGGCAAATGGGACGAGGCGCGCGCTCTCTACCGCTGGTTCCAGCCGCTCCTCAAGCTCGATACCCACGTCCACTTCGTGCAATACATCAAGCTCTGCGAGCAGGAGACCGGCCTGGGGGCCGAGTGGGTCCGCGCCCCGCGCCTGCCCATCGTGGGCGACGAGCGGAAGCAGGTGCTGAAGATCATTCGGGACGGCATTGCCAAACGGCCCAAGCTGCCGAAGTGCAAATGACACCGTTTCGGAATGAGATTCGGCGGAATGGCAAGGGAGCGCGACGCGCTTCGACTCCCTCTCCCGTCCTCGGAGGAGGGGAGAGGACGGGTGTGAGGGGTTACGGGCGTCGGGGTTGGCGGCCCCACCTCTCATCCGAGGATGGCAGAAGGCGCGCTCCGTGACTCTTGATTGGCCTTCGAACGACTGACCTTGGGGATTGTTATGAAGCGCATCCAAGTCATTGACTCGCACACGGGCGGTGAGCCGACGCGCGTCGTCATCAGCGGTGGACCGGACCTCGGTGGCGGGAGCGTCGCCGAACAACTGAAAGTCTTCCGCGAGCAACACGACCGCTTCCGCTCCGCCGTCGTCAACGAGCCGCGTGGCTCCGACGTGCTTGTGGGTGCCCTGCTCTGCCCGCCAGCGGACAAGGCCTGCGTCACCGGCGTCATCTTCTTCAACAACGTCGGCGTGCTCGCCATGTGCGGCCACGGGACCATCGGCCTCATCGTCACACTCGCGCACCTCGGCCGCATCGGCCCCGGCGAGCACCGCATCGAGACGTGCGTCGGTGTTGTGACCGCGACGTTGCACGCGGACGGCTCAGTCTCGGTGGCGAACGTGCCGAGCTACCGCAAGGTGAAGGGCGCGACTGTGGACGTGCCCGGCCTTGGTCAAGTCACCGGCGACGTGGCGTGGGGAGGCAATTGGTTCTTCCTCGTCGAAAAGCATGGCCTGCCGCTCGACCTGAGGAACGTCGAGCAACTCACCGACGCGAGCTGGCGCATCCGTCAGGCCGTGAACGCGCAGGGCTTCCCCGAAGTGGACCACGTCGAGCTGTTCGGCCCGCCGCAGTCCGGCGGCGACTCGCGCAGCTTCGTCCTCTGCCCCGGCAAGGCCTACGACCGTTCCCCCTGCGGCACTGGCACGAGCGCCAAGCTCGCCTGCCTCGCCGCCGACGGGAAACTTGCCGAGGGCGCGGACTGGATTCAGGAAAGCATCCTCGGCACGAAGTTCACCGGCAGCTTCCGCTGGCTCGACCGCACGAAGGGCGAAATCGCCCCGGTCGTCACCGGCACCGCCTCCGTGAACGCCGAGGCCACACTGCTGCTGGATGACTGCGACCCGTTCTGCTGGGGCATTCGCTAGCCACGGATGAAACACCGACTCCCGAGATTTCCAGCGCCCTCCCATTCCGTGTTTAATCCGTGTTCCATCCGTGGCTAAAGAAAAATCCATCCTCGTCATCGGCAGCGGCGTCATCGGGCTTTGCACCGCTTACTACTGCGCGCGGCGCGGGCATCGCGTCACGGTGCTGGACCGGGAGGCGGCGGGCCACGATGGCTGCTCGTTCGGCAACGCGGGAATGATTGTGCCGAGCCACTTCGTGCCGCTCGCCGCGCCCGGCATGGTCGCGCTGGGCCTCAAGTGGATGTGGAACCCCGAGTCTCCCTTCCACGTCAAGCCGCGCCTGGACTTTGACCTCTTCGACTGGGCCTTCAAGTTCTGGCAAGCCTCCACCGCCGCCCGCGTGAATCGCGCCGCCCCGCTCCTGCGCGACCTGAGCTTCGCCAGCCGTGAATGCTTCGAGGAACTCGCAGACGCGTGGACGGGTAGCCGCCGAGGTAAGGAGGCGGATTCCAACTCAAAACTCGAAACCCAAAACTCGAAACCCACCAATCCGCCTCCTCACCTCGGCGGCTACGACTTCGGCCTCACCACGCGCGGCCTGCTCATGCTCTGCAAAACCCAGCACGGGCTGGACGATGAGGCAAAGTTCGCCGAACGCGCGAAGCAGCTCGGCGTCCCCGCCCAAGTCCTCGACGCCAAGCAAGCCGCCGCGATGGACCCGTCTGTCACGCTGGACGTGGCAGGCGCGGTCTTCTTCCCGAAGGACGCGCACCTCACGCCCACCCGCTTCATGGCCGTGCTGCGTGCGCAGTGCGAAGCCGCCGGCGTGCGCTTCAAGTGGAACACCGAAGTGACGGGCTTCCCGCGCGAGGGCACGCGCCTCACCGCCGTCCGCACCACACGCGGCGATTTCAGCGCGGACGAAGTCGTCATCGCAGGCGGCTCGTGGTCGCCCGTCATCGCGAGCGAACTCGGCCTCCGCATTCCCATCCAGGCCGGCAAAGGCTACAGCCTCACGCTCCCCAAGCCGCCGCAACTTCCCCAGCTCTGCTCCATCTTCACCGAAGCCCGACTCGCCGTGACGCCCATGGGCAGCGCGCTCCGCATCGGCGGCACGATGGAAATCGCCGGCCTCAACGAAAACATCAACCCCGTGCGCGTGCGCGGCATCATCAAATCCGCGCTGAAGTATCTGCCTGCGTTCACAGAATCGGACTTCGACGGCATCCAGCCGTGGTGCGGGCTGCGTCCCTGCTCGCCGGACGGCCTGCCCTACGTCGGACGCACCGCGAAATTCGCCAACCTCTCTGTCGCCACCGGCCACGCCATGATGGGCCTGAGCCTCGGCCCCATCACCGGCCAGCTCATCGCAAAAATTCTTTCCGGTGAAACCCCGCAGTTCGACCTGTCGCTGCTTTCGCCCGACCGCTACAAATGACTATGAACTGTGACCTACCCCCTGGAGCGCGGACGCCCAGGTCCGCAGCCGCGAAGACCAAACGCACCTGCAGACATTCTGTAGCCGCGTTGGCTTGGAGCGAGCCGTTCTCCCTGAACCCGTGCCAGCGGTCTGCAACCGCCGTCCATGGGGAACAGCAGTTCATGACGGCTCCTAGCACTCAACCTGCAACGCGGCGATTGCAAATCGCCGGCACTGCCACCCGGGCTGCTGCGGACGTGGGCGTCCGCGCTCCACTCGCGCTGGCCACGCTCCTCGTCAGCCTGCTCGCTCTCCCCGCCCTCGCCGCAGACGCCGACCTCGCCGCGCTCACCAAGGGCGTGAAGGAAATCGCCGCGCCGGGCGCGCCCGGGAACATCAGCGTCTTCGGCCCGCAGGCCTTCGCTGTCGTCGCGGGCAAGGAAGGCAAGGCTGCCGCATCGCCCGTGGTCGCCGCGACCCGCGCGGGCAAAGGCCGTGTCGTCGCTTTCGGCCACACAAGCTACCTCGATGCCGACGTGCTCGCGCAGTTCGACACCGGCAAGCTCATGGACAACGCCATCGCGTGGGCCGGCGGCGCGGCCAAGCCCGCGCTCGTCGTCCCCAAGTCGAAGTCGCTCGCCGATGCGTTGACCAAGCGCGGCTTCACCGTCACCGCCACGCCGCTCGCGCAACTCAAGCCAGGCCACGTCCTCCTGCTCTCCGCTCATTCGCTGGTGGCCGACGACATCCCGGCCATCACCAAGTTCCTCGCGGAGGGCGGCGGCTTCATCACCGCCTCCACTGGCTGGGGCTGGGTGCAGATCAGCGGTGGACTCAGCCTCGCCAACGATTTCCTTGGCAACCAACTCCTCGCGCCGCTCGGCCTCGTATTCGGCGGCAACATGACGGGCAAGACCACGGCGAAAGGCTTCGCCGTCGAACCGATTTCTCCGCTCGCCCACGCCGGCAAAGCCCTCGACGCCGCGCGTGCCGGCACGACGCTCGCGAAGGACGACCTCGCTCAAGCCAGCGCCTCGCTCACCACCGCCGCGCAGAGTCTCCCAGCGAGTGACAAGTCTTTCCTGCCCAAGCTGAATGCGCTCCGCTCCCAGCCCGGCGTGAACACCGCGCCCACCGCAAAGTCGCCCGTGAAGGCCGACCACCTCGCCGCGCGAGTTCTGGTGTCGCTCGATGGCCGCGAGCTGGAATCGCTGCCGCCCGCGCAGCTCAAGGCGCACCCGAGCGCCGCGAGTTTCCCCGGCCCCGTCCCAGCCGACGCGAAGCGCGAGACGGCCACCGTCACCGTGAATCCCAAAGTCCCCGGCTGGCATTCCACCGGCCTCTACGCCGCCCCCGGCGAGGCCGTGACCGTCCGCGTGCCAGCGAGTTCCGCCAATGCCGGCTGGAGGATTCGCATCGGCGCGCACTCGGACCGCCTGTGGCATCTGGACAGTTGGAAGCGCTTCCCCGACGTGTCCCGCAGCTACGCGGTGAAGTCAGCAGAGACGCAGGTCGCGAGCGCGTTCGGCGGCCTGCTCTTCGTCGAGACGCCCAAGGCCAGCGACGGCGCGGAGGTGAAGGTCGAGTTCGCCGGAGCCGTCCGCGCGCCGCACTACGTCCACGGAAAAACCACGTTGGCCGAGTGGAAGGAGCTGCGCGCCGCGCCCGCGCCGTGGGGTGAATTGGAGACAAAGAAGATTGTCCTCTCGCTGCCGTCCAGCGTGCTGCGGAACCTCGAAGACCCCGTCGCGCTGATGAAGATTTGGGACGAAACACTCGACCTCGTCGCCGACCTCGCAGCGATTCCCAAGGACCGCCCGCGCGCCGAGCGCATCGTGTGCGACGAGCAGATTTCCGCCGGCTACATGCACAGCGGTTATCCCATCATGACGTGGCTGGACATGCCACCACGCCTCGTCAGCGAGGCGCACATGAAGAAGGGCGACTGGGGCATCGGCCACGAGCTGGGCCACAACCACCAGGTCGGCGACTGGACGTTCGAGGGCACGGGCGAAGTGACGTGCAACCTCTTCACGATGTATGTGATTGACCGCATCGGCGGCACGAAGCCCGCGAACGGCCGCGTCGGTTTGCCGGTCGTGGCGGAGAAGTTTGCGAAATACACGGCGGGCGGGAAACCGGACTTCGCCAAGTGGCAGGCCGACCCGTTCCTCGCGCTCGCGATGTATGTGCAGCTCCAGCACGCGTTCGGCTGGGACTCGTTCAAGCAAGTCTTCGGCGAGTATCGCGCGCTGCCCGCCGGCGAGCGGCCCAAGGCCAACGAACGCATTGACCAATGGATGGCGCGCTTCAGCAAGACGGTGAACCGCAACCTCGGCCCGTTCTTCCAGGCATGGGGCCTGCCGGTCACAGACGCCGCGCTCGCGAGCATCGCCAAGCTCCCCGCGTGGCCGAAGGAAGCGTGGCCGGGGACGAACGGGAAATTCGACTGACGCCACAGGGGGAATTTTTAAGCCACCGATGAAACACAGATTCAAAATGCCGACGACATCCACAACCCACACAAGCACGGGCATCCCGATCGAGCCGCGCACTTCGCGCTCATCGGTTTTCCATCTGTGTTCCATCCGTGTTTCATCCGTGGCTAAAAACGTCTTCGCGCTCCTGCTGCTCTACGTGGCCACTGCCAGCGCCGCGCCTGCCCTGCAAACCCGCCACGTCCTCCTCGTCATGGCCGATGGCGTGCGCTGGCAGGAGGTTTTCACCGGCGCGGAGGAGCAGCTTATCAGCAAGGAGTTCGGCGGCATCACAAAGACGAACGACATCCGAAAGGACTTCTTGCGCGACACGCACGAGGCACGGCGCGAGGCGCTGATGCCATTCTTCTGGAGCACGCTCGCGAAGCAGGGCCAGCTCTACGGCAACCAGCGCAAAGGCAGCACGGCGCACGTGACGAACGGCAGGAACTTCTCCTACCCCGGCTACAGCGAGATACTCTGCGGCTTCTCCGACCCGCGCATTGACAGCAACGCGAAGAAGCCGAACCCGAACGTCACGGTGCTCGAATGGCTCAACGGCAAGCCAGCCTTCGCCGAACGCGTCGCGGCCTTCGGCAACTGGGAGGTGATTCCCTACATCATCAACCGCGAGCGCAGCCACCTGCCCATCTGGACGGGCTTCGAGAAGACCGATGCAAAACTGAGTCCGCACCTCTCGCTGCTGGAAAAGCTCGTGGCCGACCACACGCCAACGTGGGGCACGATGATGACGCATGACACTTTCATGCACTCCGCCGCGCTCGACCACCTCAAGACCAGGAAGCCGCGCCTGATGTATGTCTGCTACGGCGAGCCGGACGAGTGGGCGCACGAAGGCCGCTACGATTACTACCTGCACAGCATCCGGCATTTCGACCGCTTCGTGCGTGAGCTGTGGGAAGCCGCTCAGGCGGACGCGGAGATGCGCGGTCGCACCTCGCTCCTGCTCGTGACCGACCACGGGCGTGGCACGAGCAACGTGTCGTGGAAGAACCACGGCGCAAACATCGCCGAATCGCGCTTCATCTGGATGGGCGCACTCGGGCCAGACACGCCC
Source organism: Verrucomicrobiota bacterium (assembly GCA_016235545.1). Lineage (GTDB taxonomy): Bacteria > Verrucomicrobiota > Verrucomicrobiia > Limisphaerales > SXTU01 > SXTU01. The sequence continues at coordinate 6,649 of JACRKB010000263.1, read as the reverse complement.
GCGCTCGGTGAGCGGACCAATGTGCCGACCGTGACGCAAAATCAAATCGCGCCGACAGCCGCGGCGCTGCTGGGCTTGGATTACAAGGCCGAGCAACCTCAGGCCGGCCCGGTGCTGGTGGATGCGCTGCCAAAGGTGAAGTGATGGCCGAGCCCGACGCCAATGGAGCGCGGACGCCCACGTCCGCAGCCCCTTTCGAGCCATCGTTCGGCCCTGCGGACGTGGGCGTCCGCGCTCCAAAACCTTGGCTCCTCATCAACTCCGGCCCGTGCGCCCCGGCCTTCAACATGGCGATGGACGAGGCGCTCCTCGAAGCCGCCGCCAGCCTCGGCCAGCCGGTGCTGCGCTTCTACTCGTGGACGGAGCCAGCGGCCACCTTCGGCTACTTCCAGCACTACGCGGAGATTGAGCGCACCACGCACCTGCGTCCGCTCATCCGCCGCCCCACCGGCGGCGGTCTCGTGCCGCACGATGCGGACTGGACTTACAGCGTCGTCATCCCGCCCGGCCACCCGTGGCACGGCCTCAACGCGGTGGACAGCTACCGCCGGATGCACGAGTGGATTCGCGCCGCCTTCGCCCGCCTCGGCGTGGCGACGGAATTGGCCGACTGCTGCCGCAAGTCCACGCCGGGGCAATGCTTCGTGGGCTGGGAGAAGTCCGACGTGCTCTGGCAGGGCCGCAAAATCGCCGGCGCAGCGCAGCGGCGGAACAAGCTGGGCCTGCTCATCCAAGGCTCGGTGCAGCCGCCGGCGGTGGGCTTGGAGCGCAGCCGGTGGGAAGAGGCGATGGTGTCCGCTGCTGGAGAAATCGCTGGAGTTGTCGGGTTGACCGTGGCTCCTGAATTGCACAACCGGGCAACGGAACTAGCACAAGAGCGCTACTCCCGCACCTCGTTCAACGCTCGACGATAGCCCGAGGCGTGCGCTTGATGCCTGGGTGGAACGGGCCACCGGCCCGTTGCGGCGGGCGACCCGCCCGCCGCTCACACTGCGCCGGGGATGCTCCAAGCAGTTCGTCAGTTCACTGCGCCGAAGCTCGGCGGCAGGTTGCCGCCGAGAACGGCCAAGTTGGCCGTTCCACCCTGAGAAGTGCGCATCGCTCCGGCCCGCTCGACGCCCACGCTCCGTTCCTACGAGTTGCGACTACAGCCCAATCGGATGCCAGGCCGTCTTCATCTCAACGGTGTCGAGAATCCAATACGGGTCTTCGCCGCGCTCGGTGAACCAGTCGGCCTCGGTCAGCGCGTGGTTCGAGTAGCGCTTGAGGTTCGAGGCGACGCCGGCCCGGAGCTGCGCGGAAATTTCCGGCACGCCCGCGCCGTCCACGAGGGCGTTCTCGTCCATGTGCGAGGCGATGTGCGGCGCGAGTTCGGCGCGCTTGCCGGCGAGGATGTTCACCACGCCGCCGGGCAGGTCGCTCGTGGCGAGGATTTCCGCGAAGGACAGCGCGGGCAGCGGCGCGCGCTCGGAGGGAATGACGATGGCGGTGTTGCCGCTGAGAATCACCGGCAGCAGCAGCGACACCATCGGGAGGAGCACCGGCAGGTCCGGCGCGAGCACGACGACGACACCCATCGGCTCCGGCGTGGTGAAGTTGAAGTGCGGCGAGGCGACGGGGTTCACGCTGCCAAAGACTTGCTGATACTTGTCCGTCCAGCCGGCGTGATGCACGAGGCGGTCGCACACGCGGCCCACGCCGGTGCGGGCCTGTTCCAGCGTGACGCCGTGCGAGCGGGAGACCTCGGCGGCGAGCGCCTCGCGTCGGCTTTCCAGCATCTCGGCGGCGCGGTAAAGGATTTGGCCGCGGTTGTAAGCCGTCGCCTTCGCCCAGCCGTCCTGCGCGGCGCGCGCGGCGACGACGGCATCGCGGAAGTCCTTGCGCGAGGCCCAGCAGTAGTTGTCGAGATGCGCGCCATCCGGCCCGTGCGCGGCGAGATACTTGCCGCTCTCGCTGCGGACGAACTTGCCGCCGATGTAGAGCTTGTAGGTTTTGCGGACGGCGAGGCGCGTGCTCATGTGAAGTTGTGCGTGGACGATAGCAGCGGGTAGGGAAGAGGACAATTCAAAGTCCGAAGCATCACCATCCAGCTCGTCGCGCGGCCTATCCCAGCAACGGAGTTGCGACAGAATGTAGCCCACGGCGTGAGCCGTGGTCCACGGGACAGGGCGCGTGAGCCGCAGCGCGGCGACAGAGTTTCCCACCGGGGATGATTCTCGGTTCTGCCGCGCCTCCGGCGCTCGCGCCCATCCTGCAGAACACCAACGGCTCACGCCGTGGGCTACTCTCTATCGCTGCTCTGCAGCTTTCCAACAGCGGTCACGCTCCGCAGCCTGATGGGAAAAGTCAGAGACTCCTCACGTCGTCTCCTACAAATCAGAAGCCTGCGGCCTTGCCGTCGGTCACGCGCGGGTCGTGGGCACCAAGGAAGGCTTTGCCGTCCTTGGTTCGGCCCAAGGCCTGGCACGCGCCGATGGAGTCGAGTTCCTTGAGCCTGTGCCCGCGCCGTTCGAGTTCGCGGCGCAGCCCGGCGGAAAACTTCTTCTCGATGCGTAGCTCGTCGGGACTCCACTGCTGGTGGAAGCGCGGCTGGGCGAGCGCCTCCGCCGGGTCGCGCCCGAAATCCACGACGTGGATAATCGCGAGCAAGGTCTGCGTGATGATGGTCGGGCCGCCCGCCGCGCCGACGCTGAGGACGGGCTGGCCGTTCCGTAGCACGATGGTGGGCGACATGCTGGAGAGCGGGCGCTTGCCGGGCGCGACGGCGTTGGCCTCCGCGCCGACGAGACCGAAGAAGTTCGCCGTGCCGGGCTGCGCGGAGAAGTCGTCCATCTCGTTGTTCAGCACGACGCCGGTGCCGGGCACGACGACCTTCGAGCCGTAGCTGGTGTTGATGGTCGCGGTGCAGGCAACCCAGTTGCCCTCCGCGTCGGCGGCGGAGAAGTGTGTGGTGTGCTTGCTGAACACATCGCTCGTGGAGTTCGGCGGCGTGTTGTGCTTCGGGACCGGAGTGGTCTTCTTCAAATCAATCTTCTTGGCGAGCTGCGCGGCATAGGCCTTGTCCACGAGGCCGCGCGGGACGGGCGCGAAGTCCGGGTCGCCGAGCCAGTGCGCGCGGTCGGCGAAGGCGAGCTTCATCGCCTCGGTGACGACGTGGACGAAGTCGGGCGAGTTCGCGCCGAGCGCCTTGAGGTCGAAGTGTTCGAGGATGTTGAGAATCTGCGCGACGTGGACGCCGCCGGAGCTGGGCGGCGGGAAGCCGATGATTTCGTGGCCGCGATAGCTCGTGCGCAGGGGCGCACGGGGCTTGGCGACGTAGCTGGCGAAGTCGGCTTCGGTGAGCAGTCCACCGTTCGCGCGCATCCAGTCCGCCGTGGCCTTGGCGAAGGGGCCGCGATAGAACCAGTCGCTCCCCTGCTCTGCCAGCGCGCGGAAAGTTTTGGCGAGGTCGGGCTGTCGCAAGGTGTCGCCGGCCTTCCATGGCGAGCCGTCAGTGCGCAGGAAGATGGCGCGGCTGGAAGAAAACTTCTCGATGTCCTTCGCCACGCCCGCGAGGCGGCTGGCGTAGTTGCGCGTCACGGGGAAGCCGCCTTCGGCAATCTTCGCAGCAGCGAGGCAATGGTCTTTCCACGGCAGCTTGCCGAGCTTCGTCACGGCTTGGTGGAACGCCGCGACTTCGCCCGGAACGCCGACCGCAAGCGCGCCGGTCTGGCTAAGTTCGGCCACGGCCTTGCCATCGCGGAGGAACATGTCGCGCGTCGCCTTCGCCGGGGCCATCTCGCGCCCGTCGATCGCCACGACTTCGCCGTTCGCGCGGCGGATGACGAGGAAGCAGCCGCCGCCGATGCCGGAGTTGTGGCTGTCCACGACGCTGAGAGTGAGGCCGGCAGCGACGATGGCGTCCACGGCATTGCCGCCGCGGCGCATCGCGTCCACAGCGGCATCAGTCGCAAGCGGATGCACGGTGGCGACCATGCCGCGCTCAGCAGCGGGAGCCGCGACAAGGAGGATTTGCCACAAGAGGGCGCAAAGAGCACAAAGGAAGGCGGGAGGGAATAGGCCTTTGTGAACTTTGCGTTCTGTCGCGGCCCACTCGGGATTGCAGGTGTTCTTCATACGAAAGTGTTTCAAGCCAACGTCAGCGGCCCGTCGAAAATGGTGAGGCTGATGACTTCGGACTTCGCGACGTGCGGGCCGTGGCGCTCGCCCTTGGGCGCGTGGAAGAGCGTGCCGGGGCCGTGGCTCACGTCGGACTCCACCCACTCGCCGGACAAGATGTAAGCCCACTCGTTCGTGACCGGGTGCGTGTGCGCGGGGACGTGCGTGCCGGCGGCGAACTTCCGCAGGACGACAAGACCACCAGTGGCTTCGTTCTTGTGGAGAATCTTCAGCTCAACTCCGGCGTAGGGGCCGGGCTGCCACGGCTTGTCGGCGGCCTGCGCGAGGTATTGGAACATGACGAGATGGCAGCGGGTTCCCGATGCTTTGGCAAGCTTGCGCGACGCGGAATTGATTTCCCGAGCGCTCTGGCTCCGGCTAAAACTTGCGCGTTCCATGAATGTCCCGATCGAACCCGAGCCGCGCCCGCCCGGCCAGCCGCCCCAACTCGAACGTGGCCTCGGCCTCCTTCAAGCAACGGCGCTGAACATCGCCAACATGGTCGGCATCGGGCCGTTCATCACAATCCCGCTCTTCATCGGCACGATGAACGGCCCGCAGGCGATGGTGGCGTGGGTGATCGCGGCCGTGCTCGTGCTGTGCGACGGACTTGTCTGGGCGGAGCTGGGCGCGGCGCTGCCGGGCAGCGGTGGGAGCTACCATTTTCTCCGCGAGATTTTTGGCCGGTATCGCTGGGGCCGCATCGTGCCGTTTCTCTTCATCTGGCAATTCCTCGTGAGCGGCACGCTGGAGATGGCGTCCGGCTACATCGGCGCGGTGGAATACCTGAAATACGCCGTGCCATCGCTCGAACCCACGCTGGCGAGCTGGGGCGTCCCCGGCGGATTACGCGTGGTCGCGGCGCTCGCGTGTGTCGGCATCACGCTGTCGTTGTGCCGGAACATTCACCTTGTCGGCTGGATCAGCGTGGTGCTGTGCGGCGGCACGATTATCACAGTGCTGATCGTCATTGTCGCCGGGCTGCTAAACTTCAACCCCTCGTTGCTCGCGCTGCCGCCCAACGCATTCGAGATGAACCTCACTTGGGTCGTCGCGCTCGGCGCGGCCATGCGCATCGCGGTCTATGACTACCTCGGCTACTTCAACATCTGCCACCTCGGCGACGAGGTGCGCGACCCGGCCCGGACAATCCCGCGCGCAATCATGATCTCGGTGGGCGTGATCGCAGCGGTCTACATGACTATGAACCTCTCGATCATCGCCGTCGTGCCGTGGCAGGAGGCGATGAAGTCGGAGAACATCGCCGCGCTCTTCATGGAAAAGCTTTTCGGACGCAACGTCGCGGTCGTGTTCACCTGGCTCGTCATCTGGACGGCGCTGGCGTGCATGTTTGCCATCACGCTGGGTTACTCGCGGATACCGTTCGCGGCGGCGCGGGCGGGAGATTTCTTCGCCGTGTTCGCAAAGGTTCAGCCGGGTGGCAACTACCCGCAGGTGTCGCTCCTCGCGCTCGGCGGGCTGACGGCGGTGTTCTGCTTCCTGCCGTTGCAGACGGTGATTGATGGCGCGGTCACCGTGCGCATCCTGGTGCAGTTCATCGGCCAGATCATCGCGCTGCACATCCTGCGCACGCAGCGGCCAGATGTGCCGCTGCCCTTCCGCATGTGGCTGTATCCGATCCCCTCGGTGCTGGCGCTGATCGGCTGGGTGTTCCTTTGGGCCACGTCCGGAATGCAGTTGCTGCTCGTGGGCCTGGGGGTGATCGCCTCGGGCGCAATCGTGTTCGCCGTTTGGCAGAAGGTGCAGAAAGTCGACCGGCCACCGGCAGCGGCCTAAGTCCGGGCGCAGACCGACTGCACGAGCCCGGCGATGGTGTGCTGCTTCGCCTCGACTGTGGGTTTCAAACCAAGAGCGACGAGCGCCTTCGTCGTCTCCGGACCGATGCTCGCCGTCTTGAGCGCGGGGAACTTCTTCAGCAACTCCGGCAGCGGGAAACGCGCGTGAAAGTTCTCCACCGAGGAGCTGCTTGCGAAGGTCAGCCAGTCTGCGCCGTCCTCCAGCAGGCGCGCGGCGGCACCCGTCACGTCCTCGGTCTCGGGCACGGTTTGATACACGGCCACATCGTCCACGATGGCCCCGGCATCTTCGAGCAGCTTGGGCAACTCGGGGTTCGCCACCTCGGCGCGCAGGAGGAGGATGCGGAGGTTCTCCAAGTCGTCTTTCGCGGCGATGGCCTTGCTGATGTCCTTGGCCAAGTATTTGTCCGGCATGGCGTCCACGGAGATGTGAAACTCCTTCAGCTTCGCTGCGGTGGCCGGGCCCACGGCCGCGACGCGCACGCAGCCCAAGCCGCGGATGTCATCGAACGCCTTGAAGAAGTAGTCGAAGAAGCTGGTGACGCCGTTCGGGCTGGTGAAGACGATCCACTGGTAGCTTCCAAGCCCGCCCATCACCTCGGCGACAAGTTCCTGCCGTTTGGGCGCGACAATCTTGATGGTGGGAATCTCCAGCACGTCCGCGCCGAGTTCTG
>JACRKB010000262.1 GCA_016235545.1 Verrucomicrobiota bacterium | reverse complement strand
GGTCCAAGTCGACAGCCGGGCTGGAGCCGATAGCGGGCTCATCTTGAGGCACTGCCCGAACGCCGCGCATGGGAACCATGAACCGCCCAGCGACTGGAGCCCGGACGCCCACGTCCGGATCAGCGGGCTGCGGACGTGGGCGTCCGCGCTCCAAAAACGACGGTTCATGGAGAGGGGGGCCTTGGCTCATCCGCAAGCCCTCCTCTCCCCAGCCCTCTCCTCCCTCCGAGGGAAGAGAGGGAGTCCACCCGCTAGTAACCGGGGCAGTGTCGAGATGCGCCCGATGTCCGGTTTCAGCTTGGAATCAGACGGCGGGATTCCTCAGACTGCCGCCATGTTAGCCAAGGTCTGTTCCGCTGCGGTGCAGGGCATTGAGGCGTATCCCATCGAGGTGGAGGTCAATGTCGGCTGGGGCGAGACCAACATCGCCATCGTCGGGCTGCCCGATGTCGCGGTGAAGGAGTCGCGCGACCGCGTGAGCACGGCGATGACGAACTCCGCGTTTCACTTCCCGATGGGCCGCACGACCATCAACCTCGCGCCCGCCGACGTGCGCAAGGAAGGGCCGAGCTTCGACCTGCCCATCGCCATCGGCTGGCTCGCCGCAAGCGAGCAGATGGAAAGCTCGGTGCTGGACAACTACGTCCTCGTCGGCGAACTCGCGCTGACCGGTGCGGTGCGGCCCGTGAAGGGCGTGCTGCCCATCGCATTGCGCGCGAAGCTGGACGGGCGCAAGGGCGTCATCGTGCCGAAGGACAACGCGCCCGAGGCGGCGGTGGTCGCGGGGCTGGACGTGATTCCGATACAGAACTTGCGCGAGGCCGTGGGCTTCCTCGAAGGCGAGGTGGCCATCACTCCGCTAAAGGTGGACTTGGCGAAACTATTCGACTACGCGGGGGACGACTTGGTGGACATGGCGGACGTGCGCGGGCAGGAGTCGGTGAAGAGGGCGTTGGAAATCGGCGCTGCGGGTGGGCACAACATGCTGTTGTTGTCAATACTTTCACCCTCTGCCAACCACACGTAAGAATCTGGGGGAAGAGATGGGCAGACCGTGATCCCCCGGTGGTGAAGCTCAGCGTGTTGAGCACGCGCCGCTTGGTGCCGAGTCGGCGCAACGCAATGTTCCGCACTGGGGGCGTGTAGTAGTAGCAGTGGTAGCGATGGTCCCCCGGAGAACGCCCGGATCAACGTGTTGAGGTAACTGTCCATGAAACCGGAAAACACCGCGCATATATGCACCCTTGGCTGGCACCATGTTCAGTAGCGTGTGCTTCATCGTTCCTTCCAGCGATGAAGAGCTAATGGGAGTTGTTTTTGTTCATTGGCATCCCCCAGGTTTAGTGAGTTTGGAGTAACGGGAGGAAGAAGAAGTTGGCTTGCGGTGGGTTGACCTGCCACAAGGCAGGCCATGAAAAAAACAACCATCCACAAGCCAACGCGCAGCAAGTTCACGCTGCTGCACCAACTCTGCAATCTCATTCCCACTCATCTCGTGCCTCGGTTGGCCCGGGACACCGGGGTAGATGCTCAAGCCCGCACGTTTCGTCCTTGGAGCCATGTGGTCAGCCTGCTCTACGCCCAACTGACCCACTCCCTGCGACTCAACGACGTGTGCGACGCGCTGCGGTTGCACTCCGGTCCCCTGTCGGCGATTCGCGGGGCCACCCCGGCGAGCAAGAACGCCTTCTCCCACGCCAACCGGGAACGCAACCCGGAGATGGCGCAACAACTTTTCTGGGCGATGCACACTCATCTGCAACAATCCCATCCCGGCTTTGGTGGTCGGCGACGCCCCAAGTTCGCCTTCCGTTTTAAACGCCTCATTCACGTCGTGGACTCCACCACCATTGCGCTGGTGGCCCGGCGCATGGATTGGGCCAGGCACCGTCGGCGCAAAGCCGCCGCCAAGTGTCACGTGCGCCTCAACCTCCAAACCTTTCTGCCCCACTTTGCCCTGGTGGACACCGCCGGCGAACACGACAACCTGCGGGCCCATGAACTCTGCGCCGGCGTGCAGGCCGGGGAGATTGTCGTCTTCGACAAGGCCTACATGGACTTCGCCCATCTGGCCGACCTCTCCATGCGCGAAGTCTTCTGGGTCACCCGCGCCAAGACCAACCTCCAGTGCCGGGTCGTGCGCAAGTTTCAGGACGGTCCCGAGGGACAAATCCTGCGCGACGATCTGATCCAGTTGACCAGTCCGGACTCCAAGAAAGCTTATCCCGTCGAATTGCGCCGGGTCGTGGCCAAGGTCGAGGTGGACGGGGAACTGCGCGAAATGGTGTTCCTCACCAACAGCCTGACTTGGAGCGCCCAGACCATCGCCGACCTCTATCGCTGCCGCTGGAGCATCGAGGTGTTCTTCAAGGAGCTCAAACAGACGCTCCAACTGGCCGACTTCCTCGGGCACAATGCCAACGCCGTGCGCTGGCAGGTCTGGACCGCGCTGCTGGTGTATCTGCTGCTGCGCTTCTGCGCCTTCCTGAGCCAGTGGGGCCACAGCTTCACCCGGCTCTTCACGCTGCTGCGAGCGGCCCTCTGGCAGCGATGGGAGTGGCGCGGCCTGCTGGAATGCTGTGGGACAGCCGGTGGCGGCGGGCGCTTCCTGAGCACGCCCGAAACGGCCTATTTGCCCGGGTTGCACTGAACAAACTGTGGGACAGCCATCGGTCATAACGCTGACAACATCACGAAACTCTTAAACTCATTTTGCCGAAGAACCGACGGTTCGTTCGCAAACTCCACCGGCTCACTCAAGCTCCGTGCCTCCGTGGGACGCCACTGATTTTTGTTTGATGAATCCCGATACCCAGCCGCCATGCACTCACTCTCAAAGCGCCTTGGCCAGTGGCAGGAAGCTCAGGACAGTCGTGGAGTCGCCGGGACGCCCGGCCTCGTAGAGCCGGTTGATTTCCCCAGCGTCGAGGGCGGTGGCCAGCAACGTGAATTCATCCATGCGACCGTGGAAGCTGCGCATGTAGTCGTCGCCGGCCTGCGGGTTGAACCAGGACCATTTTGGCTCCGCAGGATTGATGGTCCAGTTGCCGAGTTCGCAGGTGCCGGGGCGCAGCGGCTTGGGGAAGCTGGCTGGAGTGCTGCCCACCAGTTGCCCGTCGCAGTAGTGCGTCACGGTGCCTGCGGTGCCGTCCACGACAGTCGCCAGCATCACCCACGCGCCGAGCAACTCCGGGCGCACTGCGGGCGGGCTGACCACGTGGAGCCAGCCATTCGGGGCGGACTCATCGGCCGCGTGGATGCCAAGGCCCAATCGGCCATCGTGCTGGAGATACCAGTGGATGGCTCCGCGTTGGATGTTGTCTGACATGAGGAGCGCGTGCTGCTTGTGGGCCAGGCTGTCCACGCGCACCCATGCGATGAGCGTGAGGGCGTCGTGGCCGCCGGACACGCTGAAGCGCAGGCGGTCGTCGGTGCGCTTGAACTCCAGCGCGAGCTTGCCGGGCCAGCGGCCGTATTCCCAGTCGCAGCCGATGACGCTGGCGGCGGAGCGCTGCGGGGCGTTGGTGACGCGGTTATCGAGGAAGCGCTGCCATGTCCCCTCCGGCTCGAAGTCCAAATGCACCAGCGCGTTGGTGTGCTGGCTGAACTTGCCGCTGGCCTTGCGCCACATCGCGACGCGGATGCGGATGTTTTCCGCCGTGCGCCGGGCGAGCGCCTGTTCGCTCAGAAACGCGCCCGGATTCGACTGAATGGCGAAGGCGTGGCCGTCATGGATCCGGACGGATTGGTTTTCGCGGAGCGACTGAAAAGCCCCTCCGCTGCGCGCGAGGTTCACATCCACCTCGCCGCGGAATACGTGGACCTCCGGCGCGCCCAGCACCGGGATGCTGCACGCGAATTCAGTGCCGCGATCCACCAAGACCATGCCCGGCGTGGTGATGGTGAAGCCCTTGGCGGGCTCCGGGACGTGCGCGCGCATCCGCCCCGAGCGCAGCTCGGCGTTGCTCTCGGAGATCAACTGGAACTCGGCGGGGCCTTCCAAGACGACGCGCGCGCCGCGGGCGAACTCGATCTGCACGGCACCGCTGGCCAGGCGCAGCCAGCCGGGTGGCAGGGTCTGCCCGGCCTGACGTGACTCGGTGGGGTTGATCCAGACGGCGTCCGCGGTGCTGGCCAGGAGCGCGATGCCGTTTCGGGCCTGTGTCATCGGTGCCGACACTGGCGCATCTCGATGGTTGAGGAACTGCTGTCCACCCAAGGCGAGCAGGGCGGTCACGAGCGCCGCATATGTCCAGCGCCGACGGCTGATGCCAGCCAGTCCACGCCATCGGGACGGCGTGGACGTCTGCAAGTCACGGAAGTCAGCCGACATCCGGCCCCATTCCGCCTCGCCCCACTGGCGCAGCAAGGCGTGCCACCGCGCCGTCTCCCAGAAGGCTTCGCGAGCGCGCGCCGACGCCAGCAGCATCTGCTCCAGCTCCAACCGCTCGTCGGCGGAAAGCATCTGGTCGAAGTAGCGCTGCAGCAGCAATGGGAGGCGGTCCTGGTCCATGGGCTCAGGGAGTTTGCGCAGCGAGCCGCTGTTGCACGCAGGTGCGCAGGGCCACCCGCGCCCGTGAGAGGGCGACATGGACGGCCTCGACCGTCCAGCCCATGCGTCGCGCGATTTCCGGTGGCTTGTGGGCTTGCTGGTAGCGGAGCTCGATTGCCTGCCGGGCCTTGGGTGCAAGCTCCTGAAGGCAGGCCGCGAGCTGGCGCAACTGTTCCTCGGCAAGCCACTCCTCCGAGGCGTCCGTGGCGCAGAGCGCTTCAAGGACATCGTCCGAGAGCCGCTGCTCGGCGGCGGGCTTCTTCTGGAGGGCTTGCAACACCTTGTAACGGGCGATCGTCCACGCCCACGCGCGGAAGTTGGAGCCGCGCTGGAACTCTCCCGCCTTGGCCGTCACCACCAGGAACGTCTCCTGCACCACGTCGTCCACCAGCGAGTAGTCGCTGACCAGCGACAGCACGAATCCGCGAAGCGCGGGCAGATGCTGCACGAACAGCCCCTGCACGAGCGCCAGTTGATCCGGGTTTGGGTTTGCAGCGCCAGCCATCGGTAGGTCATCCCAGCGCAACGGGGATTCTTAGCAAAGCATTATTCCGGGAAAAACTTTCCCTCTTGCTAAGTTTGCCACGCGCACCCCGATGAACCATCAAACCGACCATGCAAACCAACCCAACCAAACAAGCAAGCCAACAGCGGCAGACTGCCTTCACCCTCATTGAACTGCTCGTGGTTATCGCCATCATCGCCATCCTTGCGGGGATGCTGTTGCCGGCGCTTGCCAAGGCGAAGAACAAGACCAAGATAACGTCCTGCCTCAACAATCTTCGGCAGATCGGAATAGGATGGAGCGGGTTCCTCACCGATAACGGCCGTTACCCATGGGACATTTCGACCGCCGATGTCGGAGTCGGGACGCTGGAGTTGATGGCGAACCAAAACAACCTGCCTCTGATCTATGGCGTAGTTAGCAACTCTCTGAGTTTCAAATCTCTCGTGTGTCCCGCTGATACGCAGCGCACGCCAGCCACGAACTGGGTAAACATGGCGCGCAATCCAAACATCTCCTACTTCGTTGGCATGACCAGCGACCGGTATTCAGGCGGTTTGCTCGGTGGTGACCGTCATATTCAAACGGTGGGGACTCCCCCGGCGAGTGGACTTCTCAACGGCCAAAAGGTCTTGGGCACGGGAAACAAGTATTGGGTCAATAGTTTCACCACGGGAGCTAACGCCGCTTATCATCAAGGTGGAATTGGCAGTCTGGTTCTTACCGACGGCAGTGTGTCCTCTACGAGCGATGACAAGTTGAACGCCGCCCTTGCTTCCTCGAACGATTCAAAGACGAATACAGTCTTGTTCCCGCAGGGTTCTCTTCTGGTTTCTCCTGGAATGTCACTCCTGTTGCAGGCCCGTTTCAACGCCCAGCGGCTACGCATCGGCTGGCTGGTTTTGCTGGCAGTTGGGCTGATCTGTTTTTCGGCCCACGCCCAATACCCCTCCGTCCCCAAAGCCATCGCCGCCGAAGCTGCCGCCAAAACGGCCGCCGCCGACAAACGCTCCGACGAGGCCTTCGCTAAGACGCTGCCCGTCATCAAGGAATGGGCCGCGAAGGGCAAACCTTACCTCCCCGGCGCAGCGGAACCGAAGGACTTGCCGCAGGCCAAAATCCCTGCCTTTCCCGGCGCGTGGGGCGGCGGGATGTATTCCTTCGGCGGGCGTGGCGGAAAAGTCCTCGTCGTCACCAACCTTGGCGACCACGGCCCCGGCACATTTCGCGAAGCCTGCGAGGCCGGCGGCCCGCGCACCATCGTCTTCAACGTCGCCGGCATCATCCGGCTCACCGAGCGCATCCGCATCCGCGCGCCTTACGTGACCATTGACGGCAGCTCCGCCCCCGGCGACGGCATCTGCATCGCGGGCGACACCGTCGAGCTGGAGTCGCACGACATCGTCATCCGCCACCTGCGTTTCCGTCGCGGCGAGACGTGGGTCGGCGACCGCAACGACTCCATCGGCGGCAACCCGACCGGCAACATCATGATTGACCACGTCTCCGCGAGCTGGGGCCTCGACGAGAACATGTCCATGTATCGCCACATGTATCAGCCGCCCGACGGCGGCAAGGAGCTGAAACTCCCGACCGTCAACATCACCATCCAAAACTCCATCTTCAGCGAGGGCTTGAACACCTATCACCACGCGTTTGGCAGCACGATTGGCGGGCTGAACAGCACCTTCCATCACAACCTCTGGGCCTGTAACACGGGCCGCAATCCCAGCGTGGGCATGTATGGCGATTTCACTTTCGCCAACAACGTCCTCTTCAACTGGGTCCACCGCACCGTGGACGGCGGCGACCACCGCAGCGAGTTCAACATCATCAACAACTACCTCAAGCCCGGCCCCGCCACGCCGAAGGGCCAGCCCATTTCATATCGCCTGCTCAAGCCCGAGTCCGAGCGCAGCAAGACCATCTTCGACAACTTCGGCAAAGCCTACGTCGCCGGCAACGTCGTCGAGGGCAACGACCGCGTGACGAAGGACAACTGGGACGGCGGCGTGCAGCCCGGCTCGAAAGCACCCGTCGCCGAAGTCCTCCCGCGCATTCGCCTCGCGAAGCCAGTCTCGCACGCGCCTTTGCAAATCGAGCCCGCGCAAGACGCCTTCGCCACCGTCCTCGCGAATGCCGGAGCCACGCTCCCGCGCCGCGACGCCGTGGACGAACGCATCATCCGCACCGTCCGCACCGGCGAAGTGACGGCCAAGCCGGGCGACCTTTCCGCGTTGGAAACGGATCTCGCTCGCTACGGCTACCAGAAAAACACCGTCGCCGAACTCACCCGCCTCATCCCGCTCGGCATCATCACGCACCCCTCGCAAGTCGGCGGCCACCCCGAATACAAAGGCACGCCGCACAAAGACACGGACGCCAACGGCCTGCCCGACGAGTGGGAGATGAAACACTTCAGCCGCACCGGCGTGGACCCAAACGCCGACACCGACGCTGACGGCTACACAAACATCGAGGAGTTCCTCAACGGCACCGACCCGCGCCGCGCCGTGGACTACACGAAGCTGGCGAACAACGTGGACCGCCGCCCGTGACGGGGACACTCCTGTCCCCGGCCCCGCGTGTGAAAGCGAACCTCCCTCTCTGCGCCCGTTCCGCCTCGGCGGTGCTTCGCAGTTTATTTGCACCGCAGAGCCGGGACATTCGCAGAGAAACCCCCTTGCGCCGCACCTCCCCCCATCAGTCGCATCCGTCCCATCCCCTCACCCTCGCGCTCCTCCTCCTCGCTACCACCGCTACCGCCGCCGACTTCCTCCTCCCCGCCACCGCACTCCGCGCCGACATCGCCCGCTTCAACGCGCTCGACACCGAGACCGTCACCAACCACATCCCGAACGCCGCCGCCGCCGACTTCCTCGCCGCGAACGCCCCGCGCTTCGACTGCCCCGACCGCGAGTTGGTCGAGATTTGGAACTTCCGCTGGTGGACATTTCGCAAGCACCTCAAGCACACGCCCGACGGCTTCGTCGTGACCGAGTTTCTCACGCCCGTGAAGCACGCGGGCGCGCACAACACCATCAGTTGCGCCACCGGCTTCCACCTCGCTGAGGGCCGCTGGCTCCGCGACTCGCGCTTCCTCGACGACTACACGCGCTTCTGGCTGCGTGGCGGTAGTGGGGCAGGCGTCCCGCCTGCCACCCCCGGCGTCTCGCCGGGCGCGGCGACCTACCGGCCACAGCCGCACTTCCACAAATTCAGCAGTTGGTTCGCCGCCGCCGTGTGGGACCGCGCGTGCGTCACCGGCGACTTCGCGTTCGCCACGAACCTGCTCGACGACCTCGTCGCCGACTACCGCGTCTGGGAAACCGAGCGCCGCCTGCCCAGCGGCCTCTTCTGGCAATACGACGTGAAGGACGGGATGGAAGAATCCATCTCCGGCTCGCGCACCGCCCAGCAGCCGCGCCCCACCATCAACAGCTACATGACCGCCAACGCCCGCGCCCTCGCCGCCCTCGCGCAACTCGCGCAGCGCCCCGAGCTGGCGAAGGACTTCTCCGCGAAAGCCGACGAACTCCACCGCCTCACGCTCGACCAGCTTTGGGACAACGAAGCGCAATTCTTCAAAGTCCGCCGCGCTGTGGCGGCAGGCGTCCCGCCTGCCGTAGAGCCGGGCGTCCCGCCCGGCGGCAAAGGCGCGAAGGACCAAGTGCGCAACAGCAACTCAAGCGCGCTCCAAAATTCGCAGCCCAGTCCGGGCGGCAGGATGCCGCCCTCTACGTCAGGCGGGACGCCTGCCGCCACATTCTCCTCCGCCCGCGAAGCCATCGGTTTCGTCCCGTGGATGTTCCATCTCCCCGACGCCCGCCACTCCGCCGCATGGCTCCAACTCACCGGCCCCGCCGGATTCCACGCCCCCTTCGGCCTCACCACCGCCGAGCGCCGCCACCCGCAGTTCCGCACGCACGGCACCGGCAAATGTGAGTGGGACGGCCCCGTCTGGCCCTTCGCCACGAGCCAGACGCTCACCGCACTCGCGAACTTCCTGCGCGTCCCCCGTGCCGGCGACTTGCAGTCGCCGTCCGCATCGCCTAGCACGTCAAGAAGCGGCGACTTCAAATCGCCGGCACTCCCGAACCGTTCCGACTACCTCTCCGCCCTCCTCACCTACACGCGCAGCCATCGCTTCCACGGCCAGCCCTACATCGGCGAATACCTCGACGAAACCACCGGCGCATGGCTCAAGGGCAACGCCGAGCGCAGCCGCCATTACAACCACTCCACCTTCGCCGACCTCATCATTACCGGCCTCGTCGGCCTCATCCCGCGCGCCGACGATACGATTGAAGTGAACCCGCTCCTCCCCGACGGCACCTGGGATTGGTTCTGCCTCGACGCAGTCCCCTACCACGGCCGCACGCTCACAATTCTTTGGGACAAAACCGGCGAGCACTACAGAAAGGGCGCTGGCCTCCGCCTCTTCGCCGATGGCAAACTCCTCACCGAAACCAACCGCTTCACCCGCGTGACCGGCAAGTTGAACTAACGTGAACGAGCGCCCCCAATCATCCGGCGTAGGAGACGACGTGAGGAGCCTCACATTTTCCCCGCGAGAAGTGAGAGACTCCTCAGGTCGTCACCTACATGCCTTCCTCGCCCCTCTGCGTCCGTCCCGGCTCTGCGGTGCAAAAAGCATTTCTTCCACCGCAGAGGCGGGACAGACGCAGAGAAACTTTGCGCAGAGAATCATTTTGCTTGTCTGCCTTCTCTTTACCCTCCCCACCCTCGCCGCCCCTCGCCCCGCGCCCATTATCTCCCTCGCCCCCGACGGCAACCTCACCGACGACCGCGACCCGCGCGGCCATCGCCCGCCCGACTTCACCACCGGCGGCTACG
>JACRKB010000022.1 GCA_016235545.1 Verrucomicrobiota bacterium | reverse complement strand
TAGAAGCCCCAATCGTTGTTGAAGGCGACCTGCTTCCCGGCGGTGAAGCGGAACACGTTCTCGCCCTTGACCAGTTGCGCGAGCGGGACGGGCGCGGCGTTGTTGCCGAGCAGCACGCGGTGAAAACGCTGCGGCTCCGTCGGCGTGCCGGACAGCGTCGGCAGGTCAATCCAGCCGTG
The DNA here is from genome assembly GCA_016235545.1 of Verrucomicrobiota bacterium. GTDB lineage: Bacteria > Verrucomicrobiota > Verrucomicrobiia > Limisphaerales > SXTU01 > SXTU01. The sequence goes on along the minus strand of JACRKB010000022.1, from coordinate 7,434 downwards.
GTCGTTGACGCGGAAGCGCTGCCCGCCGGTGCCGATGTGCCCGCCCCAATACTCGGCGCTCAACTCCGCGTGCGTCGCGCCGGCGAGATCGAGCGTCACCGGCTTGGGCACATGGCGCTTCATGGTCGCCATGCCGATGTGCTCGCCGGTGAAGACGCGTTTGGTGTCGGGATCGAGTTCCGCGAAATGCGTCGTGGGCGGCGCGCCGTAAGAGTAGGTGACTTCGCGGAACACTTCCTGACTGCGGGCAAGGGACACGCTCATCGCGAAAGCGAGGAGGATGGCAAGCGGTGCTTTGGTGTTCATGAGGGTGCGTTCAGTTCAGCGCCGGCATCCGTTTGCGGAATTGCGTCGGGTTCACCTTCTTCGCGCGGCGGAAGCTCCGGTTGAAGCTGGCGACGTTCGCGAAGCCGCAGGCCAGCGCGACTTCCGTGACGTTCATCTCGTGCTCGGAAAGCAGGCGGCAGGCGCGTCCGATGCGCAGCTCGGTCACAAAGTCGTGAAAAGTTTTCCCCGTGCGCGCCTTGAAGAAACGGCTGAACGCGCCGGGACTGAAGTGCGCTGCGGCGGCGATCTCGTCGCGGTGCAACGGCTCGGCGATGCGCTCCTGGATGAGCTCGCAGACCTTGCGCAGGCGCTCGCCGTTCTGGTCGGGCAGCTTGGGCAAGAAGCCCGCGCTGCAGATCGGCACGAGTTCCTCCGAGCCGGCCAGCAGGTGCAGGAGTTGGAGCAGATCGAGCACACGCTGGAAGCCCTCGTGCGCAGGCATCGCCTGAAGAAGCGCGGCGGCCGCGCGGCGGGTTTTGCCACGCACTTGCAGGCCCACGGCGGCGCGCTTGAGCAGGCGGCGAATCAACTCGGCCTCGGAGCGCTTGAGAAAATCCGCACCGAGAAAATCCTCTGTGAAATAGACGATGATGCAGTGCAGCTCGCGGTCGCGGCGGGTGGCGGGTTCATCGAACTGCCAGGCGTGCGGGAGGTTCGGCCCGAGGAGGGAGACTTCGCCGGCCTCAAGCGGCCCGATGTTGTCGCCGACAATGCGGTGGCCCGCGCCCTTGATGACGAGGCCCAGTTGATACTCCGGGTGGAAATGCCAGGTGCAGTGGTAGCTCGGCCCGCGCAGTTCGAGCAGCCGGAGGGACTCCTGCGCGGGGTGCGTCACCTGATGGTAGGTCACTTTCATGGCAAGCTTGTGATGATCGGGTTCACTACCCAGGCGGAGTTGAGTCGTCTGAGCGAAAACTTTCTACCCGCGCAAGCCGGGCGGCACAATCCAAACTGCCGAAATGTCACCAAAAGACAAAAACTCGGCACGAAGGGTGTGGCAAGCAGGAAGCGCTCATCGCCGACGCCAAGGCCAGCACTGGCAGGACGGGCAAAATGCTCGACGCTTGCCGTGGCAACCAGCTCGGCACGCGCAGCCGAGGCCAAGGGAGTGTTCGCCTCCGCCAAGAAACGGGTTTCATGCCAGCGTCCGCTTCGTGTCGAATCGCGCGCACAAACCACATTATGAAACACATCGACGAACCTCGCCTCGAATCGGACCTCAGCTACCGCTTCCAATACCTCACTGAATTCATGGGCTTCAGCGGGGAGGACATCCAGACAATCCACGGCGGCGCGGCGTTGCTGGGCCCGCTGGTGCCCGCGCTGGTGGACGCAGTGTATGCCAAGCTCATCTCCTACGACGCCACCTGGCGTCATTTCGTGCCGCGCCAGGACGGCTACACGGGGCAAACTCCCCAGGACCTCGCGACGCTGACGATGGACCACCCACAGATCCAGTTCCGCAAGCAGCACCTCGCACGGTATCTGGAGAAGCTCGTCACGGCACCCTACGACGGAAAGCTGGTGGAGTATCTCGACTTCGTCGGGAAGATGCACACGCCCAAGGCCGGCAACCCGGCCTTGAACGTGCCGCTGGTGCAGATGAACGCGCTCATGGGCTTCGTGGCGGACGCCTTCAACGCCACCATTCTCGGCTCCGCCCTGCCCGCCGACGCCAAGACCCGCGCAGTGCGCGCATTCAGCAAGTTGCTCTGGCTCCAGAACGATCTCATCAACCGCCATTACGCGGCGGATGCGAAGAGTTGAGCCTCGCCTTGACGCGAGCGCGGGGAGATGCGTGTCATCAGCCATGACACCATCATCGCCCTCCGGCGCGAAGACCTTCCAACTGAAGAGCCCCGACGGAGCAATCGCCGTCATCGCGCCTGAACTCGGCGGGTGGCTTCTGCGTTACGCGCGACCCACCGACAAGCACGGCCTCGTGGACGCGCTGCATTTCAGCCAGGCGGTAGTGGACCGGTATCCGAAGGAGATGTGGGCGGGGAATCCGCTGCTGTTCCCGATGGTCAGCTTCAACCACCTGCCGAATCGCGAGCACCAATACGCTTGGGGCGGACGCGAGTTCGCGCTGGGGCAGCACGGCTTTGCACGCCGGTCGGCATGGACCGTGATGGCGCAGGGCGAGTCGGAGCTGACGATGGAACTTGCGGACAGCGAGGGGACGCGCGTGGCGTATCCGTTCGCCTTCCGGCATCGCGTGACCTACCGGCTGGACGCTGGGCGGCTGCACTTCGAGCAGGCGGTGGAGAATCGCGGCTTGGAGCCGATGCCCTTCAGCACGGGGATTCATCCTTACTTCCAAGTGCCGCTCACGCCGCGAGGCGAGCGGAACCGTTGCTTCGTGAAAATCCCCGCGTGCCACCACCTCGCCACCGATGCGCGCTACGAGTGCTACAAGGCCACGGAGCAACCAGCGCAGGAGCTGCCCGTGGCGCAGGATGCCTCCGGCACGTTGTTCCTCGGCGAGCTTTCGCGGCGCGAGCTGATCCTCGTGGACCCGGGGAGCGGACTGGAAATCATCCTCAACTGGCAGGACGCCCCGCAGCACCGCTTCTGCGCGCTGTGGTCGCGCGCGACGGACGCGCCGTTCTACTGCCTCGAACCGTGGACCGCGCTGCCGAATTCCTTCACACGCGCGCAGCCCGGCGAGGTCATCGTGCTCGCCCCCGGGGAAACTTTCCGCGCCGCCATGTGGATCGACCTGCGCGCGACGTAAGCGGGAGACACCTGTCTCCTGCCTGTGAACGGCGCTCCCCGCGTTGGAAAACAGAGTTGGCCCCGACGCGGTTTTCCTTACTCTCCCTGCATGAACCTCTTCGCTGCTTTTGCCGAAACCGTCGCACGCCGCCGCCACCACCCGGCCATTTTCTGGGGCGAGGCGCAACTGACCTACGATTGGATCGCCCAGCGCGCAGCGTGGCTGTCGCGCGCGCTGGCAAAAGACTTCGGCATCCAGCGCGGCGACCGCGTGGCGGTGTGGCTGAAGAATTGCCCGGAGTTTCCCGCCGCGCTCTTCGGCGTCTGGCGCGCGGGCGGCGTGGTGACAGTGGTGAACAATTTCCTCAAGCCCGAAGAGGTCGCCTTCATTCTCGCCGACTCCGGCGCGCAGGTCGTCATCACCGACCACAGTCTCGCGGAGAACCACGCCACGCTCGCCGCCCTCCAGCCGGAGCTGAGGTTTCTGCGCGTGGAGGACTTCGGCGCGCTCGCCGAGGCGGATGCGGCTGTGCCTGCCGCATTGACCCACGGCGAACTCGCAGCGCTGCTCTACACCTCCGGAACCACGGGCCGGCCAAAGGGCGCGATGCTCACGCACGGCAACCTGCTCTCGAACGTCCGCAGTTGCTTCACCTGTCTTGATTTCCACGAGGAAGACCGCCTGCTCGTGCTGCTGCCGCAGTTCCACAGCTTCATGTTCACCGTCGGCACGCTCACGCCGCTGCTCAAGGGGGCGAGCGTCGTGCTGGTGAAGTCTGTCAGCCCGTTCAAGCACGTGCTCGACGACATCATCCACCGCCGTGCGACGATGCTGCCGGCCGTGCCGCCGATTCACCGCGCGCTCGCAGGCCTGCCCGCGAGCGTCGAGCTGCCGTCCTTGCGCCTGTGCATCAGCGGCGGCGCGCCGCTGCCCCTCGAAGTGCTTCGGCAATTCCACGCGCGCTTCCCGAAGCTGCCCCTCATCGAAGGCTACGGCCCGACTGAGAGCAGCCCGGTGGCGACGGTGAACCCCATCTTTGGCACGCCCAAGGCCGGCAGCGTCGGCCAGCCGATTCCCGGCGTCGAGCTGAGCATCCGCGATGAAAACGGGAACGAGCTTTCCGACGGCACGACCGGTGAGCTGTGCATTCGCGGCCCAAACGTGATGCGCGGCTACTGGAAGCAGCCGGAGGAAACCGCGCTGGTCATCCGCGACGCGTGGCTCTACACCGGCGACCTGGGCCATCGCGACGCCGACGGCTTCTACTACATCACCGACCGCAAGAAGGACATGCTGCTGGTCAACGGCATCAACGTGTATCCACGCGAGGTCGAGGAGGTCATCCACCGTTTCCCTGGCGTGAAGGATGCGGCGGTCATCGGCGTGCCGGACGCGCGGCGCGGCGAGCAGCCGCTGGCCTTTGTGGTGGTGAACGAAGGCGTGACGCTCGACGAGAAGGCTTTGCACGACTTCGTGCGCGAAAAGCTGGCAGACTACAAGGTGCCGCGCCACTTCCGCGTCCTCCCCGCGCTCCCGCGCAACGCGACTGGCAAGGTGCTCAAGACCGCGCTGCGCGAACTTGCAGTCGCTGCTGATGCCAGGCTGAAATGAATCCTTGGTTTCGCGCCCGTCCTGAGCATCCTTGCGCGCACACATGGCAGGCGTTGGATTTGAACTGAACAAGCTGCTCGCGAAGCAGGGTTACACCGGGTTGTTGCAGGCATACGGCTACGCGGCGCTCATCGGCAGCGGCCCGTGGCTCGTGTCTGTCATCTCGCTGGGGATGCTCGGCGCGGTGCTCACCACCGTGAGCGAGGCCGACGAGCTGCAGATGTTCTTCGTCAGCATCTCGCTGGTGTATGCGGTCACGCTCGTCCTGAGCGGGCCGATTCAAATGGTGCTCACGCGGCACGCGGCGGACCACGAGTATGCGCGCGAGCCGGAGAAGATTTACCCCACTTTCGTCTTCTCCGTCGCGTGGAGCATGCTGCTCTTCTCGGTGGTCGGGCTGGTGATATTTGTCGGGTGCGTGCCGGGGCCGCTGGTGTTCCGGCTGGCGGCGGCGATGCTCACCGCGTTCGTCGGCGGCATCTGGGTGGCGAGCATCTTCCTCACAGCCATCAAGGACTACGCGCAGGTGCTCTGGGGCTTCGCCATCGGCAGCGCGGCGAGCTTCGGCGGCGCATGGATGTGCGGGAGCTGGCAGGGCACGACGGGGGCGATGGTGGGCTTCACCCTCGGCCACGCGGTGCTGCTGCTGCTGCTCTTCCGCGCCATTTACACGGCGGTGGGCAACCGCGAGGTGGGCGACCCTGAGTTCCTCCGCTGCTTCCGCAAATACTGGCAGCTCGCGCTCTGCGGCCTCTTCTACAACCTGGGCATCTGGATCGACAAATTCCTCTTCTGGTGGCTCGACCCTGCTGCGGAGCAAATCGCAGGTCTGCTCCACTCCGCGCCGGTGTATGACCGCGTGGTGTATTTCGCCTTCCTCACCATCGTGCCGGGCATGGCTGTCTTCCTGCTGAAGCTGGAGACAGACTTCGCGGTCGCCAACCACCACTTCTTCCAGCATGTGCTGAAGAAGGGCACGCTCGCGCAGATCACGGAGCGCAAGCAGGGGATGATCCTTGCGCTGCAGGAGGGCTTCGGCCTGCTGCTCAAGGTGCAAGGGCTGTCCACCATCGTGCTCATCCTTGGCGCGGAACAAGTCCTGCCCATCATCGGCCTCGGAGCTGTGCAGGCGGGCATTTTCCAAATCGCCCTCATCGGCACGTTCCTGCTTGTCATCTTCATGTCGCTGTTGATGGTGCTGCACTACCTCGACAAGCGACGCGACGCGATGATCGCCTCCGCAGTCTTCGCGGGGACGAACCTGCTGGTGACCTGGGGCAGCATCATGGCGGGCGAGCGCTGGTTTGGCATCGGCTTCCTCGTGGCGGCGGGCCTCGGGACAGTGCTGGCGGGCTTCTGGGTGAACCAGCACGTGCGCAGCCTGGAATACGACACGTTCACGCCGCAGCCGTTGTATGGGTGAATGGGGGAGTGAGAGGAGTCCCAAGTCCGAAGTCAGGACCAAGAAGCCAGCGTGCTACGGGCGGAATTGTGTGCGGATGAGGGGGACAGAAGCCACGGGAGAGAGCCGACCTGACTCCTGACTTCTATCTCCTGCCCTCAGTCCCCCAGCTCCACGTTCCAGTAGGCGAGGTCGAGGAAGTGCTTCCAACTGTCGTGATATTCCACGCCGAGGGTGACTTGCACGAAGGGCCGCCACTTGGGCTTCTTGGGCTTGTGGATGAGATGCATCCCGCACTCAGCGGGCGAGTGGTTGCTCTTGCGCGTGTTGCAGGGCACGCAGGAGCACACGATGTTTTCCCACGTCGTCGGACCGCCTCGGTCGCGTGGGATGACGTGGTCGAGGTTCAAGTCCTTCCGGTCGAGCGTCTGGCCGCAGTATTGGCAGGTGTTCTTGTCGCGCTCAAAAATGTTGTGCCGTGTGAACTTCACTTCCTTGCGCGGCAGGCGGTCGAACACCGCAAGCATGATGACGCGCGGCACACGGAGGCGGAAGGAGATGCCACGCACGGACTCCGCGTGCGGCTCGCGGCGCGAGAAGTCCGCCCACTCGGGGAAGTCGTAGGTCTGGAACGCGCCGTCCTGATCGCCCAGCACCACCTGCGCGTGTCCTTGGAATAGAAGCGAGAGCGCCCGCCGTGCGGTGCAGATGTTCACTGCCTGCCACAAACGGTTCAATACGAGCACTGGTTGGTTGAGAAGCGTAGCCATAACCGCCGCAATGCGCGCGAAACCTAGCAACGCAGCTTCCCTCGTGTCAATGGCCGTGGCCGCTCACTGACAGTGGAAACCCCCTGCAAATGGGGTCGGAACGCCGGTCTCCGACCCGGCGAGTTGAGTCAGTCCACGCCGGATCGGTGTCAGAACAATGCAGTTTGTGTCTGGGTGGAACGGGCCACCGGCCCGTTGCGGCGGGCGACTCGCCCGCTGCATTTTCGTGCGCCAAGAACTCACCATTTGATTCGAGCGTCGGCGTGCCGAAACTCGGCGGCAGGTTGCCGCCGAGAACGGCCATGTTGGCCGTTCCACCCGGATTTATCTGCATCGGTCCGGCTGAAACCGGCGCTCCGTGTCCGACAGCAAAAGAAACCGGAGCCAGCTCGGCGTCCCCGGGTTGTTGTGAGCAGAATGCTGGCTACACGCCCACGAGGAGCGGGACGCCCAGGAAAACGGGGAGGTAGCGGCGCTCAGCTCGCGGGGCGCGCTCGGGCCTCGGCGCGCCCTCGGGCCGGGGCTGCGGCGCGGGGCGGGGCAGCGGCTTCTTGGCCGTCTCGATGATGCCGTTGGCGAACTCGATGACGTGTCCCTGATGAACG
>JACRKB010000259.1 GCA_016235545.1 Verrucomicrobiota bacterium | reverse complement strand
CGTCTCATCCGCAGCCGCTCGGCAGAGTGGAACGTGGACCCCGCCCGCATCGGCGTGATGGGTTTCTCCGCCGGCGGCGAACTCGCGTGGCTGGTGAGTGCCCGCAATGACAGTGGCCTTGCCGGCGCGACGGATGCGGTGGACAAGCACGGTTGCAGGCCCGCCTTCCAAGCCCTCGTTTACCCCGGCCGCTCTGCGGCCATCCTGCCGACGAAGGACGTGCCGCCCGCTTTCCTCTGCGCTGGTTTCGGTGACCGGGCGGACATCTCGGAGGGCTTGGCGGAAGCTTATCTGCGTTTCAAAAAGGCCGGCGTCCCGGCGGAACTGCATATGTATTCCAACGCCGGCCACGGCTTCGGCCTGCGCGCCAGCAACAAAGGCCCGCACGCCGCGTGGCCCGAGCGCTTCATCGAGTGGCTGGACGTGCGCGGACTGCTGGCAGAGAACAAGCCCTGACACAGCACGGAACACGGGGGAGGAAACGGGGAATTTGTAAGGAGGGCAGGAAGGCAGGAACGAGAGCGGGGAAACGGAAAAGTGCCACGATGGGATTTCTCCTGCCCTCCTGCTTTCCTCAAAAAATTCCACCCCTCCCTACTTCGACAACGCCACGATGTAGCGCTGGAAGCGGGTGGTCTCCTCCGCGAGGCCAAGGTTGCTGTAGATGCCGTGGAGGTTCGAGCAGATGCGCAGCAGGACGCGCCGGGGCGTGACCGACGCGAGGAAGCCCTCGTGGAAGTCGTGGCCGGAGTTGATAAGGAACTTGATGCAGTCGCCCTTGGTCATCAGCTTGCCCCTGCGGAAGGGGTCAATATAGACCTCGCCGCGCGAGGTCTGGAGCCGGCAGACGAAGTGCCCCGGCATCCCGATGCCCGTGATCGGCAGCCGCAGCCGCCGCGCCACGGCCAGATACACCACGCACAGGCTCACCGGGTTTCCGGTGCGCCGGTCAATCACCCGGTTCAAATAGCTGTTGTCCGGGTCGGAATAATCCTTCTCGTTCCCCGTGAAGCCGAGCTCGTTGAACAGGTAGAAATTGGTCGTGCCGATGATGCGGTCCAGGGGCGCGCCGAAGTCTATCCGCGCGCGCAGGTCCGCCGCGTAGCTGTCGAAGAGCGCGGAGTAGGCCAGCGCGTTGATGTTCGGGTATTGAGTCTGGCAGAGAAGCCAGATGGCCTGCTCCAGGTCCAGGTCCTCGCCGCGGCTGAGACAGAACGCGAGGAAGCGGTTGTCCGCCGCGCCGCGCTCGAAGTAATCCACGATTTCCTGCGCGCGCCTGCGCAGCACAGGGTCGCTGCTCAAAGTGTGCGCCCGCAGCCATTCGCGCACGGGCTGGCCCTGCTCGATGATTTTCGCGCGGATGACCTGATAGATGGCGGGATCCTCGTCCGTGAGCAGCGTGAGGAGCGCCGCGCGCTGGCCCTCGGTGAGGGCCGCCGGAGGATTCGCGCTGGTGGCAGGGAGGTTCACGGCTGACGGGAAAAGTGTGGCGTGCGGCACCACGCAGTTCAATGGAGAAACCGACCAGAGGCGCGGGTGGGGAATTCACCCGCACCCTGTGCGGGCGCATCCCCTCTTTGAGTTTGGGCGCAACGATGCAGTTGAGCCACGGATGGAACAGGGACAACCCACAGCAGAGCAGAATTCGGATTGCGAGCAGGAGCGGAAAGGCCAGTGCGTTGCAAAAAGGTGCGATGCGCCCCGGCTCCACTGGAATCATCCAGCCAGAGCTTGTTTCCATCCGTGCCCTCCCTGCAGGAAGCTGAAGTCCACCGAGCAGGCGAGCCGTTGACGCCCGTCCGAGGCGGGGTGACTATGCCCGCGAATCACGGGCACGTGGCGGAATGGCAGACGCGCTGGACTTAGGATCCAGTGGAGCAATCCTTGCAGGTTCAAGTCCTGTCGTGCCCACCAAACGCGGTCTCAATCCCCTCCGGTCCGCGTTTCCACGAGGGTTCCAGCGCTGCCTTTTCTGCAGCCGCTGTGGCTTGAGTGAACTTGATTGCCAGCGCGCCGTCCGTCGTCAGTATCCGCGCCAACACGCATGAAACAATTGCTCTGTCTTGCCGCTGTTCTCACCACCACCAGTCTCACCGCCGCCGATTGGGCTCAGTGGCGCGGACCCAACCGCGATGGCCACGCCAGCTTCTCCATCGCGGCGCTGCCCAAGGAGCCCAAGACGCTTTGGAGCATTCCCATCGGGAATGGCCAGGCCTCGCCCATCGTCGCCGGCGGAAAGTTGATTTACCTCGATGAGCTGCCCGGCAAGGACAAGCAGCCGCACCAGGAGGTCGCGCACGCGGTGGATCTCACGACGGGCAGGGAGCTGTGGCACACGGCGGTTGGCGAGTCCGAGGCCTTCGAGAACGCCTACGGCACGGGCCCGCGCTGCACGCCGCTGGTGGATGGCGACCGCGTCTATGTCCAGACCTGCCGTGGCGAGTTCCGCTGCCTGGCGCTGGCGGATGGCAAGACTGTGTGGAAGACGAGCTTCGCGACTGACTGGGAAGCGCCGTTCTTTGGCAACAAGAGCAGCGCGCCGGAGGCCAAGGAAACCGCGTCGCGCCGACATGGCAACAACGGCTCGCCGGTCATTGACGGCGACCGCGTCTTCGTCCCCGTGGGCAGCCCGACGAAGGGCACACTCGTCGCCTTCGACAAGCTCACCGGCAAGGCGCTCTGGAATGCGGGCCGGGAGAACACGGCGTATTCCTCGCTCATGGTGGGGACGCTGGCGGGCACGCGGCAGGTCGTCCACCTCACGGGCGACTCGCTCATGGGCGTGGACGTGGCGAGCGGGAAAATCCTCTGGCAGACGCCGGTGAAGACCGGGGCCAAGCGCCACGTGCTCACACCGCTCCTGGCAGACAACGCGGTGACGATCTCCTCATCCTCCGTCGGCCTGACCAAGTTCTCGGTCACCAAGGACAGCGGCGGCTTCAAGGTGGAGCCAGCGTGGAAGAATGACAAAATCAAGATCACCCTCGCCACTCCCGTGCTGGTCAGCGGCCACCTCTACGGCCTGGGCACCGGCGGGAGCAAGACCGAGTTCATCTGCGTGGACTTCAAGAACGGAGAGCTGAAGTGGGGCCAGCCCGGCTTCAGCGACTATGCGGCTGTCATCGCCGCCGGGGACAAGCTCCTGGTGCAGGACATGGCCGGCACGCTGCTGCTGCTCAAGGCCAGCCCGGAGAAGTTTGAGGAGCTGGGCCGCATCCAAGTCTGCGGCAACACATGGAGCCACCCGGCCATCGCGGACGGAAAGATTTATCAGCGCGACAAGAAGCAGCTCTTCGCGCTGGAAATCGGCAAGTGAAAGAGGAAGAGCGATCAGCCAACGATTCTTCTGCCAGAGAAGAAACACGGATGGGGTGAGGGGTGTGCTCCGCCCCGGTTCAGGGGTTGAAATCGCGGGACTTGGCGGGCCTTTGGTTCTCTCTCTCTCGTTTGCGCTATCCGCCCAGCAGGAAGGATGGCTCGTCGCGGTCGTGGCCCAGCTTGTAGCGCGGGAAGGCCTTCAGGTTGAAGGTCACGCCGATGGTGTAGTCCTGCGAGCCGTTGCGCAGGTCGCGCACGCGGAAGGTGAGCGCGCCCACCCAGCTGCGGAAGTCGCGATAGACGGTGTAGTATTGCTCTTCCATCCGCCCGTCGCGCGCCTCGAAGGCGTGCCGTGTGCGCAGGGCGTAGTCCTCGTTGATGCGATAGTAGAAGCTGGAGGTCAGGAGATTGTTCCCCAGCCCGCCGAGGAAGAGCGGATCTGAGCGGACGTAGCGGTGGCCCAGCGCCAGGCTCCAGTAGTCCTCCGGCGCGATTGTCGCCCGGTGGTCGGCGACACGGATGCGGCGGTTGTCCAGATCGTAGCGCGTCTCGGAGGTGAGGGTGAGCCAGTCGCGCGGCTTGAAGTCGAGGTCTGAGAAGGCGTCGGCGAAGGTGCCCTGGCCGGCGCGGGGCTTGAGCCGCCAGTCGGTGTAGAGCGCCCAGTTGAGCAACGTGTCAATGCGGTCGTTGCGCTTCGTTTGAACGAGGTTGCGCAGGCTGAAGCGCAGGACGTTCTGGCTGTCCACGGCGTCAATCGCGTTGTAGTCGGGGAACTCGATGGGCAGCAGACGCAGGCTGCCCAGCTCGGCGTCGAACTGCGGGAGTGTTGGAGGCAGGCGGTTGGGCGATGGGACGAAGGCGTAGTTGACCCCCGGCTCCATGATATGGCGGATGCCCTTGGCTTGGAGCCACGGGATTTCCTTGTCCGGCAGCGTGCGGTGCATCTTGAACGTCACCTCCACGCCGGTGTTGAACACGCCGCGATTCGCCTCGGTGGTCGTGGCCCCGAAGCCCTCCGTCTCGGTGTAGTGCGTGAACCGCCCGCCCACTCGCGGCGTGACGTTGAGCCAGCCGAAGAACTGCTGCGGCAGCAGGACTTGGTGGTAGGTGTCTGCCCGGCCCGCCGCGAAACTGGCGGCGATGTTGTCGGCGAACTCGTGCTTGTAGTAGCCCACCGAGCTGTCGCTCTCGTAGAAGAGCGGCGTCACCCCGATTTGCTGGCGCAGGCCGGTGAGCTTCACATCGGGGAGGCGTTCGACAGTTTCAAAGAAGTCGTTGATGCGCGGCTGGGCAAGGAGGCTGAGGCCCCAGTTGGACCAGAGCTGGTTCACTTCGAGGAAGGAGCTGGGCTGGATGTTCCGCTGGTATTCGCTCTCGATGAAGTCCCGGATGATGAAGGCATCACTCTGCTCCCGGACGACGGCCTTGACGGTGAGGTTGGTGCGAAGATCGACGCGGTGGGAGAAACTGATGCGGTGCCGGTCGTTGTCGATGGCTCGACCCAGAAGGTTGGTGCCGGCCGCGTCGTCGTGCGCGTAGTAGAACTTGAATTCGCCCTGCCCCCAGCGGCCCGCGTCGTAGTTGAAGTCCGGCCCCACTCCCACCCCGCGCTTCTGCCGGTAGTCCATGTGCAGGTCCGCGCTGAAATTCGTGGTGAATGCCCGGTGATAGGTGCCCAGCACGTAAGGCCCGTAGAGGCTCCGGTAGCCGGGCGTGACCACCCAGAAGTCGCCGTGGGCCTCGAGGCTGCGCGTGTATTTCGGCCAATACATCACCGGCACGTTGCCGATGAGCAGCGTCGCGTCCTCCGCCTCGAAGCTCTGGCCGGGGATGAGGATCAGCTTGCGGCACCGGATGCGGTAGCCCGGATCGGCGAGGTCGTCGGAGGTGAGGAAGGCGTTGGTGGCGGAGTAGTTGTTGTTCGTCGTCGCCGCCTGGAGGGAGAAGCCGCCAACGTAGAAGGGGGCGGCGCCGGTCTTGAACTCAGCCGCCTTGAGGACCTTGGACTTGAAATTGTATTCGAGCTGCTCGGCCCGCCAGACGTGGCCCTCGCCGCGCAGGAAGACCGCGCCTTCCGCCTTGATGTCGCCGGTGCCCTGATGCAACTGGATGCGGCTGGCGGTCAGCTCCGCCTCCTTCCCTTCCTTGCTCCAATAGCGCACCAGCACGCCGCCGCTGCCTTGGGCGATGCCGCCCTGTCCAAAGCTCACGCGGCCTTTCTCGGAAAGCGTCTTGAGTTCCCACCGTTCCTGCTGCTCCGCCGCGCGCGCCGCCCCGAGGCCGGTTGCCAGCACAGCGACGAACAAGGGGAAGAGGAGACGATTCATGCGTGCGCCAGTGAAACAAACGCCCAACGCAGTGCCAAGCCAGGAAATGAGGAGGGGGATTTTATAAGGAGAGCAGGAGGGCAGGAGGGGAGGCTGCAAGAGGGGAGCACCAACAAGGATGGTTGGTTGAGAGACAAAGGGGGCTGACGCATTGAGGCTGTAGGACGAAAGCATCTCGCAGCGAAGGCTCCGCCGTCGTCAGTCCTCATTCGCCTGCCGCCTCCTCTCCTGCCCTCGGGCGCATCTCAGTTTCTTGCAACCCGGGGCGGCAGGGCTGATAGCCCGTCATTCGTCAGCCTGGGGTGGAGTGAACGTAGTGAACGCAGCCCCAGGTGGCCCCGCCAGGCCGTTCCGAGGGCTGTAAGCCCGCCACGCCGCCGCCCGGTTGCCAAGGTGACGCGCTTACAGCGCTCGGCTTCCTCGTGGCCTCGTTGACCTGGGGCTTCACCCCAGGCTAGCGAATACCGGGCTTTCAGCCCGAAGCACCGACTCGCGTCCGGTCTCCAGGAAAGTGAGATGCGCCCCCTGCCCTCCTGCTCTCCTGATAAATCTTCCTCTCCCACCGTGTTCCTGCTTCCAACCCGCCGTCGGTTCAGGGCATTTTTCAAACCATGAACGCTCTTCGCCTCCTCGCCGCAGCCCTCGCAGTCGCAGGGATTCAATCCGCCGCAGCCCAGACGCCCGAGTGGGTGTGGTTTAACAAATCTTCCGCCGCCGAGACGCGTTGCTTCCGCAAGTCCTTCACCATCGAGGGCAAGGCCACGAAGGCCGAACTCATAGCCACCGCCGATGACGGCCTCGATGTCTTCGTCAACGGCGAGCAAGTCCTCACCGCGCGCGACTGGCACAATGGCCACAAAACCGACGTGGCTGCCAGGCTCAAGCCCGGCGCAAACGTCCTGGCCATCCGCGGCCTCAACGGCGACGGCTCTCCAGCCGGGGCCATCGCACGCCTCGAAATCACCACCGAAAAGGGCAGGCAAACCATCGTCACCGACGCGTCGTGGAAGGGCGCGGAAAAGGAAGCACCCGGCTGGAACAAGGCAGACTTCGCTGACGCCGCATGGCCCGCCGTGAAGTCGCTGGGCAAGCTCGGCATCCCGCCGTGGGGCGATGTCTTTGCGCAGGTCGCGCCCGGCGCCGCCGCCGCGCCAAAGAATTCGCCACAGGCCGAGGTCAGGCGCGTCGCCACGCCCGCCGAGGCGCTCTACACGTTGCCCGGCTTCAAGACCGAGCTGCTCATCAGCGGCGAGCCGGAGGAAGGCTCGTGGGTCAATCTCTGCAAGGACAACAAGGGCCGGCTCATCCTCAGCCCCCAGTATCGCGCGAACAATCCCGACGGCGGTCTCCTGCGCGTGACGCTCGGCAAGGACGGCAAGGTCGCCAAGCGCGAGTTCATCGCCAAGCCGCTCTACGACGCGCAGGGCCTGACCTTCGCCAACGGCGCGCTGTGGGTCGTGGTGAACAAATACTCGACCACATTTGCCTCCGGCCTCTATCGCATCACCGACGACGGCAGCGACACATGGTCCAAGATTGAACTCATCAAGGCGCTGCCCGGCGGCGGCGAGCACGGGCCGCACGCGGTCGAGCTTGGCCCCGACGGCAACCTCTACGTCATGGCCGGCAACCACACCAAGCCGCCCGCCGACCTCGCGCCGACTTCGCCGCACAAGAACTGGGCCGAGGACCACGTCCTTCCGCGCCAGCCCGACGGCAACGGCCACGCCACCGGCATCATGGCTCCCGGCGGCTACGTTTGCCGCGTCAGCCCGGATGGCAAGAAGTGGGAGTTCTTCTGCGGCGGCTTCCGCAACCAATTCGACTTCGCCTTCAACCCCGACGGCGAGCTCTTCGTGTGGGACGCCGACATGGAGTGGGATTGGGGCATGCCGTGGTATCGCGCGACCCGCGTGAACCACGCGACCTCCGGCGCGGAGTTCGGCTGGCGCTACGGCACCGGCAAGTGGCCCGACTACCACGCCGACAGCCTGGGCTCCGTGGTGGACATCGGCATTGGCTGCCCCACGGGCGTCGGCAACGGCAAGGGCGCGAAGTTCCCCGCGAAATACCAGCGCGCCATCTACATCATGGACTGGACCTACGGCCGCCTCATGGCCGTCCACCTCAAGCCCGAGGGCGCGAGCTACACCGCCACTTGGGAAAACTTCGTCGCTCCCGCCGGCCTCGTGGACAAGGCCAAGGGCAAGTCCCCGCTCAACGTGACCGACCTCATCATCGGTGACGACGGCGCGATGTATTTCACCATCGGCGGACGCGGCACCGCCTCCGGCCTCTACCGCGTCACCTACACCGGCAAGGAATCCACCGAGCCCGCGTGGATGCCGAACACCGAAGGCGCTGAAGCCCGCGCGCTGCGACGTAAGCTCGAGACCTACCACGGCAAAGCTGACCCCAAGGCGCTCGACTTCATCTGGCCGCACTTGAACAGCCCCGACCGCGCCATCCGCTTCGCTGCCCGCATCGCGCTGGAGGCGCAGCCCGTCACGTCATGGCAGACCCGCGCGCTCGCCGAGAAGGCTCCGGACGCCGGCCTCGCATCGCTGCTCGCGCTCGCGCGCCTCGGCGGCAAGTCCGCGCAGGACGAATGTCTCCGCGCACTCGGAAAGTGGCCGCTCGCCTCGCTCCCCGAGCGCCAGCAGCTCGACAAGCTCCGCGTCATCCAAGTCAGCATCGCGCGCAACGGCCTGCCCTCGGCGGACGTGGTGAAGCTCGCGACCGAGAAGCTCTCCGCCAGCTACCCGAACAAGAGCAACCTCGTGAACCGCGAGTTGTCCCAAGTGCTCGTCGCCCTCGGCGCGCCCGGCACGATTGACAAGACGCTCACCCTCATGGCCGCCGCGCCCACGCAGGAGGACATGATTCATCACCTCTTCCACCTCCGCACCGCGAAGAACTGGACTGCCGACCAGCGGCGCGAGTATTTCGGTTACTGGGCACAGGACCGTTCCCCCGCCGCGCACCAGGGCGACACATTGAAGTGGTTCGAGGAGGCCGGCCGCCCCTACGGCCACGGCAGCAGCTACAACAACTTCTACAAGAACTTCGCGAAGGAGGCCGGGGCCAACTTGACCGACGCCGAGAAGGCCGAGTTCGGCCCGTTGGTCGCGAGCCTCACGTCCGGCCCGCCGTCGCGCCGCGGTGGCGTGAGCGACTTCCCCAAGCCGCAGACGCGCAGCTTCGTGAAGGCGTGGACGATGGCGGACTTCGCCGACCTCGACGCCGCGGGCAAGGGCCGCAACTTCGAGAAGGGCCGGCAAGCCTTCGTGGACGCGCAATGCCTCGCCTGCCATCGCTTCGGCCTCGAAGGCGGCGGCGTGGGCGCGGACCTCACGGCGGTGGCCTCGCGCTTCAGCCGCCGCGACATCCTGGAGAGCATCCTCGACCCGTCGAAGGTCGTCTCCGAGCAGTTCCAGAACACCACCGTGGTCTTGAAGAACGGCGACGACCACACCGGCCGCCTCGTGGACGAAACAAAGGACACTCTCGTGCTCGTCCCGAACCAGCTCCAGCCCGAGACGAGAATCACGGTGAAAAAAGCCGACGTGGCAAAGCGGAGCTTCTCGAAAATCTCACCAATGCCGCAGGGTCTGGCCGACGCATTGAGCAAGGACGACCTCCTGAACCTCCTGGCCTTCATCGAGAGCGCCGGCCGCAAGAACAGCGCCGCCTTCGCGAAGTGAGTTAGAGGTGGAGCGCGGACGCTGCTGCCAGACCACTTCGCGCGCGGCTGGGTTCGCTGGCTGAATCTCTTGATAGGAGCGGGCCATGTGAGTG
>JACRKB010000254.1 GCA_016235545.1 Verrucomicrobiota bacterium | reverse complement strand
GGCGCAAGCCCTGGGTGGCAGCGCCCCAACTGAGCCCCAGCGGGGCGGCAGACTCCGACTGCGACATGAATGGATGACGGCTCCTCTGCCGCCGCACTGCGGCTCGCCCTCCTCACCGCCTGACTTCAGGTCGTCGTAGTAAGGCAGCTTCCCGGTCGTGACGAGCTTGGTGATCTTGTCCACGAGCGCGTCGCCGAAGCCCTTCATCTCGCCGAGTCGTTCCTCGGCGACGATCTTGTCCGGCGGCTCGGCGAGGCCTTCGAGCGTGCGGGCGGCGTTGTGGTAGGCGCGGGTCTTGAAGGGGTTCTCGCCCTTGAGTTCCAGCAGCGTGCCAATCTCGGTCAGCACGGCGGCGACTTGCTCTTTGTCCATGGGCGGAGTGTAGCGCGGGAGGCGAAAGTCCAAAGTCCAAAGTCGGAGGCTTGGAGTGTGCGTTCTGAATATGAGCGTGTGGCTCTGACTCATGGCGGGACACGGGCGGCGGGCTAGTTTGGTCACAAGCTAAACGAACCCATGCAAATCACTGCAACCCAGTCCACGCGACGGCCCCTCAGCGCCGCGTTCACCCTCATCGAACTGCTCGTCGTCATCGCCATCATCGCGATACTGGCCGGGATGCTTTTGCCGGCGTTGAGCAAGGCGAAGGGCAAAGCCAAGGCGACTGCGTGCTTGAGCAACACGCGCCAGCTGGCGATGTGCCTGCCGATGTATGCCAGTGATTACAACGGCAAGTATCCGGGCTGCATCAAGCTGCCCGAGTTCTATTTCGTGTGGCCATGGCGGATCCTCCCGTATATGTCCGGCAACAGGCAGGCGTTCTGGTGCTCGTCCCTCCCCGCTGACGCCAAGTGGGACATCACGCTCAACCCGACTGTCCACCCGACAACCAGCATCTACGAGATCAAGGCGGGCGGAGCGGCGGCGGGCACACGCTTTAGCTACGGCTACAACGATTGGGGCACGCGTCCGGTCGTGGCCGCACCGGGCAGCGGATTGGGCGGCGATGTGGATTCGGTGACACGGCTGGAGCTGCTCGAGACCGCCGTGCTGAAGCCGTCCGACATGATCGCCATCGCGGAGACGGTTGCGGACCGCGAGTATGACGGCAGCATTGACCCGAGGACTCCCCGCGAATGGCCTGCGCGCCGGCACAACGGACGCACGATGACCATCTTTGCGGACGGACACGCAGACAGCCCGCTGCGCCGGGACATGGTGAACCCCAACGACAACGCTTGGCGTGCCCGTTGGAACAACGACAACGACCCTGATCTACCGCGCACTTGGACGGGGGACAACGGCGGAATCAATGCGCCGCTGACCATCCTCACCGACCCGATTTTCTAATCGCCTGTCGCATGATCAAGTTGTTCGCCCTCACACTCGCGTTGCTCCTCGTCACGACCGGTTCGGCGTGCCGAAGGAGAAAGCCAGCAGCCGAAGGCACCACGGAAGCCTCGCAAGCGGTTCAGGCACCACCACCCAATGTCGCCTTCACTCCCCAGCAAAACGCGGAGGAAATCCTCGGCTCGATGAATGAGGCGCTGCGGCACTACATGGCGGCAAAGGGCAAGATGCCAGCCAGCATGGACGAGCTTTATGTCACGCACGCATCGAGGCAGATTCAGCCGCCGCCCGGGAAAAGCTTCGTCCTCAATCCGAAGATGATGAGCGTCGAGTATCGGTGAGAGCGTGAGTCGGTTTTGAGAAGGCGCGCGGACCGGCTGATGGCAGGGGGAAAAAGCGGCGCTGAAGCCACCGCAGTCCTAACGCTGGCGCGATCTCCACGGTGCGCCGAGCCAAGCGGGCGCATTCGGCACCGCCCCCGTAGCGCAGGTTTCCCAACCTGCTGTATCGCAGGGCTTCCAGCCTGCGGGTGCCGGAAGTCCAAGCAGGCCCAGATGCTCCCGGCCGGTGCCGGTTTGGAAACCGGCGACACAGCACACTTGGAAGTCTGCGCTACGGGGCCTGTGCCCCGAGATGCGCCCGGGCCAAGTTCACCATCGGACTTCACCATTGCCCCGGCCCGGTGTGATTCCTACCATCGCCGCCCTTATGGCTGAATCTTCCAGCATCACGTTTCTCCGCGCTGCCGGGCGCCGGGCCGACCAGCTCCGCCCCGTCCGCTTCCAAAACCACATCGCACCGCACGCTGCCGGCTCCACGCTCATCGAGTGGGGCAACACGCGCGTCATTTGCGGCGTGACCATCGAGGAGTCCGTGCCGCGCTGGATGAAGGACCAGGGCGTCACCGGCGGCTGGATCACGGCGGAGTATTCCATGCTGCCCTACTCCACCCACACGCGGAAACAGCGCGACAGCAGCAAGGGCAAGGTGGACGGGCGCTCCATTGAAATCCAGCGGCTCATCGGTCGCGCGATGCGTTCCGCACTCGATCTCGAAAAGCTCGGCTCGCGCACCATCTGCGTGGACTGCGACGTGTTGCAGGCCGACGGCGGCACGCGCACGGCTGCCATCACCGGCGCGGTCGTCGCATTGCGGCTCGCGCTGAAGAAACTACTCGCCGAAGGCAAAATCGCCGCCGACCCCATCGCCAATAATGTCGCCGCCGTCAGCGTGGGCATCGTCAACGGCATCCCGCTGCTGGACCTCTGCTACACCGAGGACGCCGCCGCGCAGGTGGACATGAACCTCGTGATGACCGGTGCGGGCGAGTTCATCGAGCTGCAAGGCACCGGCGAGGAAAGCACGTTCAGCGACGACCAGCTCGCGGCGATGCTGACGCTCGGACGCGTGGGGATTCGGGAGCTGCTCGCGTTGCAGGAAGCGGCCGTGAAATGAAGCTCCGAGGGAATGGGGAATAGGGAATGGGTGATAGGGTCTCCGCCGCATCGTCTTCCCTATTCCCCATCCCCTATTCCCTATTCCCCATCCCCTCCCATGAGTTCACCCACCCGCCTCTTTCTCTTGCGCCACGGCGAAGTCGAAACGCGCTACCACCGCATCTTCGGCGGGCGCATTGACATGGAGCTGTCGCCGCGCGGGCACGAGCAGGCGAAGGTGCTGGCGGATTATCTGGCGGGCACGCACTTCAACTCAATTTACGCCAGCCCCATGAAGCGCGCGCAGCAGACGCTCGCGCCGCTGGCCGCGCAGAAGGGCATGCCGGCCACCACGCTTGCGGACTTGCGCGAGGTGGATTTCGGCGACTGGACGGGCCTGAGCTGGCAGCAAGTCCACGAGCGCTTCGGCGTCAGCGCGTTTGACTGGCTGGAGAAATTGGAGGCTGGCGAAGTGCCCGGTGCGGAGTCCGGCCCGCAGTATCGCGCCCGCATCGAGCCGTGCTTGAAACAAATCCTGCGCGAGTGCCCGGGCCAGACGGTGGCCGTGGTCTGCCACGGCGGCGTCATCCGCATGTTGCTCTCGCTGCTGCTCGAACTCCCGCTGCCCAAGCTGGCGCACTTCGACATCGAGTATGCCAGCGTGACCGTCGTCGAGCAGCGCCCGCATCGCAGCGAAGTCGAGCTGCTGAACTTCACGCCGTGGCGGGATGTGCGATGAAGTTTTTGCCACAAATGGGCGCAAAGAACTCAAGGTTAAAGCGCGGTTTGGTTTCTTTGCGCTCGTCGTGCCCTTTCGCGGCCAATCCAAAATGAAACCGTCCCCACTCACCAAGGTTTCCATCGCCACGACACCCGAGGCCGAGGAGGCCGTGGGGGAGTTGCTCCTGCGCATCCTCGGCCAGACGCCCTCGACCTACTTCGATGCCGAGACGGGCGAGACGACGGTGTCCACCTACTTGGAGAAGCCGGCTCAGTGGAACGCAGTCGCACGGGCCGAGCTGCGGGCCGGGCTGACCACGCTCACCGAGTGCGGACTGGACATCGGCCCCGGCGAAATCTCCGCCAGCAAGGTCCGCCGCGAGGATTGGGCTGAGTCGTGGAAGCGGCACTTCAAGCCGCTGGAGATTAGCGGCGCGCTGCTGCTCAAACCAAGCTGGGTGAAGCGCAAGCCACGCAAGGGACAGGCTGTCGTCATCCTCGATCCGGGGCTGAGCTTCGGCACAGGGCACCATGCGACGACGGGGTTTTGTCTGAGGCAGTTGGTGGAGGGCAGGAAGAGAGCAGGATTAGGATCAAGATTAGGAGCAGGAGAGGAATCGCGCGCCTCGGCTCCTGCTCCTCCCCTCTCCTTCCTCGACATCGGGACCGGCTCGGGAATCCTCGCCATTGCCGCCGCCAGGCTGGGTTACTCTCCCGTGCGTTGCTTCGACTTCGACCCCGAGTCCGTCCGCGTGGCGAAGGGGAACGCGGCGCAGAACGGCGTCGCGCACCTCGTGAAGCCCGTCCGGCGCGACCTCACGAAGCTCCCGCGCACCAGCGCGACGCGTTACCATGTCGTCTGCGCGAATCTGATCTATGACCTCCTCATCGCCGAGCGCGACCGCATCCTGAGCCGCGTGCGTCCCGATGGCGTGCTGGTGCTGGCGGGCATCCTGCAGACGCAGTTCGCGATGGTGGAACGCGCCTACCGTCGGGCTGGCTGGCGGCTGCTCGCGACGGAGGTGGAGAAGGAATGGCAGTCAGGGGCGTTCGTCAGAGGGGGAAAGTAGGCAGTGTTCAGTATTCAGTCCGAGAGAGCGCGACTGCGGCTTCATCTGAACACTGAACACTGAATACTTTTGGCCCGCCGACAATTGGCGGACCAACGATTGCCGCGCCCGCGTTTTCCCGCTACACCTGCGGCCATGTCTTCGCTGAACGTCCTCGTCGTCATCGGCACCACCAGCCGGAAGGCTTCCACCCGCGTGGTGGGCTCCTGCGTGGCGGAGCAACTACGGGCTGTGGGCTGTGCGGTGGACGTGTTTGACTACGAGCAGACGCCGCTGCCGCTCTTCAACCCTGACACCTCGTGGAGCGCGCCGGACTTCGCCGTGCTCAAGGCGCGCGTGGAGTTGGCGGACGCGCTGGTCCTCATCTCGCCCGATTACCACGGCAGCATGAGCAGCGCGCTGAAGAACTTCCTCGACCATTTCTGGAAGGAATACGCCGGCAAGCTCTTCGCCAGCGTCGTCGGCTCGTTCGACAAGGGGCTGACCGTGCATGACCAAATCCGCACGGTGGCGCGGCAGTGCTACGCGTGGGCACTGCCTTACGGGGTGACCTTCACGGACAAGGAAGATGTTCGCGACGGGGTGGTGGCGAGCGACGCGCTCCGGCAGCGGGTGGAAATGCTCACGCGGGATGTGCGGGTTTATGGCGCGCTGCTGGCAGAGCAGCGCCGGGCTGACTTGGCGGGGACGGAGCCGGGCTTTCTGGCCAGGCAGCGGAAGTAGGTGTGTCGGCGCCTTGCAGCCGCCGTCTGCCAGTTGCGGTTTCACGGATCACTTCCAAGCAACCAACCCGCAACGCGGCGACTGCAATTCGCAGGCACGGGTGGCAATGCTGTGCTGGCTTGCGGGAGGCGTGATTGCTAGCGTTCGCCGAAATGCCGCCCATCCCCACCATCCCAGCTCCCGTCTCCGCCACGCGCGGCGGTTGGTGGCCGGTGCTGGCGGGCTTCTTCATCGCCTTCGTCCTGCTCAAGCTCGGCAATCCAGTCATCCTCGACCACGTCTCCGCTCCGCCAGCGGGCTGGATGGAAATTGCCTTTGAGGCATGGCCGGCGGTTTGGGGTTATTGCGTGCTTGGGGTCATCACGGTCGTCGGTGCGCTGCAATGGCGACCTCCGTCGGGCGTGCCGGTCTGGGCGCTGGCCTTGCCGGGAGTTTGGCTGGCTTGGCAGTTCGTGGCGGCGACGATGACGGTGGACGCTCCGTTGACGAGAATGGTGCTGCCGCAGTTTGTCGCGACGGTGGTGTGCTTCGCGTTGGGCTTGTGCGCGGGTGGTGCCGCTGGCGGGCGGCGGGTCTGGCTGGGTTTGCTGGCGGGGCTGCTGGTGTTGCTGGGTTCCGGTTTCCGGCAGCAATACGGGGGCTTGGCTGCAAGCCGGGAGTTTTTCTATGAGAACGAAAAGTCCGGCTGGAAGGAAGTGCCGGCGGAGGAGTTGGCGCGGATGGAGGCGAGCCGGCTCCTCGTGCGCCTCCCGGACGGTGGCTTCACCACCAACCCCGACCTGCTGCCCAAGCTGGCCAAGGACCGCATCATGGGGACGCTGGTCTATCCAAACGCGCTTGCCGGGGTCGTGCTCCTGCTGCTGCCGGGCGCGCTGCTCACTGTCTGGAGCGCGAGCGGGGGCTTGCAAAACGTGACGCGCGGCGTGCTCGTCGGGCTGGTCGCCTACATGGGGCTGGCGTGTCTTTTTTGGTCGGGGTCGAAAGCAGGATGGCTCATCGCGTTGGTGGTGGGTGCAGTGGCGCTGCTCAATCTGCCATGGGCAAAAACGCTCAAAGTCGGGTTGGTGGTCGTCGTGGGCGCAGGTGGCCTGGCGGGGTTTGCCTGGAAATATCAGAGCTACTTCGCGGGTGGTGCCCGGAGCGTGAATGCCCGCTTCGACTACTGGTCGGTCGCCGGGCAGACGGCGCTGAACCGACCACTCTTGGGCAGTGGCCCGGGAACTTTCTACGCGGTTTATCGGCAGGCGAAACGCCCTGACGCGGAGATGGCTCGGCTTGCGCATAATGACTATTTGCAGCAGGCGTCCGATTCTGGCGCGGTCGGACTATTGGCTTTTGGTGGGTTCATTTGGGCTTCGCTCGCGGCACTTTACTGGATAACGCGAAGTGACTGGACGCTGTTCGCGAGTTGGCTGGGATTGCTGGGCTGGGCATTGCAAAGCTTTGTTGAGTTCGGTCTCTACATCCCGGCATTGGCGTGGACTGCATTCTTTCTGTTCGGCTGGCTGTGGGCCGTAGCACGAAATGGATTCGACACCGCCCGTCCGCGAACCTAGCCTTCGTCCCCATGAACATCCTGTTCTTGAATGGCCCGAACTTGAACCTCCTCGGTCAACGCCAGCCGGAAATCTACGGCCGGACGACGCTTGGGGACATCGAGGCGCAGGTCCGCGAGCAGGCGACCAAAGCCGGCGTGACGATTGACTTTCGCCAGTCGAATCACGAGGGCGAATTGGTCACTTGGATTCAGCAGGCGAGGGGAAAGTTCGCCGTTATCGTGCTTAACGCCGCAGCTTACACGCACACCAGCGTCGCACTGCGAGACGCGATCTCAGCCGTGGAAGTTCCAACCATCGAGATTCACCTCTCCAACATCCACGCGCGGGAGGAGATCCGTCATCGGTCGTTGATCGCCGCTGTGTGTTGGGGGCAGATTGCAGGGTTCGGGGAAAAATCCTATTACCTCGCCTTGCAGGCGGCTTTACAGTTAAAGCCATCTTAAGCAGCCATCTATCGCCGGTATTACTGCGAGATTTGAGAGCGGAGGCTTTGTTCAATTTCCTGCTGAATGCCCGCTTGACGCTCTCTGACTCGCTCTCTACGCTCCGCCTCCACTGATATGTTGATCGCGCAGTTCGACCCCCTCGCAGCGCCCTTTCGGCTCATAAGCCATCGCTCGCATAACGACTCAAATCTCTCAACCGGGAGGACATTGTGGACCTGAAAGACATCAAAGCCATCATCGACCTGATGAAGAAGAACTCCATCTCGGAGTTTGAACTCGAAAAGCAGGAATTCAAAATCCGGCTCAAGCGCGGCAACCTTCCCGGCCCCGTCGCCTACGACGAAGTGTCCGGAGTCCCGCAGTATGCCTCAGCGGTTCCGGTAGCCGCATTGGTCGCACCGCCCGCAGCTTCCGCCACCTCCACCGACGCCGAGATCAAATCCCCGATGATCGGCACGCTCTACCGTTCACCCTCCCCGGAAGCAGCCCCCTATGTGGAAGTCGGCACCGAAGTCGGCCCGGACACTGTCGTCTGCATCATCGAGGCCATGAAGGTGATGAACGAGATCAAAGCCGAGACCCGCGGCATCATCACCGCCATCGTCGCTGAAAACTCCAAGCCGGTCGAGTTCGGCCAGGCTCTCTTCAAGATCCGCCCCCTGTAACTCCCAAGTTTCGATCTCCGAGTGTCGCGTTTCGCGTTGAAACAACCCTGACCCGTCCAACCCGGAACCCCAAACCGCCCTTCGCCATGTTCGAGAAAGTCCTCATCGCCAACCGTGGCGAAATCGCCGTCCGCATCATCCGCGCCTGCAAGGAACTCAACATCCGCACCGTCGCCGTCTATTCCGAGTCCGACGCCAACTCCATGCACGTGCAGATGGCCGACGAAGCCATCTGCATCGGCAAAGGCCCCAGCAAGGAAAGCTACCTTCGCATCGACCGCCTCATCAGCGCCGCCGAGATTGCCGACGTGGACGCCATCCACCCCGGCTACGGCTTCCTCTCCGAAAACGCCCACTTCGCCGACGTCTGCGAGAGCTGCAATATCCGCTTCATCGGCCCCAGCTCCCGCGCGATGAACGCCATGGAGGACAAGCAAGTCTCCCGCGCCCTCGCCAAGAAAGCCGGCGTCGCCACCCCTCCAGGCTCCGAAGGCATGGTCGAGAACGAGCAGGAGGCACTGACCACCGCCAAGAAGATCGGCTACCCCGTCATGATCAAAGCCATCGCCGGCGGCGGCGGGCGCGGCATGCGCGTGGCACATAACGACATCTCGATGATCAAGGGCTTCCACACCTGCCGTTCAGAGGCGGAGAAAGCCTTCGGCAACGCCGGCGTCTACATCGAGAAGTTCATCGAGAACCCGCACCACATCGAGTTCCAAATCCTCGGCGACTCGCGCGGCAACATCATTCACCTCGGCGAACGCGATTGCTCCATCCAGCGCCGCAACCAGAAGATCCTCGAGGAAACCCCTTCGCCGCTCATCGAGCACAAGTTCAAAGACCTCCGCAAGAAGATGGGCATCCGCCATCCGGATCGCCGAGGAAGCGCATTACACCAACGCCGGCACGGTCGAGTTCATCGTCGATGACCAGGGCAAGTATTATTTCCTCGAGGTCAACAAACGCATCCAG
>JACRKB010000258.1 GCA_016235545.1 Verrucomicrobiota bacterium | reverse complement strand
TGCAGGAATCTCGCTTCGCTCGCACCGCTGCGCGGCATTGAGGGTTCGACAGAGTCGAACCCTACCGCGCGTCAAGCGATAGTTCCTCCAGCCCACATTTGCGTTGCTGGCACTTGCTTCCCCGATAGCCTCGCCGCAACGAATGACGCAAAGCGCCCTCGCCATCGAACTGCTCGCGCCGGAACTCACCGGTGACGCGCGGGAACTGCTGGAACAACTCGGCGCACCGGAGGCTCTGCCCACACTGTCTCTAGCCGCGTCGGCCCTTACGCTCGATGCCGTCCGCGACGAGACGACGCTTCGGCGTTTCCTCGTTGGCTATCGCGAGCAAGTCCTGCTGCCGGTCGAGCTTCCCGCCATCCTCGCCGCACATGGTCAAGCCTGCCGGGGCGAACTCCGAGAACTCGTCGCGCTCGACCGCGCGCTCGGAGCAGACGCACGGCTCCGCGAATTCCGCGCCGCCAGCGCCGCCGTGGGCCGACGCCAACTCAGCAAGCTCCGCCCGCTCCGCGACCAGCGACTTGTGCAGCGTTACCTGCTCGCGGTGGAGAACGCCGAGGCGCACGGCTGGCACACGCTCGTGTTCGGAGTCTTCCTCGCGCAGTATTCGCTCCCGCTGCGGCAAGGGCTGCTGCTCTACGCGCATCGCACGCTGGGAGGATTCCTTGATTCAGCGGGCGCGACGCTGCGGCTGCCGGTGACTGCGTGCGATGAAATCTTCACCGAGGCAGCCGCGCCCGTCGCTGGCGCGGTGAATGGACTGCTCGCAAGCCAGATGCCGACGATGACCGTCGCGAAGTAGGAGACGAGGTGACGAGTCTCTGACTGTTTTCCACGACGGTTACCAACGCCAGCACGGCGGGGAAGTTGGAGACTCCTCACGTCGTCACCTACGCGGGTCAGCGCGCCGCCTTCACGGCTGCGACGTAGTCGGCCGCGAGCTTTTGCAGCGCGGGCCAGTCATTCTTCGCGAGGATTTCCGCCGTGAGCAACGTGCTGCCGACGCCGACCGCCGCGCAGCCGGCTTTGATGAACTCGCCCGCGTTGGCCAGAGTGACGCCGCCCGTCGGGACGATGCGCAGGTGCGGCAGCGGTGCGCGGAAGGCGCGGACGCCTTTCGGGCCGTGGTTGTCGGCGGGGAAGAGTTTCACGAAGTCCGCGCCGGCCTCGTGCGCGAGCTGCGCCTCGGTGGGCGTGTAGGAGCCGAGCATGATGGGCCGGCCCGCCGTGTGCGCCAGCGGCACCAGCTCCGGCCGGCAGATGGGCGTGACGAAGAACTCCGCGCCCGCGTCGAGCGCGGACTTGAGCTGGAACGCCGTCAGCACGGTGCCGACGCCGACGGTGGCACGGTCGCCGAACGCGCGGCTCACGGCGGCGACGACCTCGCAGGCGTTGGGCACGGTGAAGGTGATTTCCAATGCGGTGAGGCCGCCGTCCACGAGCGCGGCGCAGAGCGGCAGCACCTGCTCCGGCTGCTGCGTGCGGACGACCGCAATGACGCCGGGGTGAGTGAGGAGGGCGGAGATTTCAGTTTGGGTGCGCATGGAGGAATGGCTGAATCACCAAGAGCGTGAACCAGACTCACCCAGAGACGCGGGGTTGCCGATTCGTTCAAAGTTTTGTCGGGGCGTCTTTGGCATGTGTGGCTGTGACATTTGGATGGAAGCTGTCATGCCGCGTTCTGGCGCATCTACGAGGAATGCGGCGTTTTTGATGCCGTCGTGAGCGGGAAACCCAACATGTGCCAGTGCGTAGGCTGCTAGTCCGCCCCTGCTCGCGCCAGTCTGCCTTCGCAGTCGGGGCAGATGCGGGGGTGGACCTTCGTGTTGAAGGCGGGTTCAAGGAGGTTTTCAATCGGCTGCCACTGCTCTTTTTCGTCGCAATAGCTTTTGCAGCCGGGACAGAAGCGCAGCGCGCCGCGCAGCTCGCCGATTTCCTGGTGCAGCCCGAGGATGCGTTCCGCGACGCGCAGACGGGCCTTGAGTTGTTCGCGGTCGAGGGGCTTGTTGAGGAAGTCATCCGCCCCCGCGTCCATCGCCTCCAGGTAGCGCGTCTTGCCGTTCACCACCGTCAGGAAGACGACATAGACGTAGTGCCGGCATTTTACCTCGCGGATGCGCCGGCAGAGCGTGGGGCCGTCCATCTCCGGCATCATCCAGTCCGTGATGACCACCTCGGCGGGGGATTGCTGAAACGCCTCCCAACCCGCGCGGCCATCGGCAGCCTCGGTCACCTGGTGGCCGAGCGCGTCGAGGGAATGGCGGAGTAGCTCCCGGGAAACAGGGTCGTCTTCGGCGATGAGGATTCGCATGGCGGGAACATAAACGCTGCGCGGGCGGGGCGGGAAGCGCAAATCTGGGAGTTCGGCGGCGGCGGGAGCGCGCCGACACGAGCCCGAATTCCGAAATTCTGCCGCGAAAAGGCGCAGAGAACACAAAGCAGCCGAGCCGGGGATGACTGGAGCTGGGACAGTTTCCAACCGCCCCGGTTCTCCTGCCAGAAACTTGGCTTTGCGCTCTTTGCGCCTGTTCGCGGCCGTTCCATTTCGGAGTTCGGGATGAAATCACGCGTTGACGGGCCGAGGCCGGAAAGTTATACGCATACGTAACAAATCGGTCCGACCCGCCATGAGCGCCCCGCAACTCTCCATCCTCTTCTTCCTCCAGATGTTCTTCATCCTGGCCGCCTGCCGTCTGGTCGGGCTGGCGGCGAGGCGGATTGGGCAGCCGCAGGTGGTGGGAGAGATGATTGCCGGGGTGTTGCTGGGGCCGTCGCTCTTTGGGCTGCTGGCATCGGGCTGGCAGAAGGAGCTGTTCCCGGCGGAGTCGCTCAAGGTGCTCTTCGTCGGCGCGCAACTGGGTGTGGGGCTTTATATGTTTCTCGTCGGCGTGGAGTTCAAGACCGAGCTTTTCCAGAGCCGGGCGAAGAGCGCGGCGGCGGTGTCACTTTCAGGGATGCTCGTGCCGTTTGTTCTGGGCGCGGTGCTTGCTCCGTGGCTGCTGAAGGTGCCGGGGTTGTTCGGGGAGAAGGTGCGCCCGCTTGAAGCCGCGCTGTTCATGGGCGCGGCCATCGCCATAACGGCGTTTCCGATGCTGGCGCGGATTATTTACGAGCGCGGGCTGACGGGCACGTCGCTGGGCACGCTGGCTCTGGCGGCTGGGGCGATTGATGATGCCGCCGCGTGGTGCGTGCTGGCGGTGGTCATCGCCAGTTTCGGTGGCGGTGCGCAGGGGGCTGTGCTGGCCATCGGCGGCGGGGTGATTTACGCGGTGCTGATCTTGACGGTGGGCCGTCGGCTGCTGGTGAAGCTGGGAGAAGCTGTCGAGCGGGAGGGGAGGCTGAGTGAGCGATGGCTGGCGGTGGTGATGATGCTCTTCATGCTGGCAGCGTGGGCGATGGACGCGGTGGGCATCCATGCGGTGTTTGGCGGGTTCCTCCTGGGCGTGGCGATGCCGCGCGGCTTGCTGACAAAGGAGCTTCAGCGGCAGTTGGAGCCCTTCGCCGTGGTCTGCCTGCTGCCGATGTTCTTCACCTACTCGGGGCTGAACACGCGGCTGGACATGGTCAACAACCTCGAGATGCTGGGCATCGCGCTGGTGGTGCTGGCGGCGTCGTGCCTGGGCAAGTTCGGCGCGTGCTGGGCGGCGGCGCGCGCGACGGGGGAGGACAACCGCACCGCGCTGGCAGTGGGCGCGCTGATGAATTCACGCGGGCTGATGGAGCTCATCATCATCAACATCGGCTTGCAGAAAGGCATCATCCAGCCGGCGCTCTTCTCAGTGCTGGTGCTGATGGCGATCACGACGACGCTGATGGCGTCCCCGATCTTTGAGCTGGTCTATGGCCGGCACGCGCGGGCGGCCGGGAAATTGCAAACGATGATAGATGATTGATGAATGGGAGCTCGTGCGCCCGGCGCGCAGGTTCGTCATTCGCCATTCGACATTGCCCATTTCCCTGCCTCATTCTCCGCACGGCTTGGCCGTATGAAAGTCGCGCTCGCGCAGCTCAACACCACCGTCGGCGACCTCGTGGGGAACGAGGCGAGGATGCTCACGGCGTATCGGCGCGGGGTGGCGGCAGGGGTGGACTTGGTGGTGTGCCCGGAGCTGGCAACCACGGGTTATCCGCCGCGCGACTTGCTGCTGAAACCGCACTTCGTCGCGCAAAACCTCGCGCTCCTGGAGCGGCTCGCGGCTGCCACGGGCAAGGTCGGTTTGCTCGTGGGCTTCGTGGGCCGGACAGCGGGACGACCGGGTCGCGGGCTGACAAACTCGGTCGCCCTGTTGCAGCACGGCAAGATTGCGGAGGTGCGGACCAAGATGCTGCTGCCGACTTACGATGTGTTCGACGAGGACCGTTACTTCGACCCGGCGGAGGGCAACGAGCCGTTCCTGTTCAATGGCCGGCGCATCGGGGTGACGGTCTGCGAGGATGTGTGGAACGACGAGGATTTCTGGCGCGACCGCCGGTATCGGTGCAACCCGGCGGCGGACCTCGCTCATGCGGGGGCGGAGGTGATTTTCAACGTTTCGGCGTCGCCTTGGCACCTGGGCAAGAACACGACGCGGCGCGAGATGCTGGCAAGCCTCGCCTCGAAGACGCGCTGCCCGCTGCTCTACTGTAACCTCGTGGGCGGGAACGACGAACTCATCTTCGACGGGGCGAGCCTGGCGTTCGATGGACAAGGGCGTCTCGTGGCGCAGGGGGCGCTTTTCACCGAGGATTTCCTCGTGGTGGACACGGAGAAGCTGGTGCCCGGCGCGCCGCTGGTGCTGGGCGACGAAGAGCTGGTCCACCGCGCGCTGGTGCTGGGCTTGCGCGACTACCTGCACAAGTGCGGGTTCAGATCCGCTCTGCTGGGGCTGAGCGGCGGGATTGACTCGGCGCTGACTGCGGCGCTGGCCGTCGAGGCGCTGGGCGCGGAGAACGTGCGCGGGGTTTCGCTGCCGTCGCAGTATTCATCGCAGGGCAGCCTGGATGACGCGCGGGTGCTGGCGGAGAATCTGGGCATCCGCCACGACGTGATTCCGATTCAGCCGGCGTTCGCGGCGGTGAAGGGGCAGATGAAGGAAGTCTTCGCCGGCCTGCCAGAGGACACGACCGAGGAGAACATCCAGGCGCGGTTGCGCGGCGTCGTGCTGATGGGCTTGTCGAACAAGTTCGGCTCGCTGCTGCTGACGACGGGCAACAAGAGCGAGCTGGCGGTGGGCTATTGCACCCTTTACGGCGACATGTGCGGCGGGCTGGCCGTCATCAGCGACGTGCCCAAAACGATGGTCTATCGCCTCTCGAACTGGGTCAACCGTGAGCGGGAAATCATCCCGGCGGCATCCATCACCAAGCCGCCCAGCGCCGAACTACGCCCCAACCAGACCGACCAGGACACCCTGCCGCCATACGAGGTGCTGGACGCCATCCTGGAGGAATACGTGGTGAAGTGCCGCCCTGCGGCTCAGATAATGGCCGCGGGTTATGACGCGGCAACGGTGCAACGGGTGGTGAAGCTGATCGACGGCAGCGAATACAAACGCCGGCAGGCCGCGCCGGGGCTGAAAGTGACGACGAAGGCATTCGGGGTGGGCCGCCGGGTCCCGATAGCCCAGCGCTGGCGCGAGGCCGGCTGAGACGCGGCCAAAAAGAAACGGCCAGCGTTGCCGCTGGCCGTTCGTGATTAATTGAAGCAAAGGCTTACTTGGCCTTCTTCTCTTCGTTCGTGCCTTTGCACTTCTCGCAGTTCTTGTTGCCCTTGGCAGCTTCCACGCAGCAGGCGTGGTCGCAGGTCTTGCCATCCTTGGCAGCCTTGGCGCAGCAACCGGCCTGCTTGCCAGCCGGAGCCTTCTTGTCCGCCGCGAGGGCGAGGGAGGCGGAGAGAGCCACGGCGAACGCCACGGCAGTGAGGATTTTAACGAACTTCATAGGTTGTTCTTTCTTACCGACTTTTCTTAACTTGTTGGTCTGACCAAGCTGACATCCGGTTCAAGCACCGCGCCAGAAACGCGTCAGCGTTGGTATAGACGGGCGGATGCTTGCCATATTCGGGTGGGAGTGTCCACAAGGAAGTGCCAGTGGGACCGGCACGGGCGCATCTCAGATTCTTGGAACGCAGAGCGCTTTCCGCTCCTGCTCGAAATCCTGCTCCTGCTCCTTCCCACGCCCATAGCCGGAACGATTCCTTTGAAACGACAAAGGCACAAAGGACACGAAGGCCAGGCTGGAAAATCTGGTGTTTGGCGAAGGCGGTGGAGGCGCACCAAACGGTGTGGCCAGATTTCTTGAACGGCCCCGCTTCTGCGGCTGTCCTTTGTGCTCTTCGTGCCTTTGTGGTTCAAGCCAACTGCATGGGTTCGACCAAGAAGGAGGGCAGGAAGGCATGAGGGAGGCGAAGACTGCTGTCTGCCTCCTGCATTCCTGCTCTCCTTATGAATCTCCTTGTCCGTGTTCCATCCGTGGCTCAACTGAATGGATCCGGCTAAATCTTCCAGCCCTCGCGATACTTGTGCTGGATAAACTGGTCGGCCTCGGGGCAGCCCTTGGCCTTCAGTGTCTTCGCATCCCACACGAGTTTCTTGCCGACGCGGAAGGCGACGTTGCCCAGCAGGCCGGCCTCGGAGAGCGGGCCACCGTAGGCGAAGTCGCACTCGGCCCTGCCGCCGGTCTTGATGGCCTGAATCCACTGCTCGTGATGCCAGTTGTTGCCTTTGGCATCAGGCACGAAGGGGGCGGGTGGCTTGAAATCCTTGAAGCTCTCCTCGGGCAGCAGCAGGCGCTGGCCGTAGTTCGCCAGCAGGCGGCCCTTGTCGCCCACGAAGAGCACGCCGCCGCCCTTCCACTTGTCCAGCAGCGGGCCGAGCTCCTGTTCGGGCCGATACTTGCCCTGATACCATGTGAGCCTCACCGGCGGCTGCTGGCCGCGCGCGGGGTATTCGTAGCGGACCTTGAGGTCAACCGGCACCTGCTCCGGGTCCACCGCCGGGCCTTCCGCCTCGATGGTGGAAGGATGCTTCAAGTCCAGCGCCCAGTGAGCGAGATCACCGAAGTGGCACCAGAAATCCGCGAGCGTCCCGCCGCCGAAATGCCAGAAGTTCCGCCAGCTAAACGGCGCGTATTCAGGCCGGTAGCTCAGGTATTGCACCGGGCCGAGCCACAGGTCGTAGTCCAGGCTCGCAGGCGGAGGAGGGGGATTTTCGACGAGCTTCTTGCCCCCGTAAATCGCGCCGGCCCAGACGTGGACCTCCTTCACCGTGCCGATGGCCCCGCTCTGCACCAGCTCCACGCACCGGCGGTAGTTGTTGCCGGGATGGGAGTGAATCTGGTTGCCCATCTGCGTCACCCGCTTGGTCTGCGCCGCCGTGTCGCTCATCACGCGCACCTCGGACACCGTGCGCGCCAGCGGCTTCTCGCAATACACATGACGCCCGCTGCGCATCGCGGCCACGGCGCAGACGGCGTGCGTGTGGTCCGGCGTGGCGACGACCACGGCATCAATGCCCTTTTGCTCCAGCATCTTTCTGAAGTCGCGATACTTCTTCGCGCCGGGAAACTTCTCGCCCGCCTTGTTCAGGCTCAGCTCGTCCACGTCGCACAGCGCGACGATGTTCTCCCCCTTCACGCCCTCGATGTTTCCCGCCGCGCGGCCCGCAGTGCCGATGCAGGCGATGTTGAGCTTGCCGTTGGGAGAGCCTTGGCTGCGCGAGAAATACGGTGCGGCCAGCACACCGGCGGAGGTGACGAGGAAGCGGCGGCGGTTCAACGATGAGTTCATGCGTGGCGAATTGGAGTGTGCCGGGCGGGGCGGATATTCAGGCGAAGTGCCACGGGCATTTGCCGCGAGGAACGGGCGCAGCGCCGGCCTTGACGGTGGTAAGCCACAAGCGCACTGTGCCGCCACACTTCTCAGCCACCATGAAAGCTCAACTGCGCAGGATTCAGTCCCTCGGTTTCACCCTCATCGAACTTCTTGTCGTCATTGCGATCATCGCGATTCTGGCGGGGATGCTTCTGCCCGCGCTCTCCAAGGCGAAGGCCAAGGGCAAGGGCATCAAGTGCGTGAACAACGAGCGCCAGCAGGGCTTGGCTTTGCATCTCTACGCGTCCGATAATGCTGACTCACTTCCGCCCTTGTTTGAGGGACCGGCGATCTTTCCGCCCGTGATTACTTTCGTCGGGGCACAGTGGTATTGGGAGAAACTGACCCCGTATCTTGGAAAGGACTTGGACCCTAAGACAAACCCCAATCTGGTCTGGCGTTGTCCCGAGGTCTTGGAAAAGGACATGACCGGCGGGGGGCTGAATTTTCCAGGCATTTTTTTCGGCGGCTACGGTCCGGTGGAAGGCATCATTCGTTACATGGGGACTCCAGCCGCTCCCATCGGCAGTGTCCCGCTGGCACAAATCACCCGTCCCACCCAGATATGGCTGATGGGAGACATTGGTCAGTTGAAGAATCTTGCTCTCGGCTCGGCCGCGGGATACTCGACGACTCCCACCGTGTTTCGCCCGAACGCCACGGCCCCTTTTGGTTGGACAACCGGGCGCGAACCCGTCCCACGGCACAATAAGCGGGTGAACGTGGTCTTGATGGATGGCCACGTTGAGTCGTTCACCTACGACACGCTGTCCAACAACGTTAACAACATCTTTGGTAATCCGACGGCGGGCACGCCACCGGGCCTTTAGCCTGGAGTTTTCATGGCGTCGGCAATCCTCCTTCACTTCAGACTGTGAAAATCTTTTCTATCCCCGCTCTCGCCCTGTTGCTGGCGGTCCCGTTACTCCACGGCTGCCGGAGAAAGAAGGCTGAACCTTCCGCACCTCTCTCGTCCGCCGTGACTGCCCCAGCAGCCGGATCAGGGTCCGCCCCGGTCGCACCCGCCCCGGACGTCGCCTCCCCGCCTGCCGGGCCAGCCGTCCGCCGCGCCGAACCGGCCCCGGTCGCCTATGAGGTGGATGCCAGCGTGCAGCGAGTCCTCACCAAATTCTACAAAGACCACGAGCGTCCGGCGATGGCGTGGGAAGAACTTGTCCGTGGCAAATACATCCCCGCAATCCCGCTCGGTCCCGACGGCAAGCCGCTGGACTGGAACACGACGATGCAGCGGATCGGCAAGGCCGGGGCGCGCGCGCGTTGAGCCTGCCGTTCTGGAGCGCGGACGCCCACGTCCGCAGCATGTGCCTCTGGTTTCGCTTTCGGCTGCGTAAGAAACAGCTGACATG
>JACRKB010000257.1 GCA_016235545.1 Verrucomicrobiota bacterium | reverse complement strand
TCTTCTAGCTTCTATCTTCATCCTTCATCCCAGAGGCTTGCCATCGTGTTCGCAGAACTTTTTGCCCGGCTTGGCCGGACTGCCGCTGCACAGGCCCTGTTGCGGCGTGTGGAGGCGGGCGGCGCGCTGACTTGTGGCGGCGTCACGGGGTCGGCGCACGCGTTGTTGGCGGCGTGGTTGCACGAGGAATTTCCCCGCCGGCCCATCGTGCTCGTGGCCGAGCATCTCAAGGCGCAGGAGACGCTGCACCAGGACTTGGAAACGTGGCTCGGGAAGAGCGGTCAGAGGAGAGAAGATAGAGGAGAGAGGATAGAAGATAGCCGGTCGTCAACCGGAAGCGCCGCAAGCCCACCGCCCCCTCTATCCTCTGCCCTCTATCCTCTATCCTCTCCTCTGGTTCCTCTGCCCTCTCGCCCCGCCTCGCTGCTCTTCTTCCCCGCTTGGGAGACGCTGCCGCATGAGGACAAGCTGCCGCACGCCGATGTCATCAGCGAGCGGCTGGAAACGCTGGTGGCGTTGATTGTGAATTGCGAATTGCCGATGTCGAACACGCCGGAGCGCGCGCGTCGCGGCCAATCAGCAATCGGCAATCGCCAATCGCCAATCCTGACCACCAGCATCACCGCGCTCCTTCAGCGCACGTTCACGCCCGCCATGCTCACGACCAGCACGCGCACGTTGCGGCGCGGCGACCGCATCGACCCGCTCGAGCTTGTCGAGTGGCTCGATGACAACGGCTACGACTCCGAGGCACAGGTATCGAGGAAGGGCGACACCGCCTTGCGTGGCGGCATCGTGGATGTGTTCCCGCTGACCAGTCCCTGGCCCGTGCGGCTGGAGTTCTTCGGGGACGAGTTGGAGTCGCTGCGCATGTTTGACCCGGTCACGCAGGTCTCGCGCGAGGGAGGGGGTATGGAAGAAGTCGTCCTGCCGCCGGCGGGGGAGCTGGGCGTGCTCAAACAGATGGTTCAGAGTTCAGAGTTCATTGTTCAAGGTTCAGTGGGGGAAGCTCGCGAAGACGCGGCTGCCGAGCTTCCCCAACCCAAAACTCAAAACTCCGAACCCAAAACCTCCCTCGCCACGCTGCTCGATTACCTGCCCGATGAAACCATCTTCATCCTGTGCGAGCCGGAGGCCATTGAGGCGCACGCGCAGGATTACGCCGGGCTGGTGCCGGAGGGTGACCCATTCTTCGCGAGCTGGGACCAGTTGCGCGGGGAGTTGCTCGCCCGGAAAATATCCGTGCTCGCGGTGATGGAGGAGGAAGGGGAGAGGGTAGAAGATAGAGGAGAGAGGATAGAGGAGAGAGAGGGCGGCGCGCTCCCTTCTATCCTCTATCCTCTATCCTCTATCTTCTCTCCTCCCTCCTCTCCCCTCCCCCCACCCCTCTCCCTCCCCTCACTCGAAGCCTTCCGCCCCATCACGGACCGCGCGTCGGCCCCGGAAATTGCCGAGGGACAGCGCCGGGAGTTCTTCCTCCAGCTCCAAAGATGGTTGAGACAGGGCTTTGCTGTCAGTGTCTTGTGCAACAACGAAGGTGAGGCACAAAGGTTCGGCGAGTTGTGGCAGGAAGCTTTCGCCCCGGTAGGGCGAGACTCCGTCGAGCCCTCGAACGAGCGCAGCGAGGGCAGCGCAGCGAGCATCTCGGGCGATGACATGCCCAGCCGAGATGCTCGCTTCGCTCGCGCCTCCTTCGTCGGCAAATGGGGTTCGACGGAGTCTCACCCTACCATCCCCGACGACGCGTCTCGCCGTCCCCCCTCCCCCATCCCCCCTCCCCTCTTCCCCACCGTCCACCTCGGCTCCCTCTCGCGCGCCTTCCTGTGCGAGGCGGCGCAGTTCGTCGTCGTCACGGACGCGGAGATATTCGGGCGCTACAAGGTGCAGCGGCCCCGGCGCATGAAGTCGGCCCACGCGATTGCCGCGCGCTCGGCGCTGGACATTGACTTCAGCGAACTGGAGGAAGGCGACTACGTCGTGCATCTCCAGCACGGCATCGGGCGCTTCAAAGGACTTCGGACGCTCCCCTTCGCCGACAAATCGGAAATCGGAAATCGGAAATCGGAAATCGAATGTCTCGTGTTGGAATACGCGCCCTCCGACACCGACCGCGAGCCGCCCAAGCTCTACGTCCCCGTCACGGAGGCGCATCTCATCAGCAAGTATGTCGGCGCCGGCAAGTCGCGTCCGCCGCTGAACACACTCGGCGGGAAGCGTTGGGAGAAGACCAAGCAACAGGCGCGGCTCGCCGTGCGCGACCTCGCGTCGGACTTGCTCGCCATACAGGCCAAACGCGCCACGCAGCCCGGCCACTCGTTCGGGCCGGACACACCGTGGCAGCGCGAGTTTGAAAGCTCCTTCCTCTACGAGGAAACGGCGGACCAGCTCCGCGCCATCGAGGAGACCAAGCGCGACTTGGAGTTGCCCAGGCCCACCGACCGCCTCATCTGTGGCGACGTGGGCTTCGGCAAGACGGAGATTGCCATCCGCGCCGCGTTCAAGGCCGTGATGGGCGGCAAGCAGGTGGCCATCCTCGTGCCCACGACGGTGCTGGCGCAGCAGCACTACAACACCTTCCGCGAGCGCATGGCGGACTACCCGGTGCGCGTGGAGCTGCTCTCGCGCTTCCGCACGCGCAAGGAGCAGCTGCAAATCGTCGGGCAGCTCGCGGCGGGCGCGGTGGACATCGTCATCGGCACGCACCGGCTCGTGCAGGGCGATGTGATTTTCAAGGAACTTGGCCTCGTGGTGATTGATGAGGAACAACGCTTCGGCGTGATGCACAAGGAGAAGTTCAAACAGATGCGCAGCAACGTGGACGTGCTGACGCTCTCGGCCACGCCCATCCCGCGCACCTTGTATCTGGCGCTCACCGGCGCGCGGGACATGAGCACCATCCAGACTCCGCCGCAGGACCGGCTGCCCGTGGAGACCATCGTGGAGCACCACGATGACCGCGTCATCCGCGACGCGATACGCCGCGAGCTGGAGCGGGGCGGGCAGGTGTTCTTCCTGCACAACCGCGTGACGACCATCGAGGCGATGCGCTCGAAGCTGCGGCTCCTCGTGCCGCACGCGCGCATCGTCGTGGGCCACGGGCAGATGGAGGGCGATGAACTGGAGGAGGTGATGACGAAGTTCGTCAACGGCGAGGCAGACGTGCTGCTGTCCACCACCATCATCGAGAGCGGCCTGGATATTCCGAACGCGAACACCATCATCATTGACCGCGCGGACCGTTTCGGGTTGAGCCAGCTCTATCAACTGCGCGGCCGCGTGGGCCGCTACAAGCACCAGGCGTTCGCCTATCTGCTGCTGCCACGCCACGCGCGCCTGCTCACGGACGTGCGCAAGCGCATGAGCGCCATCAAGCAATACGCGCAGCTCGGCAGCGGCTTCAAGATAGCGATGCGCGACCTGGAGATACGCGGCGCTGGCAATTTGCTGGGCGCACAACAGAGCGGCCACATCACGGCGGTGGGCTTCGAGCTATACTGCAATTTGCTCAAGCAAAGCGTGGCCACTCTGAAGGGCGAGAAGGTGCGGCAGCGGACGGACGCGGCGCTGCGGCTGGATTTCCTGAAGCTCCATGCGGTGGAGGAGGCGGGGGCAGGAGACAGGAGCCAGGAGTCAGAAGAAAAGACCAGCCGGCAGGGACGTGATGCGCGTTCACAAGCGTTCATCTCCGTCCCTCGTGACTCGGATGTGTGGGTGCAACCGGCGCGTGCGAGCACTCACGAACACGAAACTCAAAACTCAAAACTCAAAACTCCCCTCGCCGGCGCATTCCTCCCGCCAGCCTACATCGCCGAGCCGCAGCAACGCATCGAGGCCTATCGCAAACTGGCGCAGTCGGAGACGAAGGCGGATGTGGAGGCGCTGGGCAGGGAGCTGCGAGACCGTTACGGCAAGTGGCCCCGGCCCGTGGAGCTGCTTCTGGCGGCGACCGAGCTAAAACTGCTCGCCGGTGAGCGCGGCCTCGATGCCATCGAGACGAAGGGCGACAAACTGATGCTGCATCGGCGCGGGGATTTCATCCAGTTGGGCGGCAAGTTCCCCCGCCTGATGAAGACTGAGCCGCTCGCCGTGCTGAAAGAGATTAAGAAGCTGCTGCTGTCGCTGTGAGCCCGTGAAGCACGGACGCCCACGTCCGTATGCAGCTTCGGCCGCCGGGCAAGTGTTCAGTGATCAGTGTCCAGTATTCAGCCGGTGAAAGGAACACCGCCGCCCCACTGAACACTGATCCTAGGAACCGCAACCTCTGCGTCTGTCCCGCCTCTGCGGTGCAAAATCAGCGACTGGCACCGCAGAGGCGGGACGGGCGCAGAGATTCATGGGTAGCCATCGCGCCCGGAAGCCGCGCATTGGGACC
Source organism: Verrucomicrobiota bacterium (assembly GCA_016235545.1). Lineage (GTDB taxonomy): Bacteria > Verrucomicrobiota > Verrucomicrobiia > Limisphaerales > SXTU01 > SXTU01. The sequence goes on along the minus strand of JACRKB010000257.1, from coordinate 14,673 downwards.
ATGAACCGTGGGGCGACTCCGACGATTTGGACTGCGGTGGCAAAGCCGCAGCGACGCCTCCGCTTCGGGATCCCGCGAAGCGGTCGGCGGGCCGGACGGCGTTCCGCTTCGCGGGACCCCAAAGCGGAGGGGCGCGCCGCTTCCCGCCGCAGTCCAAAACGGCGCGGAACTTCGACCGGTTCTTGTGTAGTGAGAGGGAGCGCCTCGCGTTCCGTTGCAATTCAACCCGCTTCTCTTTCCGAAATGGTGTGAGAGTGAACTGGCGTTCACCCCAGGTTCCGGGCCATGAGATGGGCAAGGTGCAACGCCAGCTCCATCGCCTGCTCGTAGTTGAGCCGGGGGTCAAGCTGGCTGCGATAATCCCGGGCTAGGTCCGCCTCGGTGACGCCGCTCGCACCGCCGACACACTCGGTGACGTTCTCGCCCGTCAGCTCGAAGTGAACCCCGCCCAGGTGCGCGCCGCATTTCCGCAGGATGTGGAACGAGGCCTCCAGCTCGCCAAGAATGTTTGCGAAGCGCCGCGTCTTGATCCCGTCGCGGGTCGTCTCGGTGTTGCCGTGCAGGGGATCGCAGCACCAAATCACCTGCTGCTGCTTGCGCCGGATGGCCGCGACGAGCGGGGGCAGGCACTGCTCCACTTGTGCCGCGCCGAAGCGGTGAATCAACGTCAGCCGCCCCGGCTCATTTCGGGGATTGAGCACTCCGGCAAGCGCGACCAGCTCATCGGGCGTGATGGTGGGGCCGATTTTGACGGCGACCGGGTTCGCCAGGCCACGGAAGAACTCGACGTGCGCCCCGCCCAGCGCGCGCGTGCGCTCGCCGATCCACGGAAAGTGCGTGGAGAGGTCGTAATACCCCTCGCGGCGGGGCACGGCGCGAGTCTGGGCCTGCTCGTAGAGCAGGTGCAGCCCCTCATGGCTGGTGAAAAACTCCACGCGGTTGATCTCGGGGATCGGGTTGCCAGTGAGCGTCTCCACAAATCGCAGCGACTCGCCAATGGACTGGACCATGCGCGTGTATTCGGCGGCCAGCGGGGATTTGGACACGAAGCCCAGCTCCCAGCATTCCGGGTGGTGCGGGTCCGCGAACCCGCCATGCGTCAGGGACCGGATGAAGTTGAGGGTCAGGGCAGAACGCTCGTAGGCGCGCAGCAGCAGGTGCGGGTTGGGCGTCCGCTCCTCCAGCGTGTAGCCCGGGCAGTTGATCATGTCGCCGCGGTAGCACGGCAGCGTCGTGCCCACCCGCGTTTCCGTGTCCGTCGAGCGCGGCTTCGCATACTGGCCGGCGAAGCGCCCGACGCGGAGGACGGGCTTCTTGGCTCCTTGGACGAGCACGAGGCTCATCTGCAGGAGAATCTTCAGCTTGCTCGTGATCGCGTTGGACTCGCAGTCGGCAAAACTCTCCGAGCAATCCCCTCCTTGCAGCAGGAAGCGCCGGCCCAGCGCGGCGTCGGCGAGATGTTGCTTCAGTGTTTCGATTTCCCAACTGGTGACCAGCGGGGGCAGCCGTGCGAGCTGGGCCAGGGCGGACCGGAGCGCCTCAGTGTCAGGATACGTCGGCTGCTGGGCGGCGGGCCGGCCCTGCCAGGAACCCACCGACCACGGCTGGCCGGTGCTGTGTGCGACGGTTTTGTGTGGCATGGCTTTGGTCGCAGGAACGCCCTGACCCACTACACGACCATTGTGGCAGGCAGCTCGAATTTGCCGGCGACCTCATACATCTCGGCGCAGCGTTTGCATGCGCCCTGGTCCGGCGTCCAGTGCGGAAAATGCGCGCGAATCGAAGCCAGCGAATCCGGTGCGAGGCCCCCCACGCTGACCCACTCGAACGTGGGAAAATGGCACAGCGGACACGACCCGCCGGGCAGCGGCTCTTGCGCGTGGCTCAGGTCGCGCGGGTCGGCAGCGAGCGCCAGGAGTTCCAAGTGCGCAGGCTGCGCGTCGCTCCAATGCGACTCGAAGACATGACGGCGCTTTTCCTCCGGCCAGAAGGAGAACGCGCGCTCGAAGATGGCCTGATGCTGCCCATGCCCAGCCATTGTCTCGCGCCCGGCCTGCGTGAGCCGCCCGTCGATCGTGATGTCCCAGAGCAGCCGGTAACGCTCGCGCGTGATGCGCTGCTGCGTCTGGTTGTGAGTGGGCAGATGAACCTGCGGCGAGTAGCCGAACGCCGGATCCACCATGTCGTGCAGGTGCATGAACTCGTGGCGCAGGAAGCGCAGGAGCGGCGCGTCCCGCTCCAGTCGGTCCATGCGCAGGGCCACCATGGCGTTGCGGACCTTCCCCGTGCTCACATACAGCTCCGCGCCCTCCTCGTTCCTGCCGCGCGCCTGCCGGAAGGCGAGCACCTTCAGCGCCCCGGGCAGCAACGGGTATTCCCCCATGAAGCCGGTGAGCAGATGCTCCAGGCCCCATTCCCGAAACCACGCGAGATGCACCTTGAAGAAGGCCGCGTTGCGCTCATCCACATCGGACTGGGCGTAGCACGTTTCACGGTCGGAGTGAAAGCGGCGGACCTGCAAGGCGGTCGCGCCGTGACGCCGTCCGCTGGCGCACATGAACGCCGCAGCCTCCACAAAGTCGTCGTCATAGCGCAGGTGCATATGGATTCGCGGTTTCGGATTTGCGATTTGCGGGCTGCCGCGAGAGGGCTCTTCAATCGTCATTCGCAACTCGCAAATCGAAATATGTGGCTACCTGCCTGCGATGGCGTCGAACTCATTGTCCGTGAACGCCTGCATGGTGGCGGTGCGCACATTGCCCAGCGAGGCCAGCGTGGTGAGCAGGTGCAGCACCTTCTGCTCGCTGTCAGCGCTGAGGATCAGGACGCCGTCGTAATTGCCCATCGTCCAATACTGGCCTTCGACCTGCACGCCGGACTTGGCGGCGAGCTTGTCGAACGCGTGGGCGCGGGCGGTGGATTTCCTCATGTTCTTGGCCCCTTGCTCGGTGAAGCGGAGCAGGCTGATGTATCGGTTCATAGGTGTTCCTTTGATCTGGGTTTTGTGGTTACGCCTCCACCAGCGAACCCGTCGCGCCTGGTGGAAGATTCGTGATGCCGCAGGAGGCGCAGAGCGATTCCGAGGACTCGTCTATCGGCCGGAGCAGGAGGTCTTCGCTGCCAGGAGTGACCTTGAACCGGGCGCAATCCTCGGTGATGAATTCACGCGCGAAGTCGGCCAGCGCGCCAAGCGAGCTGTCGCCCGCCATGCGGGCAAGCCGTCGGGTGAAGGCGGGCGTCCAGCGCGAGAGATGCTCGCGCAGAAACTTCTTTTGCGCATCGCGGCAGATGGCGACCTGCTCGTCATCGAGCTGATGCTCCAGCGCATAGGCTTCCTTGGCCGTGAGCACGCACATGAACTCCAGCTCGATGCTGATGTGGTCCTGGCGCTCCGCTGCGTCGGGCGTCATCTCCAATCCGAACGCGGCATAGAACGCTGCAAGGTCCGCGAGCCGGTGCGGCTGGAAAAGCGGGTCGGCCTTGATGTCGCCATACTCGATCTCATTCATCGGGCAGTCGCCGCGCACGGTGTGGCCGAAGCAGGTGACGTAGGCGTGATGAAAGTCCTCGAAGCCATCAGGCGTGAGCTGGCTGGCAAGCCCGGCTGCGGCGCAGGCGAAGGCGGCTGGAGCCGTGGGCGCCAGCGGTTGCACGGCGGACCAGAGCGCGGACTTGGTCGGCTGGCTGGAGAGCCACTGCCATCCTTCAAGCACCGGGTCCTCAAGCGCCTTTGCCAGGAGCCGGTAAATGAAGGCGCGCGCGACTGCTGTGTCGATGGAGGATTGGAGGGAGTTCGAAGCCCCGGCTCCAGCGGGCAACGCGCCCGAATGTCCGTCGCGTTTGGAGTTCTCAATCGTCTCGCCGCCTGAAGGCGGGACCCCGAACGACTCCGGTTTGTAGTTCCCAAAGATGGACCGGCGCGGCGGCGAGCTGCCGACGCCGAACTCGGACAGCCGTTGCGGTTCAGATGGAGTTGGCATGTTTGTCAGGGCGGATATGGAACGGCTCCTCAATCTTCGTCTCGACTATCTTCGTGCCATCCTTCGAGTAGCCGATGATCGTGTCGTCGAACATCTCGAACTTCCTGCCGCGAATCTGCGTCTCGAAAACTTTCGGGCCCTTCTTGATCTCGTAGCGGAAGCAGATGCGCTGGTCCTTGCCGAAGAGCTGGAGCACGGCGAGCAGCTCCCGGTCAGGCACGGAGTAGCGCTCGATGGCGGCATCCACGCCGGGGCCGAACATCTGCCTGAGATACGGACGCGGCACCCAGCGCGGCGGGATGTAATAGCCGTTCGGCTCGGTGCCGAACTGCGGATACAGCGGCAGCGCGACCTTGGCGACGTGGATGAGGTAGTAGAGCGGGTTTTGGCGGTCTTCCTTCCAGGTGCCGTCCTTGTTGAGTTGAACTAGGCCTTGCAGGCGGATGTGGCCGACGCACGCGGACATGCAGCGTGTCTGCATCGGCAGGCCGCCGCTGGCCTGATCGCGGCCCTCGACGCGCGGGAAGCAGCCGATGCACTTCTCGCTCGTGCGCGTGGTGCTGCGGTAAAACGTCTTCTTGTAGGGGCAGGCCTCCATGCACTTGCGGTAGCCGCGGCAACGCTCCTGATCCACGAGCACGATGCCGTCCTCGGGCCGCTTGTAGCCCGCGTTGCGCGGGCAGGCCGCGAGGCACGCGGGGTAGGAGCAGTGGTTGCAGATGCGCGCGAGGTAGAAGAACCACGTCTTGTGCTGCGCGGACACTTCGCCGCTGGTGAATGACATCTGGCCGCGCTGGCTCTTCTCCGACCCGGTCGGGTTGTCCTCGTAACGATTGGGCGCGGCCCATTCCTCGTCCGTGGGCAGATAGCCGAGTGCCTTCTGCGCGCCCTCGGGGCTGATGTTCGTCTTCGCCGCCTCGAAGATGGTCTTGCCCTTGAACTCGCCGTAGGGCGCTTTCAAATCCTTCGGCGTGCCGCTCCAAGTCTGCCCGCCGGGGTTGGCCTTCTCCAGCAGGTCGAGCGTCTTCACGTCCCAGTGATGCGGGTAGCCGCCGTAGGGTTTGGTCTCGACGTTGTTCCACCACATCGCCTCCTGGCCTTTGGAGAAAGTCCAGGTGGACTTGCACGCCATCGTGCAGCTCTGGCAGCCGATGCAGCGGTTGAGGTTGAAGATGAAGGCGAACTGCTGGTCGGGATACGCGGCGTCGTAGGGGAAGTCCATCTCGCGCCCGAGTTGCCAGTTGAAGACGTTGCTCATGTTGGTCGTGAGTTAAATGTTCAGTTTCGGGGCGGGGTTGCCGAGCGGGTCGGTGAGGTTTTCGTCGGGGTCAAAATTCAGCCCGGCGGGCGCGTCGCCTCCGCCGCTAGCGCTGCCGCGCTGGCGAAAGTAAATGGGGAAAGCCTCTACCGGGCGCGGCGCGGCCGGCTCTCCGCCGGCCGGCGGCGGAATCGAGAGGTCAATGACGGCGGCGGTCGCCGGCCATTGAACAGGCCGGCCCCAGCGCGCGAAGGTCTCCGCGATGATGTCGCGCACGAACGGCTCGCCCTTGTTCGCGAGCACCATGTTCGGGCCGGTGTAGTGCGGGTTGCGGAAGAGGGCGAGCACCTGCTTGTGGTTGTAGCCCATCCGCATGAACTCCTCGGCGAAGCATCCGGTCATCTCCGCGCTGGTGTCCTCCTCGGTGAGGATCGCGACGCCGTTGAGCTCCAGCGGGTCTTCAAAATCGAATTCGTCTTTGGGCATACGATGGTTCAGTCGTGCATGGTGGCTACTCGAAACTCAGCCCGCCGCCGCCCTCGCCCATCTTCCCGGCGAGGTATTTTTTCATCGTGTCGTTCTCGGCATCGGGTGCCATGCCGTTGGTGCCGGGCTTCCAGACTCCCTTGCCGCCGAGGCCGCCGTCCTCCGCCTTTGACACGCGCACGAGACATTCCTTCGGCACGGTGTTGATGGCGTGGTTGTCCGCCTCGCCGCCGAAGATGAAGCTCATGTTGACCTTCGCCTTGTGGAACAGCGTGTCGGTCTGGTGCATCGGCATGTGCCAGTTGCGGTTGATGGACTGCTGCGAGCCGAAGCGGAAGTTGGAGATGTAGCCCTCATCCGTGAGCGAGAGGCCGTCGGGCCGTGTCTGCTGCGCCCTCACGGTCTTCTCCGTCGCGATGAACGAGCCGTGCTTCATCATGATGACGTGATACGGGTAGGCCGCGTTGAACGTGACGCGCAACATGCAGCGGCTGACCTTGTAGAACGGGTCGCTGGGCGTCGCGCCGAGATACGGGCGGTCGGCGGGGTTGGCGTCCACATACACGTAGTCGCCGTCCTTGAGGTTCAGGTCGCGCGCGGCCTGCGGGTTCATGTGGAGCTGGTGCTCGCCGACGTTGGGCAGGCGCTTGTCGATGCGGTAGGGGTCGCCGAAGTTCGAGTTCCAGATGAGATGCCAGTCCACGTTCGCCCACGACGAGTGGACGGAGTGGCGCGACTTCGGCGTGAGGCAGTAGAAGTGAAATCCTTTTTCCCAAAGGAAGTTCTTCGTCTCCTTCGCCTTCGCCCACGGCATCTTCACGTTGCGCACCGTGCGGTCGTCCCAGTGCTCGGCGGTGAGCGCGATGCCGTAGTCGTTCGGGCGCACCCACGGGTTCGCGCTGATGATGACGTTCGGCAGGTAGGGCGTGGCCTCCGGGCCTTCGCGATGCACGATGAAATTCTCGCCGCAACTGATCGCCGTCGGGTCGTCGGTGTAGGAATGGAGCCGGCCCGTGTCCGTGTAGAAGGGATAGTTGTCGTGAATCTGCTCGTAGAACGGGACACGCGGGTAGGTGCGGAAGTTCATGAGCGCGCCGCCGGGCGGGCCGTGTTTTCCGGCCATGATGTCGTCCACCTTGTAGCCCGCCGTCGTCGTGCAGGAGTCGAGCAGCCGCTGGAGATAGACTTTGCGCTGCCCCTTGTGCTCGAAGTGGAAGTAGTCCTCGAACCGTTTGTCGCCGAGAACCTTTCCGAGACCCTTCGCGATGCCGGCGAGAATCGTCAGGTCATCCTTCGAGTCATAGACGGGCTTGATGCCGCCCTTCCACATTTGCAGGAACGGGTTCGAGCAGCTCGCCGTCACTTCGAGGTCCTGGAATTCGACCCATGAGTTCGCCGGCAATCCGAAGTCGGCCTGCTCGATGGAGGCCGTCATCTGCACCTCCTGCGAGACGATGAGCTCGACCTTCGGGTTGACGTTCTTGATCATGCCGTAGGCCCACTTGGCATTGTTGATCAGGTTCACGTTGGTGAAGAAGATCGCCTTGGTCGGCGTGGGCATGTGCGTCTGGCCGGTGAAGACCTTGCGGCCTTCCTTGGGCGTGTTGACGATGAGCGGCACGTCGCCGTGGTTCCAATACGCGGGCTCCTCGTCCTTCGCATAGGCGTGCGCCTGAATCTGGCTCCCGTGCGTTTTCGGATCGAGGTTTGGCTCGAACGGGTCTTCAGCCACCCAGCCTTTGAATCCGGGACCGGTCAGCTTGCTTCCCTGGAAGAGCGCGGCCTTGTAGTTGCCCGCCCAGCCGTGGCAGCCCGCGCCCTTCTGGCCGATGTTGCCCGTGAGCATCACTGGCAGGTAGGCGGCGCGATTGGCCTCGGTCGCGTGGAACCAGTGGTTGATGCCCTCGCCCTGGTTGATGGAGACCGGCTTGATCGTCGCGATGTCCTTCGCGAGTTGAATGATCAGCTCCTTGGGCGACGAGGTGATCTGCGACACGGAATCAACGTCGTAGTCCTTGAGGTGAACCTGATACTGCGTCCACGCCGTCTTCACCTCGACCTCGCTGCCGTCCACCAGCCTGATCTTCCATGTGCCGTCGAGGACCGGGTCAATGCCGGATTTCCAAAGCGTTTCGCCCACCATGTCGCGTGTGAGCGCCCTCGGACGGTTGGTGTTGCGGTCCCACACCACGTAGTCGCCCAGTTTCTTGTGCTGCTCGTCGGTGATGCCCTGCACCTTCTTGCTGGGGCCGTCGGCGGGCAGCGTGCTGGTGTAGTTGGGGAACACCTCGCCGGCGCGAAGGCGTTTCAGGTTGTCGGCCCGGATGAGCAGAGGGAAGTCGGTGAACGCCTTCACGAACTTCTCGTCATACCACTTGTTGTCCATCATCACCCGCGTCACACCCAGCCAGAGCGCGGCGTCGGTCGAAGGGCGGATCTGCACCCAGTAGTCGCACTTGGTCGAAGGCGCGCCGTATTCGGGCGCGATGATGACAATCTTGGCCCCGCGCTCCATGCACTCGATGAACCAGTGCGCATCGGTGATTTTGTTCTCCACCAGATTCTTGCCGTTCATGATGATGAGCTTCGAGGAGCGCAGGTCGTTGAAGTCGCACTCTGAGTTCTGCAGGCCATGCACCCACGGCTGGCCGGGGGCCTGGTCGCCGTGCCAGGTGTAGTTGGACCAGTTGCGGCCGGCCTTCGCCTCCTCGGGCTTCACGCCGCGCACATGCACGTCGAGCAGCGCCATCGAGTTGCTCAGCCGATACATCCCGTATTTTCCGAGCACGCCGAGCAAACCCATGCCGCCGCGGAATTTCAGCGTCCGCGTCCCAGCGCCGCCCATCGCCTGGATCATTTCCGGCGGGTAGCCCTGCTCCGCGAGGAGCTTTGCGCCCGGCTCGCCGCTGTAACGCGTGGCGATGGCCTTGAGACCCTTGCCGATGTAGGCGAATGCATCGTCCCAGGGAATCTTGTCGAACTTGTCCGTGCCGCGGGAATCGAACTTGTATTTCGCGCGCAGCTCCTTGGTCAGATACGGAAAGCCATCGTCCGCCCAGCGTTTCCAGCCACGCCGCACGATGGGATGCTTCAAGCGATACGGCCCATAGACGATGCGGTGGAATGTGTAGCCCTTGGCGCAATGTCGGTTGCCCCAGTTGGACGACGCCTTGTTGCCGTAGAGGTCCGCGTAGGTGCCCACGTCATAGTGCTCGCCCATGCGGACGATGACGCCGTTGCGGACGTGGGCGGTGACGCGGCAGTTGTGCGTGTCGTTCGGCGCGCAGACCCACGAGAAGGCGTGGTCGTAGGAGTATTGGTTGCGATAGATCTTTTCCCATTCGCGGTTCGGATAGAAGGCGAGGGGGTTGGCGATGCCGTCGTCGGGCTGCTGCGCCTGAAGGAAGCGAAGCGGGATCAGTTGCGCGGCGGTGAGGCCCGCGCCCACGAGTCCGCTGCGTTTGATGAAGTCGCGCCGGGAGAAGTTGTCTGTGCTCATGAGGAAGGTGGGTCCGGGTTCAGGTGGAGGAGTTGATCACGGGTCGAGAACGAGCTTGTGCCAGTTGCTGATTTCCTTGCGGCCGTTGCGGTCGCGCTGCTGCCCATCCCACACGGCGAAGGCCACCGGGACGGGTTTCCCCAAGGCGAGTTTCACATCGTCCGCGTCGCGGGATTTCAGCTCCCGCGTGACGATGACGTTCCAAAACCCGTCGCGCCAAATCCCCTTGCCGCCCACGTTCTGGCTGGTGGCTGACTGTGACTTGAAGGAGCCCAGGCCACGGGCGTTGGCGTCCTCGACCGGTGACTTGAGCGTGGGGCTGGCTTGAAGGTTTCCTGCCGCCTCTGCCGTGCGATAGAGCGCTCGGGTCTCGAAATACTTGTCCACATGGAGCGAGGGATGAACCGTGTCCACATCGGGCCTGGGTCCGTCCATGGCCTGCTGCCACCCGGCCTTCCACATCCAGATGTTGACCGGGTTGTTTGCGTCGCCCATGCCGAGGAACGGCGTGGCATCTGTCATGGAGAACTGCAACGCGACGGCATCCTGAAAATCCTCCACCCGTATCGGCGCGCCATTGGCGATCGCGTCGCGCCATTGGAGCAGGATCGCAACCCGCTTGCCGTCATGCACGGCCCGGACGGCGATCGCGGGAATCGTGTTCGGTTCCGGCCAGAGCGGGTTCACTGGAATGCGCGCCGTGTCCCATTGTTCCCACACTGGGTCTGTGGGATCGGCGGGGAGCTTTTTGATCCGAGGTGCATGGATGTGGCCGTCCGGCGGCGGAAGCATGTCATTGATCTCAACATCCTTCCTGCGCAGGGATTGGACAAAGAGCACCACAGCCCAGCGGTCCCCAGGCGTGAGCAACCCTTCGCCAAAGGGCGGCATGGGAGTTCCAGCCATGCCGTTGTTGATGCGCAGATACAAGTCGCGTCCAGTGTGCCCGCCGCGAAACGCACCGCTGTTGATGTCGCGCGGCGGCAAGGGCAGGCCCCAGTTGTCCTTCAGCGTCGCGGCCGCCGGGCCATCACCAGCGCCTGTATCCCCGTGGCAGGTGTTGCACGCGAGCTTTGTGAACAGCTCCCGGCCCCTCGTGAGCGCCTCGACAGTCACTCCCGGCTCGGGCGGGACGACCACGGAGCGTGGCAGCTCGCCCCGCGCCCGGGCCGCGTCGAACTTGTTGATCCGTTTTCCTCCGGCATCCACGGTGGCTGTGAGCCATTTCACCTGCTGCACAAGCTCGCTGCGCTGCGCCTCGGGCAGATACGCGAAGCTGGGCATCGAGCTGCCCGGCATCCCGCGCGTGATCGTCTGCATCAAATCCTCATCCGTCGGCAGCGAACCGGCAGGCGTTGACTGCACCTTGAACAACCCGGAGTTGAAATTGCGGGGCCTTGGGAAGAGCCAGACCGTTGCCGGCCCCGCGCCGTCTCCGTTGACGCCGTGGCATGCGGCGCAGTGCGCCTCATACAGCGCCTTGCCCGGCGGCTGGCCCGATGCCAGTGAATCCATCGCGCTGGAAGCCTTTGCCGGTGGAGCAGCGGCACCGGCTGATGCGGCGCTTGCTGCCATTGCGAGAATGAGCGCTAGAACTTTCATCTGTGGCGAAGCTGGTGCATCAAGCGCAGCCCCACCTTGATCTTGGTCAAGAAAAGCTGGCGGCGTTCCATTCGATTCCGGTCGGTCAGTTGGATGTGAAAGCCTCAGCGCTGGTTCCGATCTCCTTCTCGTGCTTAACGACATGGCACACGGTGCGCACCATCAGGGCCACGCGGCCCGCAGGACTCCGCCTCGGTTGACGTTCGTTCACCTGATTTTGCGCGGGCCAAGGAGCCCCGTTCGTCACCTGGAGGTCAAACCAACCGGGCGTCTGCTCTGGAACGGTTGATGCCGTTTAGAAATGAGATTCGGTGGATTGTCGGCGTGCTCCGGCTCTCTCTCCCTTCCTTGGAGGAGGGGAGAGGGTTGGAGTGAGGGGTTATCCGCCACGGACCGAAGACCGCAAATTGAGACCATGACCGGGCGGGGAACGAGCAGGATTTCGATTGCGAGCAGGAGGCTGATCCGCGCTGACCCTTATCCGAATCCCAATCTTTCTCTCGTTCGGGACAGCTTTATGGAGGCCGAAACACAGCCCGTGCACACTTCACCGAATCCCATCCGGAATCGAAACCAGTCGCCCCGGATTTCGCGCGAAACCCTTTCCTGCCGCCAGCGCCCAGACGACCGCTCAACTCGTGGGCGCGAGCACGTCTTCCACCCACGAGAGGGCGCTCATCATTGCGGGGAATCCAATCGTGGTCGTGGCCAGCAGCACGACATGCCGTATTTCATCGGGTGTGCAGCCGGCCTCCAGCGCGCGGCGGGTGTGGCTGTGCACCGCACCCTCCCTGCGCCCGCCGACGGCGATGGCGAGCTTGGCAATCGCGCGCGACTTCTTCGGGAGAGGTCCGGCCTCCTGGGTTGCCGCACCCAGTGCTGCGTAGGCTTTGAAAACCTTCGGGTAGGAGCGTTGAAACCGGAGGTAGCGGGCGGGAATCTGGCCGGTTGCGGGAGGATTTGATTTCTTGCTCATGGTGTTTCGTTTCGTTGGTTTGAGTGCAGCTCGGTTTGCATTGCTGGGTGGCGGGGCAGGAAGGGCGCGAAGGCGATCATCCACTCGCTTGCTTTGCAATGTTCCTTCGGCTCGCCAGCTTCGGAATTCGGGCCAAAGAATTTCAGCAAACCTACCGACCCACGACCCAGCAGCGGGCGGATGTCGGGGCGCTTGGATTGCGAGAGCAGCGGCATGGAGGCCTTGATCTTCAAGTCCTGAAAATCAACTCGCACGCAGCGCCGCAGGCAAGCTGGATTCGGTGGAATCTTGACACTCGTCAAGCCGCGCCCGAAACCGTCTCCCGGCCTGTTTTGGCCAAAGCTTCTTCAGCCACGCTTGGAGCTGAGGCAAGCGCATCCTCCGAGGGAGCTGGCCGCGCACACCAAACGGTGGTGTAGAACACGCAGCGCATCGCCAAGTCAATTACCTGCTCCTCCATTCTCCGCCGTGGCTCGACTGCACGGTTCCGGTCCAGAGCTGCGGCATCAGACCGTCTCAGTCGGACGGGCTGGCTCCTCGGCCAAGGCTCTGGCGGCGCGGCGCTTCACGGCGTAGCGCTTCACAAGTTCATCCGCAATCACGCCGGCGAGGATCACCGTGCCGATGATGGCGAACTCGATGTTGCTGTGGTTGGTCACGAGCGTGACGACGTTTCGCAGCACGAGGATCAGCGCGGTGCCGATGATGACGCCGAGGATCGAGCCTTCGCCGCCACGCAGGCTGCACCCGCCCAGCACCGCCGCCGCGATGGCGTAAAGCTCGTAGAAATTGCCGAAGTCCACCGGCTGCGCGGAGTTCACGTCCAGCACGAAGAGCACGCCGCCCAAGCCCGCCAGCGTGGAGCAGATGACGTAGGCGAGGATGGTCATGGCTCCGGTGTTGATGCCGCTGTAGCGCGCGGCGTCCTCGTTGCGGCCCAGCGCGAGCAGGTAGCGGCCGTAGATGGTGCGGTTGAGGAAGATCGCGGCGAGCACGCCCACGATGACGAGCACGACCCACGGCGCGGGAATCTCGAAGCCTTGCACGAACGGGATGCTGATCTTGCCGGTGGAGAGAACGCGCAGGCCCTTGTAGCCGTCGCCGAAGCCGACGGTTTGATCGCCAGTGAATCCTCGCGTGATGCCGCGATAGAGCATGAGGCCGCACAACGTCACGATGAACGGCTGCAGTCGCAGCTTCGTGATCAGCAGGCCGTGCATCAGCCCGATGCCAACGGACACGACGGTCACGGCAATCAGCGCGGCAGGCAAAGACCACTTCTGCACCGTGAGCAGCCAGGGCAGCCCGCAGCCGACGAGGCAGATGACCGAGCCGATGGAGAGGTCAATGCCGCCCGTCACGATGACGAACGCCACTCCGATGCCGATGACGCCGAAGAGCGCGGTGCGGCGGATGAGGTTCTCGACGTTGTAGCCGGAGCGGAAGCTCTCGCTCGCCCACGTGGCGAAGAGGCAGACGGCGAGCAACAGGCCGAAGATGCCGAGGAGTTTTTTCATGGGAAGCAGCCGGGGAAAATCACCCAAAGATTCGGGGAAGACAAAGATGGGGCGCGCATGGATGAAGTTTTTGGAAGCACGACACGCGTCTTGGACTGCGGCGGGAAGCGGAGCGCCCCGCCGCTTTGGCGTCCCGCGAAGCGGTTCCTGACCACCGACGATTCCGCTCCGCGGGAAGTCAAAAGCGGTGTCGCCGCTGCGCTCTGCCACCGCACTCCAAGACGATTCGGTTTCATGCCGCCACCTCCACGCCCGTCGCCAAGTGCATCACGGTTTCCTCGCTGAGTTCGTTTCGCGGGAGTTCGCCCGTCAGCCGGCCTTCGTGCATCACGAGGACGCGGTCGCTCATGCCGAGGATTTCCTCCATCTCGCTGGAGACGAAGAGAATCGCCACGCCTTTACGCGCCAGCTCTTCCATGAGCTTGTAAATCTCCTGCTTCGCGCCCACGTCAATGCCGCGCGTCGGCTCGTCGAGGAAGAGCACGCGCGGCTGGATGGCGAGCCACTTGCCCAGCACGACCTTCTGCTGGTTGCCGCCGGAGAGGAACTGCACCACCTGCCGGTCGCTCGGCGTCTTGATGCGCATCGCGCTGATCATCTCGTTGCTCAACTCCACTTCGCGGCGCTGGTTGAGGAAGCCATTGCGCTGGTCGCGGCGCAGGCTGGCGAGGCTGACGTTCTCGCGCACGGGCATCTCCAGCACAACGCCCTGCTTCTTGCGGTCCTCGGGCACGAGCGCGAGGCCGGCTTCGATGGCTTCCTGCGGCGAGGCGGGGGAAACTTCCTTCCCACTCACGCGAATCATCCCGCCGAGCGCAGGCGTGACGCCGAAGAGCGAAAGCAAAACTTCCGTGCGGCCTGCGCCGACGAGGCCGGCGAGGCCGACAATCTCGCCGGCCCGGACTTGGAAGCTCACCTCGTGGCGCGGGTGCGCAGGCGTGCGGAGACGGTCCACTTGCAGCGCGACCTCGCCGGGCTGGTGCGGCGCGTGCGGGTAGAACTGCGAGAGGTCGCGACCCACCATGAGCTTCACCATCGCGGCGTGGCTGATTTCCTCGCGTGACAAGCCGCCACTGTTCTCGCCGTCGCGCAGGACGGTCACGCGGTCGGCCAGCTCCTTCACCTCGCCCAGGCGGTGCGAGATGTAGACGATGCTGACGCCTCGGGAACGCAGGTCGTTGATGACGCGGAACAGGTTCGCCGCCTCGCCGCTCGAGAGGCTGGACGTGGGCTCGTCCATGATGAGCACGCGGGCGTTGACCGAGAGGGCCTTGGCGATCTCGACCAGCTGCTGGTGGCCGATGCTCAGGGTGCTGACGCGGGTGTCGGGATCGACATCGAGCCCGACAGCGCGA
>JACRKB010000006.1 GCA_016235545.1 Verrucomicrobiota bacterium | reverse complement strand
TCACTAAGGCTGAAGGGGCCAGCGGACAAGGGTGTCCGCCCTACGCCCATCACACACCTTTCCGCATCACCGTGTCCCGCTGTGCCCCCAAGCCGGATCGGGCTCCGGGAAGGCCAAGTTGTAACGTAGCCCTCCGGCTGCTCGGGCCGGAGCTGAGCAGTTCACGATGAGTTGGCCTCCGGCGTGAGCTGCTACCTGAGGCTGCGGCGGACCTGCCATGCGAACGCGAGGAGTTGGCGCAAGTTTGAGCAGATGGTGCGGAGGTTTTTGACCTTGGATTCACCACTCAACCGCGGACGCACGGACGTCGGCAGACTGGTGATGCGGCACCCTTCGCGCGAGGCCTTGAGGATTAATTCCATCACGATCATCCAGCCCCGGCCTTGCGAGTGGAGTGGGATGCGGTCAAGCAGTTCGCGGCGGAACATCATCACGCCTTGGAAGCGGGGCAACTGCCCAAGCAGGACGCGCAGCAGGGCGCGTTCAGCCCAGGAGAGGAATCGCGCCGCAAGGCCGCACGGGCGTTCGGGCAGGTAGCCCAGCACGAGATCGTTCGTCGCCATGTGCGGCAGGAACTGCGTGAGGATCCCGGGCGGAAATTGGCCGTCGGCAGGGAAGAAGGTGACGAACTCGCCGCGCGCCTCGGCGAAGCCAGTGCGATAGACGCCGCCCAAACCTTGATTGACGGGATGATGAATGAGCCGCACGCAGGTCAGCTCGGTGGCGAGTTCCTCCATCACCTCCCGCGTGCCGTCGGTGCTGCCGTCGTTGATGAGGAGCAGCTCGAACGGCCGGCTCAAGCGAATCAGCTCAACGTGTAGTTCGCGGACGGTGGCCGCGAGGTTCGCCGCCTCGTTGAAGGCGAGCACACAAATTGTGACTGCCGGGCCGGTCGTCGGCGCGCTCATGTTCGGAGACGCACCACGCGGGCGGGCACGCCCACCGCGATGGCGAAGTCGGGGATGTCGTTGCTCACGACTGCGCCTGCGCCGATTTGCGCACCGGCTCCGATGCGCACGCCGGGGAGGAGGATGCAGCCCGCGCCGAGGTCCGCACCATCGCCGACGCTCACCGGCGCGAACTCGATGGGTGCGTGCAGGATGGGACGGGAGACATCACCCAGCTCGTGCTGCGAGGTGAGAATCTTCACGCCCGGCCCGATGCCGACGTGACGGCCGAGCACGATTCCGCCGGCTGCGTGGAGGAAGGCCTGCTGCCCAATCCAGCAGCCGTCGCCGATGATGAGGCGATTTTTGTGATAGCCCTTGAGGATGGCTTGGTGGCCGACATAGACATCGTCGCCCAGTTCGATGTTCTCCGGGTGAAAGACGAGCGCGCCCGGCTCGAAGACGACGTTCTTGCCGAGCCGGGCGAATTGGTCGGGCGTGAACTGTCCAGTGCCGTGGGAGCGGGGCATCAACGTCTCCTTTCCGTTTCGGACAAGATGTTCCGCACGGCGGACGCGACTGTGCTCACGTCCGCATCCGTCATGCGCGGGTGCAGCGGCAGCGTGAGGGACTGGCGGTAGGCGCGGAGCGAGTTCGGACACGCCTCGCGTCCGGTATAGGCGGGTTGGGCGCTGATGGCGTGCGTGCCGATGGTCGCCTCGATGTCCCGTGAGCGGAGCGCGTCGCGCACGGCGTCGCGGTCGAGTCCATCGGCGATGGTGACGACGAAGGACTGCCAGTTGGTGAGGTGCCCGTCAGGCTCGACGGGCAACTGCACGCCGGGACATCCGGCGAGCTGAACGAGGAGAGCAGCCGCGAGTTCCCGGCGGCGGGCCACCATCGCAGGCAAGCGGGCCATCTGCGCGATGCCGATGGCGGCTTGAAACTCCGTAAGTCGCAAGTTCAAGCCGGCGCTGGTGAAGCGACCGTATTTGCCTTCCGCAACTAGGCCATGGTTGCGCAACGCGCGGAGCCGTTCGGCCAGCGCGCCGTCGTGCGTGGTCAGCATGCCGCCTTCGCCGGTCGTGAGAATCTTGCGCGGGTGAAAGCTGAAGCAGCCAATGCGGTCCAAGCCGCCGCAGGGCCGGCCTTGATACGTGGAACCCAGGGCGCACGCGGCGTCCTCGATGACAGGAATCCCCCGGTCACGGGCCAATTTCATGATTGGCGACATGTCGGCAGGCAGGCCGAACAGATGCACCGCCATGATGGCTTTCGTGCGCGGCGAGATGAGGGCGGGCAGCACGGCGGGAGCGAGGTTGTAGGTGCGCGGGTCAATGTCCGCCAGCACCGCACGCGCACCGGCGAGCTCGACGACGTTGGCGCACCCGGGCCAGGTGAAGTCAGGGACGATGACTTCGTCGCCCGGGCCGATGCCCAGCGCGAGCACGGCCAGATGCAACGCCGCCGTGCCACTGCTGACCGCGATGGCGTGCGGGGTGCCAACGACGGAGGCGACGCGTTCCTCGAACTCGCGGACGCGCGCGCCTTGGACGAGCTGTCCGCTGGCGAGGACTTCGGCGACCGCCTGAAGTTCCTCCGGGCCAAGCTCGGGAGCGGCGAGGCGGATCATGACTGGTGCCGGTAGGCGTAAATGGTGCGGAGCAGGCCTTCTTCCAAGTCCACCTTCGGCTCGTAGCCGAGGAGCTTGCGGGCCTTGTCAATGTTGGGAATGCGCAGCTCCACATCCACGCCCGGGCGCGGCACGAAACGCAGGCGTGAGGACGAGGAGGCCAGCCGCACGACGTGGCGCGCCAGATCGTAGATCGTGCAGACGCTGCGGGCGTTGCCGATGTTGAAGGACTGGCCGACGGCTTGCGACGATTCCAGGCAGAGCAGCAGCGAGTCCACGATGTCGTCTATGTAACACCACGCACGAATCTGGCTGCCGTCGCCGTGAATCTCGATGTCCTCGCCCTTGAGCGCGCGGACGATGAAGCGGTGGATGGCGCCCTCGCCGACCTGGCCGGGGCCGTAAATGTTGAAGGGGCGGATGGAGAGCGCGGGCAGCTTGAACTGCTTGTGGTAGGTGTGGGCCAGATGTTCCGTCGCCAGCTTGCTCACGGCGTAAGTCCAGCGGGCCTCGCCCACTGCGCCAAGGGTGGTCACGTCGCCCTCGCGCACATTGTAGGCATAAGTGCCAAAAACCTCGCTCGTGGAGAAGTCAATGAAGCGCTCGGTGATGCCGGTGGCAACGGCGGCCTCGAGCACGTTGTAGGTGCCGATGAGCGCGACCTTCATGCAGGTGACGGGCATGCTGATGACAGTGTCCACGCCCGCGATGGCGGCGAGATGCACGACGAAGTGACAGCCGGTCATGGCCTCGCGCACGGCGGTGGCGTCCATCACGTCGCCTTGGATGAGGCGAAGGTTGGGATGGTTCCGGGCAGGCGAATCCTTGAGCGAGTTGCGATGCAGGGTGTCGAACACCACGACTTCGTTGTGTTCGACAAGGCGGGTGGCGAGTTGTGTGCCGATGAAGCCGGCACCGCCGGTCAGGAGGATGCGTTTGTTTTCGATCACAGTTGGAGGCGGGGCCGTGCGGCCGGTTCGAACACAGAAGCGACTTGGGTATGGGAAGATTCTGATGACATGGAGTATTGGCGGCGGGGCGAATCTGACGCTGAAAGCCGAGGAGCGTCAACCGCTTCGTGGATGGGTTCGCCAAGCCAACCCAACGCATGCGAACACCAATGCGAGTCCCAACCACATGAGGCGCACGCCGATGCTGAAGCTGTGCGGGGCATACTCGAACACGAGCCGGTGCGTGCCTGTGGGCGCGAGGATGCCACGCAGGGCATGGTTGGCGCGGTGGATCGGCACGGGGCGGTCGTCCAGCGTCGCCCGCCATCCGTCGTTCCATTGATCGGCCAGCACGACCAGTCCCTCGGTCTCCATCTTGAGCCGCAGTTCCACGCGGCACGGGATTTCTGACACCAACTCAGCCTGTCCCGAGCAGTTCGTCCCCAGGTTCATCGGCACTTCCACCAAGGCGGTCTGGCGGGGGTCAAAGCCAACGGAGGCGATGATGCTGCGACGCTCGGCTGAGCCTGGGACATGGCGCACAGATGCCGGGACATACACGCGAGGTAGCGCCGTGGTGTTTTCCACCACGCGGATCGGGGTCTCTGAATCCGCGAGCAACGGCTTCAATCCCGGCACGTTGTCGCCCCAGAATATCACGTAACGCACACCAAATAGATTCAGTGCCATCTTCAGTTCGACTCTTCCGTCTGCGGTGATGTTCCCCATGGGAACCAGCCTCTGCGTTTCGGAAGATTGAGTCTGAATGCCGGCGTCCGGGTGGCGGGCCAGTTCAAGCAACTCGACCACGCGCTGCGGGCTCACACCGTCATAGCCGCGCACTTCGCGCAGGCCTTGGCTGGCGAGCAAGTTGGCCGGCAAACATTGCACCGGGATCACTCGGCCAGGAGGAAGCCGCTTGATGTGCTCCAACGCCGGACTGGGTGGATAATAATGCGCTCGCACGCACTGCGGATTGAAATCCCAGCCAAAGCGCAGCAGCTCGGCCACCCACACCAGCGCCAGAGCGATGGCCCAACGGCTGCCCAGGAGTTGTCCACGTCGAAGTTGCCACCATGCCCAGCACGCGATCAGGCACAGCGCCAAGCCTCGCAGGTAGGCAAGCACGAAGGTGCCCTGAATGTTTGCCACCGCCGCAAGGTCCAGCGGACCATAAGGGTAGGGAGGCGACTCACCGCGTTGGATGCTGGCAGCAAGCTGGCTGCGGACTGGCTCTGGCAGGTTGAAGCAATTGACCAGACACCAAAGTCCAAGCCCGGCGCTCGCAGCCATTGGGATCACAAACGCCCGCTGCCAGCGCACCTCTCCCACGCGCAACGATTCCAAACTCAGAGCTGCCAGAACTGCGATGCCGAAGGTGGAAACCCACACGAACCGGTCATGGGATAGCATCCGTAGCACGGGCATTTGAAGCAGCGTCGTGAAGCCCGGAAGATTCAAATCCCAGCTCCAGCCCAACACCAACAGCACGCTGCAAATGGCAGCGAGAGATCGCTTGCGGGGGTTGCACCACGCCATCGGTGCCAGGACCAGGCAGGCTATCAGGCCGGCGTAACCAGCAGCCGGCCCCTGCATCAAATTCCCGGCCGCAGGAGGGACGAGGCCCGCGCCATTTCTGGTGTGCCCGTAGAAATCAGGAATCAGCAACTGTGGCAGCGCGGTCCAACCAATCGGAGCCATCGCCGCCTGTCCGTCAGCCCGTGCCACCAACCGCGCCCCAGTCTGCACATATTCGAGCAACGGCAGCAGATACGGCGCGGCCAGGAGCAGCCCCCCCAACCAACCTGCTGCGGCAGCCGCCAGCGCCCAGGCATGCACGCGTCCCGGACGCCAGCCGTGCGCGTCACCGCAGCACCACAGCGCATAGATGCCGGACCCAATCATCAGTTGCGCGGCCACATCGACATGTCCAGTGAGAATCGTGACGGCTGTCACCACGGCCAGCGCGGGCCCTCCCCACCCAGTGGGCTTGCGGACCGCGCAGTCCGTCGCCAGCAGCAGCCACGGATACCACGATGCCACCCAGGATACCGGGTAGCCTTGCCAGACGACGAAGAAGCCAGTCCACGGCAAACACCACGCGACCATCGCCCCCGGCCAGAAGCTTACCTTCGCCACTCGCCTGAAGAAAAGATAGGCTCCGCAACCCAAGACCACCGACTTGATAACTTGTATCCATGCCAGCGCCGCCGGCCCAGGTGCGGCGTAGTAAATCAGATTGTAAGGGGCGAACTTGCCGAATTGTGCGAAGGGAGTTCCCCCAAACAAGCCGGGGTGCCACATCGGCAGGCGGCCCGCCCGAAACTCCTCCGCCGCGAACTGGCGGAACGGCTCGTAGCTGGTCACCAAGTCCAAGAGGGAGAATTCCCGCCACATCGCAGGCTCAGCCAGCGGATAGTTTTGCGATGAACTCAACAAGTCCACAGGCAGCAGCACCTTGGACCCGAACAGCGACGGCCAAAAGACCACCACCTGCATCAAAACCAGGCCAGCCAGCAGGATGGCAACGCGAAGGCGGCGGTTCCCCTCGATCGCCGACGCGGAAAGAACCGATCTGGATTCGCCGGTATTCATGGTCGGAGTTGCACGCGAGCGAACAGGTCAGAACCTCTTTCCTACCACCGTGTCCCGCTGTGCCCAAGCCGGGTCTGGCTCGGG
>JACRKB010000252.1 GCA_016235545.1 Verrucomicrobiota bacterium | reverse complement strand
TGCACCTCATGGGCTTGGACCATGAGAAACTCACGTATTTCTACCAAGGCTTGGAGCAGCGCATCACCGGCGTGCGCGGGGAAGTCATCAAGCAGGCGCTGGCGTAGGCAGCGGGATGCCGGTCACTGGCCCGGCGTGGGTGACAACCTCGCCATGAACCAGTCCAAGCTCGCCGTGGACACGCGCACCTTCCCCGTCCTCATCTACGACCCGCGCAAGGGCACCAAAATCGCCGAGCGCCTCAGCCTCCAGGGCAACCCCGCGCCAAAGGACGACTGGTATAAGGACCCCAAGACCGGCGACCTCTTCGACTTCGTCATGTTCGCCCGCACCGAAGGCCGCTTCTCGAAACACTTCGACAAGGACGGCGTGCCCTCCCCGCTGATGCTCGAAGCCAAGCAGGATCGCCTCGACAACTGGCGCGTGCTGCAAGAGCTGGCCGGCATCATCTGAGCCAACGTTCAACCCGAATCACGAAAGCCCCGGTCGCACAACCGGGGTTTTTTGTTTTTCGGACCCGCACTCCAGAAGATAGGCGGGCGCGGGAAGTCGGTGTGGCTTTGCGCTCTTTGCGCCCTTTCGCTGCCATTCCAGTTCGGAGTTCGGGCCGAAGAATCGTTCCGGCCAAACACCGATTACTTCCCCCTCAGCTCCCCGTCTTGACTTCGACCACATCGTGCGCGCCAGCCTCCTTCACTCCGGCGGCGGTGACGCGGATGTAGCGCGCACGCTTGCGGAGTTCTGACAAGTTTGCCGCACCGAGGTAGCCCATGCCGGATTGAATGCCGCCGATGAGCTGCGCCAGCGTGCGCTCCAGCGGGCCGGCGACCTCCTTCAACGCTTCGACGCCTTCCGCCGCGACCTTGCGCGTGGCGTCCGCCGAGGAGTGACCGTAGCGCGCAGCGGAGCCGGCCTTCATCGCGGCGAGGCTGCCCATGCCACGGTATTGCTTGTAGAGCTTGCCTCCAATTTCGAGAATCTCGCCCGGTGCCTCCGCACAGCCCGCCAGCACGCCGCCGCAAATCACCGCCTGCGAAAGCGTCAAAGCCTTCACGATGTCGCCGGACTTGGTGATGCCGCCGTCAGCGAGAATCGTGACCTTCTTCTCCGCCGCAGCGCGCGCGCAGACATAAAGCGCGGTCAACTGCGGGATGCCCACACCCGCAACGACGCGAGTGGTGCAAATCGATCCCGGCCCCTGTCCGACCTTGATGATGGTCGCGCCCGCGTCCGCGAGGAAACCCACGGCCGCCGCGCTGGTCACGTTGCCCGCGATGATGGGCAGCTTCGGAAACGCGTCGCGAAGCATCCGCACCGTGTCGCCCACGCCTTTCGTGTGGCCATGCGCCGTGGACACAGCCACTGCGTCGAGACCGCGCTCCACCAGCCCGCCCACGTGCGCGAGGATGCGGTCGCGGTCCAGCTCGCCGAAGGCGTTGCGCGTCGCGCTCACCGCCGCGCCGCAGACTAGGCGGAAGTGCGCGTCGCGCGCCGGTTTGAACTGCGCAGCGCGCTCGGACGTGATGCGCTCGATGTCGCTCATCGTGAAGAGGCCGCGCAGCCGGTCGTCGTCGTCCACCACGAGCAGCTTGTGGATGCCGGGATGGTCGTTGAAGAACTTGTCCGCCGCCGCGATGGGATTCTTGCCGAGTTTCTTCTCGGTCAACGTGAAGACCTGGTCGCGTGGCGTGAGGGCGTCGGAGACCTTGCGCTTCGCGTAACGCGGCTTGACCACGCTGCCGGAGAGGAGGCCGAGCAGCTTGCCCTGTTCATCCACGACTGGGAATGTGCTGAAGGCGAAGCGCTTCTCCTCGATGCGCGCCAGCACGTCGCCGATGAACTGGTCTGGCGCGACCTTGATCGGCTCTTGAATCAGGCCGTGGACGTGGTTCTTCACGCGGCTGACCTCGGAGAGCTGCTGCTTCTCCGGCATGTTGTAATGGATGAGGCCCAACCCGCCGTTGAGCGCCATCGCGATGGCCATGCGCGCCTCCGTCACCGTGTCCATGTCCGAGGATACGACCGGGATGTTGAGCTGGAGGCCGTCTGCCAGCGTGGTGTCGAGCTGCGTGTCTCGCGGGAGGATTTCGGAGTAAAGCGTGGCGAGAGTGACGTCGTCGTAAGTCAGCGCGGTGCCTGACTGGCCGGGGAAAAAGCGCTCCGCCGTCTGGTAGAACTCGGCGTCGAGGGTGTTTGCGGCGTTGGAATTTGCCATGCCATTTAATGCCCGTCAGGAGTGGCGGCTGGCAAGAAGCAAGTGTTGATCAATCCATGACTCCGAAGTCCGCGCTCCAAAGGAACGCCACAAACCACTCCGGGCAACGCCCCGGGCAGGAGGCACAAGCCGACGCCGCACTGAATGGGTGGAGCAGCAGCCCGGACTCCGAAGCGGGAAACGCTGTGCCGGGAGAAAGGCGGACAAGCGCGGCGTTGAGGCCGCAGCAGGCCCGGGAGGAATTGAGCGTCCGCGTGGAGCCGTCAGGCCGGCTTGTCGGGCACGGCGGGTTTTTCCGGCTTGGCTGCTGCCGCCTCGGCGGAGGGCAGCTCTGGCGTGCCGGGCGGCAGGAATTTTCTCCACGGCACTTCCCAAATGCGGATGGGCATGGAGAAGCCCTTGGGGGTCACCGGCTCCAGCTCGACGCACAAGGCTCCCAGCTCCATGTCGAACTTCTCCAGTTCGCGGAAGGTCGCCTCGCCGATGATGATGCGGCTGTGGCCGGAGACGCTTTCGAGACGGCTGGCGAGGTTCACCTCGCGACCGAAGACGGTGTAGTTGATGATGTGCGCCTCGGACCCCATCATGCCGACGATCGCGGTGCCAGTGTTGATTCCGGTGCCCAGCGCGAGGAGGGGCAGCAGGTTCAGCGGCTCCTGTCCCGCAGCCGCCCGCTGGCGGTTCTCCTCCTCGAAGCGCCGGTTATCAGCTGCACGCCCGACGTTGATGAGGTGCATGGCGATCTGCGCGTCCATCGCAGCGCGCACGCAGGCGACGGCGTGCTGGACGTTGGGCGTGGGCGCGCCCCAGAAGGCCATCACGCAATCGCCAATGTATTTGTCCAGCGTGCCGTTGTGCTTTTTGACCTGGTCTGCAATGGCGGCCAGGTAAAGGTTCACTGTGTCGAGGGTGTCCTTGGCGTTCTTGTCGAAGTGGGCCTCGGCAGCCACGCCGGTGAGGTGGTGGTCCCGCACGTAGTTCTCGGCACGCGTTTGATTCACGTCCGTCAGCTTGGTGAAGCCGCGCACGTCGGCGAAGAAGACAGTGATGTGCTCACGCTGGCCATCGAGGCGGATGACATCGCGGCCGAGGAGCTGGCTGACGACGTTTGGGGAGACGAGCTTGGCGAAAACCCCCGTGACGCGGCGTTTCTCCCGCTGCTCGAAAACGATGTTGTAGGTGAGCAGCGCGACGTGGTTCCCCATGAGCGCCCCGATCACTGGCAGGACGATGGGTATCCAGTAGCGATGCTCGACGAACACATGGTGAGCGATGAGGACGTAGCCACCGACGATCCCGAACACCACGAGCGTCGGCCAGGGCGCGTGGAGTTTCCAAGTGAGGCCCGCTGCGAGCGCCCCCATCACGACCACCGCAAGCAACTCCAGCCACAACGGGCTGCGGGTGATGAAGCGGTCCATGATGACCGAGTTGGCGACGTTCCAGTGCTTGGCGACGAGGTAGGCGTTGTTCTCGACCGGGGTCGCTCCCCGGTCCGTCAGGTCATTGCCAGTCGCGACGGAGCCGACGACCAGCACCTTTCCCTTTACGGCGGACACGATCTCAGCCCCTCCCCCGTCGCGTCGCTTCTTCTCGCTGCGGAGGAAAGCGGAGATGTTCAAGCTCGTGAGCCTGTCATCGTCCTCCTTCATGCTCCAGTCCACGTGAAAACGCCCTTCCTTGTCCACCGGGATGACTCGATGAACGCCGTTTGTTCCCGGCAGAAAAATGCGGCCAGCCGGCAAATCAATCCGGGCCTTGTCGAGGTCCAGTCCCAGCTCGGCTGCCGCCATGACGATGCCCATGTGCCACACCCGCTGATCGCGGTAGGCCTTTCCGCGCATCGAAAACCGGGCAGGCGGCAACACCTCGAACTCCGCCTTGAACGCATTGACGTCGTATGTGCCATCCTGCTCCAGCGGGATTCGCACCAGAACCTTGTTGGTCGTCCCCACCTTGAGCATCTCCGCGCCGCCCGCGATGGCCTTGTCGGGATCGAAACCAAAACGCGAGGCGTAGCGCTCAATCACCGTGTGCCACGAGCGCAGCACCTTGAAAGCCCGCGCGCGACGCAGCACGCCGTCCGAATCCTTCTCCGTGGAAATATCCCCCACGATCCGTGCGCTGCCCATGAACAGCGGGGCCGGAGTCAGCTTTTCGCTCGTGGCGAGGGCCACGTTTCCTGCCTCGCGGATCCGGCGGGCGAAAAACTCATCGGAGGACAACGGAGTCTCGTTGGTGGCGAGGATCACCTGTGGGTGATCGTGCCGCAACTCGCCATACAGCACGTCGAACGCGACCAGCTTCGCCCCCTCAGCCTTGAGTTCGGTGACCAGGTGCGCATAAACGGCACGCGGCCAGTAAAGGCCATATTGATAGTCGAGATCCCCGCCCGATCCGTCGGCGATGTTCTTGATGTCGGGATCGTCAATGCGGACGAAGCCGAGGTTGGTGGCGCACGGCGCGCGGTGCTTCAGCGCGCTGCGCACCCGCTGGTCGTAGGTTTTCCACTCCAGCTCTTCAATGACAACTCCCCTCGCGGACCAGTGCCGGAGGGATTGGAGAAAGCAGACGAACGCGATGACGCTGAGGGCGATGGCGTAGGGGACTAGCTTGGCCTTCGAGAGAGTCACGCGTGCGGGCAGCTAAACAAAAAACCCAGAGCAACACAAGGTCGCTCTGGGTTGAGAGGGTTACGCCTTGCGGCTACTTGGTGGTGGGCGAAACGAAGATGACAGTCTCGCCGATCTTGGTGTCCACTTTGGCCTTCGCGTCCTGCTTCGGGCCTGAGCCAGGTCCAGCCGGGCCAGCCGGGCCTGCCGGAGCCGCGGGCTTGGTGGCCTCGACGAGCTTCTCGATCGTGCTGCCTTGGGTGCCACCTTGATTGCGGTTCTGGATGGCTTGATTGATTGCACCTGTGGTCACGTTGTTCGCGGCGGCATTCGCGATTGCCTGATTGCTGGTGGATTGGTTGGCCGCCTGTTGCGCCGCCTGCTTGGCCTGTTGGGCGTTTCCGCCGTTGGCCACGGTGGCCGCTGCCGCAGCACTCGCCGCTGCCGTTGTCTGCACTGCCTCGCTCTTCTGCGCAAGGTTGTTTGCGGCGACTTGTGCCGCAGCACGCACCGCTGGAGGGGCTTCCGCAGCCGCCTGCTGAACCGCCTGGACGAGTTCTGCCATGATGGCCTTGGCCGCAGTCGAAGCCGCCTGAGTGGAGTTTCCACCCGCCTTGCCCGCTTCCGTGGCAGCCTCTGCCGCAAGAGCCGCTGTGAACTGCTGCACCACTTGATTCACCATCGCGGACACCGTGTTCGCCGTCATGGTGGTGGCCGTGCGGGCCAGACCGCTCGTTTCCACCGAGGTCGCCTTCACTGAAGTGGGCGAGCCAACCGTGAAGACCTGGCCACCGATAACCAATTGCACTCCGCCACCGGCGACAGGACGAAACTCGACGCGGCCAATCAGGCACACGATGCGGGTCGTTCCCGCGCGCACGACCGTGCCGCGAATGCCTGCAACGCCCGCTGCGGTCTTGATCTCGTATTTGGACGCCTTGGAAAGCTTGTTGATGACGTTCGCGACAGTAGCGCCTTTCTTGACCTCAATCTCGGTGTTGACGATCGTCTCGCCGATGCCCTTGTTATAATCCAGCTTGTTGAGCGAAAGCGTGCTGTCGGCCTCGACGCGCAGCGAATCCCCGTTCACTCCGAGGAAAAGGTCCACATACGAGCCGGCACCGGTGGTGATGCTCGCGCCTTGGAAGAGGATGTCGCCTTCCTTGAGCGGCCCGCCGCCCTTGGCGTCAGTGTATGAGGCCGTGCCGACGACCTTCTTGACCTGCGCCGCACCCGGGCTGGCAGCTTGCGCGGTGGCGGTGAAGAGCCACACGGCAGCTAGCAAAAGGCTGCCGAAAGAGAGGATTGGGTTGCGACCAAAGTTTTTCATAAAGGCTGTGGCGGTTACTAACATTTTCTCAATTCCCACGTTGGCGGCAGCGTATCGGCCAGCCTCTCGAAGTCAATCCAAGATTTCCTGTAGGCAGGACACAAAAGCCTCATTTGCAGAGGTTTTACAAACCCGGCCTGACCCTCGGCTATTCCGAGGCCGAGCTGCAAAGCCCCGCCCGCACTGCGGCCACCAGCGCGTTCACCCGCGCCGTCAGCGGAAAATCTGAAGCCGCTTCCAGGGTGTAGCTCAGGCGCGTCTTGTGTTGCAGAAGCCAGAAAGCCTCCGGCCATTGTGGTCGCGACTCCGGATCATGGCTGGGATGGATGACTCCGCCGCACGCCGGCCTGCCTTCGATCACCTCCGCCAAATCAATGGGACACTCCCGAGCGACCGCATCCACCATGCGCTGGGCGAGCGACGGCGCGGCGTCGGGATTCAACTCGTAGAGGTAGAATCCGTTTGCCTCCCAGTCCTCGTGCAGACACAGCGCCAGATCGAAACCCGGCAACGATTGCAGCCATCCGATATGCGCCCGTGCCTCGGCAGTCTCGAAATGCTTGTAGTCGCGGTTCAAATCCTTGCCTTGAAGGTTCTCCCGCCGGTTCAGCGGGAAACCTGTCGGGTTCAGGCACGGACACAGGAGAAGGTTCGTGTCGGCTGGCCAGAGGTTTTCCACCAGCAGGCGTTGCATCGCGAGAGGCCCCGCTGGCTCATCCCCGTGGATGCCCGATGAGATATACACATTGCGCCGTGCGCCCGGCGTGTGCCGCTGGAACGTCAGCAACTCCCCTCCTCCGTCGAAGGGAATCGTCTCCACCTGCCACCCGTGCTGTCGGGCTGCATGAACGGCGCCGCGGCAGACGTGATGAATGTCGATCCGCTCGCCATGATAGCCGCCGTGATTTTTGCCAAGTCGTTGCATCTGCTGCGCTGCTCCATCCTAACGTGCCGACTTCCACCGGAAAGCCTTCTCTCCGTGTGTCGGACGCGATGCGCAGTTCGGACTGCGTCGCCTGCTTTACCCGGAACGATTCCTTTGAAACCACAAAGTGGCGCATCTCACTTTCCTGCAGACCGGACGCGAGTCGGTGCTTCGGGCTGAAAGCCCGGCATTCGCTGGCCTGGGGTGAAGCCCCAGGTCAACGAGGCCACGAGGAAGCCGAACGCTGTAAGCGCGTCACCTTGGAAACCGGGCGGCGGCGTGGCGGGCTTAGGGCCACCTGGGGTTGCGTTCACTACGTTCACCCCACCCCAGGCTGACGAATGACGGGCTTTCAGCCCTGCCGACCCGGGTTTCAAGAAACTGAGATGCGCCCGCCACAAAGGCACAGAGAACACGAAGGCCAGGCAGGAAAACCTGGTGTTTGGCAAAGGCGGTGAAGGCGCTCCAAACGGTGCGGCTGGATTTGTTGAACGACCCGCTTCTGCGGCTCTTCTTCGTGCTCTTCGTGCCTTTGTGGTTCAAGCCAACCGCATGGATTCGGTTTACACCGTTTCACCCCCGCCCTAGCTTGCGCCGCGTGTCGGCGACCATGAAAACGCGGGTGATGATTGGCATGAGCGGCGGGGTGGACTCCTCGGCGGCGGCCGCGCTGTTGCAGGGGCAGGGCTACGATCTCGTGGGCGTCACGCTCAAGCTCTGGCCGCAGGATTGCGTGAACCGCGCGGAGGACAAGTGCTGCGGCCCCGAGGCCGTGAAGGACGCGCGCGCCGTGGCGCACCAGCTCGGCATCCCCTACTACCTCGTGGACGAGTCGGCGGAGTTCCAGAAGCAGGTCATCGCCTACTTCGCGGAGGAATACAAAGCGGGCCGCACGCCGAACCCGTGCGTGATGTGCAACGAGCGGCTCAAGTTCGGCACGCTGCTGCACCGGGCGGACCAGCTCGGCGCGCAGCTCATCGCCACCGGGCATTTCGCACGCACCGAGAAGTGCGCTGCGACCGGGCGCACCCTGCTCAAGCGCGGCCGCGACCCGCGCAAGGACCAGAGCTACTTCCTCTTTTCGCTGAAGCAATGGCAGCTTGAGCGCACCATTTTCCCGCTCGGCGACATGACCAAGTCGGACACACGCGACCTCGCACGCGAGTGCAACCTCAAGACCGCCGAGAAGGAGGAGAGCATGGAAATCTGTTTCGTGCCGGACAACGACTACGGGAAATTCCTCGAATCAGCCAAGCTCGCCACGCGGCATCGCGGCGACATCGTGGATGCCCACGGGCGCAAGCTCGGCGAGCACGACGGCATCGAGTTCTACACCATCGGCCAGCGCAAGGGCCTGGGCATCTCCGCGCCCAAGCCGCTCTATGTCATCGAGCTGGACGCGGCGGGCAACCGCGTCATCGTGGGCGACGAAACGATGCTGGACCGCGCCGATTTCCGCGTGGAGCGCTGCAACTGGATTCCATTTGAGACACCGCCGGCAAGCATCGATGTCACGGCGAAGATTCGCTACAACCACCCTGGCACGCCCGCGACGGTCACGACCACTCCCGACGGTGGAGCGCAGGTCAAACTCCACGAAGCGCAACGCGCGATCACGCCGGGACAGGCGTGCGTGTTCTATCAGGAAGACCTCGTGGTCGGCGGCGGATGGATTGCGCGGTGAACGCCGGCAGGCACAGGATTGCTGGAGCCCCGCAGCAGAATCACCTGCCCGTCAAATCGGTGGGCGGCAGCGGCGGGAGGTCGCCTCGCTGAACCCTCGGCGCCTCTATCACACGGTTAAGCTCAATCCGCACCGCCTGCTCGACCGGGTCCACTTTCGGCGCAGGCGGAGGAGAAGTCTGGTTCTGCTGCGAGGTGTTGATCGGGATGGTGCGCAACTGCCGCGATGGCGCGCCCTGAAACTGAATCGTGTCGGGGGGGGTGGCTGCGGGAGCAGCGGACGGCGCCGCAGTTGACGGACGGTTGTATTGCTGCACTGGGAAGTTGGGCGGCGGAATCATCGAGCCGCCGGGAGTGGGTTGCGTGGGGTTCAAGCCAAAGGGAGGTGGCGGCACTCCGGGAGCCGTCATCACGGGCTGGCCAGTCGGTGCCTTGAGGCCGTCCTTGTCGAAAGACAGCGTCCGTTCCTCGCCAGAGATTTTCACCCGCACCGCGCCATCCTTGAGGTTGATGCCGCCCATGAGGACTTCGAGGCTTCCTTGCCGCTGTCCCTCGGAGAGGGTGAGATACTCGGGCGTGGGCTTGCCGGGAATCTGGTTCACAAACATCGCGCGCGGCGGATTGAAGAGCGCCGTGATGCCGCTGAGTTTGTAGTTCGTCGGCGTCTCCGGCGTTGTGTTGGTCGGGGCTGGCGGGGGCGGGGGCGGGGGCTTGAGGTTGAATGGATTGCGGTCGAGAATCACCTTGTAGTCGCCCAGCGCATCGGCCCGGGCATTCACGGCGGCGCAGCAAAGCACGGCGAGGAACAGGCCAAGTTGAGTCGCGCGTTTCATGTTCAAATCAAGTCTGCTGGCTTCAACACCGGAAAAGGTAGCCGGTTGCGCGCGCCGTGGCAACACGGGTGAACCACTTCCCGCTTGCCGCGTCAGGGGTGTCCAGTAGCGTGCGCCCATGCCGAAGAGCACTTGGATTGTCCCTGCGGTGTTGTCCGCGCTGCTGGTGCTGGGCGCGCTGGGCTGGACCGCGTGGAAGCGTGGCTCCGAGCTTGCCGCCGCCCAGGCCGCGCTCGATGAAGGACGCAAGGCCGCGGAGCAGAGCGCCGCGCAAGCCGCGGCGCTGAAGGCCGATCTCGATTCAGCAAAGGCCGAGACGGCCGAGCTGACTGACAAGCTCGCCGAGGCCGAGAAGGAAATGGCTTCCGCCTCCAAATCCAAAAACACGCTCGAAGAGGAGATGCGCGCCGCGCTCCAGTCCAAGGACATCACCATCTCGCAGCTTCAGGGCCGCCTCACGGTGGACATCCTCGATCACGTCCTGTTCGACTCCGGCGAGGCGGCGCTCAAGTCGGAGGGCCAGGAGATTCTGCACCGTCTGGCCACCGTTCTCGCCACGCACACGAACCGCGCCATCCATGTCGTCGGGCACACGGACAACGTGCCCATCCGCGCCGCAGCCCGCAGCCGGTTCGCCAGCAACTGGGAACTCTCCACCACGCGCGCCACGGCGGCGGTGCGATTCCTGCACGAGCACGCGGGCGTGAATCCCAGGCAGCTCGGCGCGCTGGGCTATGGCGAGTTCCACCCGGTCGCCGACAACGCGACGCCCGAGGGCCGCGCGAAGAACCGCCGCATCGCCGTGGTCATCCTGCCGGAGGAGCTGGCGGCGAGGAGTCCGGGGAGCAGCAAGCAGTAGGAGCGGTCAGCTATCAGCTATCAGCGGGCTGGTGCCCCTTGCTGACCGCTGACCACTTCCCATCCCCCTCACTTCGGCGCTGGCGCGGTCATGATGAACTCCAGCAGGTCCGCCATCGCCGAGGGCGTCAGCCCGGCGGTGAGATTCTCCGGCATGAGGGACTGGCCGGAGCTTTTCATCCCCTTGACCTTCGTGCGCGGGATGGTGACTTCCTGGCCGCTGGCCATGCGCAGCGTCACGTTGCTCGGAGTCTCGTTGCCGATGACGGCGGTGTAGCTCTCGTCGTCCTTCGTGTCCACCTGGAAGGCGATGAACTGCGGCGCTATCTCGGCATTGGGGTCCACGATGCTGGCCAGCAGCTTTTCCTTCCCGGCGGTTTTCACCGTCACGAAGTCCGGGCCCAGCGCGAAGCCGTCCGTGTCCGCGCGGTGGCACGAGGCGCAGCGCTCCATGAAGAGGACCTTGCCACGCGCCGCATCGCCACGCAGGTCCAGCGCTGGCCGGAAAGTCTTGAGCACGTCCGCCGGCTTGGGCGCGGGGGGAAAGAGCCTGGCGGCCAGCGAGGCGACCGACTTGTCCTTGTTTGATTGCAGTGTCTTCACCGTCGCGGCGGGGAGGTCCGCCAGCTTCACGGTGCCAGCCTCGACGGCCTTCAACAAAACCAGGGCGCGCTCGGGGCGCGTGGTCAGCGCGGCCAGCGCGTCGGTGCGGGCGCGCGGTGAGAAGCTGGCCCAGCGCCTGACCAGCTCGCCACCGACCTCGGGCGCGGGGAAGCGTGCGAGCGCCCCGAGAGCGGCCAGCCGCAACGGCTCCGCTGGCGCGTCCAGCAGCTGCACGAGCTTGGCACCCGACTGGGCATGGCTGGTGAGGGCGAGCAGTTGCACGGCCTGCACGCGCGCGCGTTCGGGGGCTTTCTCGTCCACAGCCGTCTGCGCAGCACTGGCAAAGACGCCCTTGAGATGGCTCAACTTGTCGAGCACGGCCAGAGTCGTGCCGGCCCGCGCGGCCCCGTCGCCCAGCGCGCGGACAATGAGGGCGATTGGCGCCTGGGAGTCGGGCTTGGCGACGAATTCCAAGACGGCGCGGGTTTCGGAATAGCTGTTCCGCGCGCCGATGAGTTCAACAAGCTTGCGGAGAAATTCCTCGTGGCCGGGCGTCGAGCGGAAGCGCACGTCATGGGCCAGCGTGGTGAAGACCTCTCCCGCGCCGTCGGTGAGGGAGCTAAGGACGGCGGCCTGCATCCACGTGCTCTCCACGTCTCGGCGGATGATGTCGGCGAGCGCCTTCGGACGCGCGGGGCTGCGCACATCGCCCAAGGTGAAGGCGAGCTGCTGGCGCACGCGCGGGGAGAGGTCGCCCGTCATGCCGAGCAGTTTCGCGGCGAGCGGGCCGGAGCCGCCCGCGCCGATGATGGCCGCCTCGCTCAAGCGCACCGCGTGCTCGCGCACGCGCTCGTCGCTGTCAGCGAGACCCGCGACGAGGTGCTTCGTTTCCAGCGCGAAGAGGCCTTGCAACGCGTGGAGCGCGTGCATCCGTCCCAGCGCGCTGCGGCTCCTGCCCAGCAGCGCGTCCAGCTCAGCGACGGCCCGGCGGTCCTGCCGTTCGTAGAGCAGCCGCGCGGCGGTGTCGCGCGTCCAGCCGTTCGGGCTGTCGAGATGCGAGACGAGCTGCACGGTGGTGGCGGCGGCGAGCTTGGGCGGCTTTGGCTGCTGAAAATTCTCCGGCACAATGCGCCAGATGCGGCCCCGGTTGTTGCCGCTGTTGAGGTCAATGTGCTTCTTGATGGACTCAGGGATGGACCACGGGTGCTCGATGACCTCGCGATACATGTCGGCGATGTAAAGGCAGCCGTCGGGCGCGTTCTGGAAATGCACCGGTCGGAACCACGTGTCGCGCGAGGCCAGAAACTCCATGCCCTGCTCGTCCGCCGGGCGCTTCCCCGTGAGCGCGACACCATTGGGCGAAAGGATTTTCCGGTGAACCAAGTTCCCGCCCGCGTCGCCGATGAAGGCGTTGTCCACGAACTCCGGGCCGTAGGCATTGCCCCGGTAAATCGTCGCCCCCGTTGCGCCAGTGAAATAGCCGGACACGCGCCCGCCGCCCTCGACTCCGCCGGGCACCACGCCACTGATGCGCCAGCGTGTGCGGACG
Source organism: Verrucomicrobiota bacterium (assembly GCA_016235545.1). Classification (GTDB taxonomy): domain Bacteria; phylum Verrucomicrobiota; class Verrucomicrobiia; order Limisphaerales; family SXTU01; genus SXTU01. Next base: position 10,602 of record JACRKB010000252.1, on the reverse strand, counting down.
ACGCGCCACGGCTCATCCGGGCTCAGGCGGAAGACCTCCGCCGCAGGGCCGTCCGCCGCGATGCTGATGCGCGGGCTGGGCATGGGGAATGCCGAGTTCCTCGCCGGATAGCGCAGCCCGAAGAGGACCATCTGCAAGTGGTCGCTGTTGCTGCACACGAACTTGCGCCCGAGGCTGTCGAAGGACATCCCGTATTGGCCGCCGCCGGACTCGGCCTGCATTCCCATGCTGCGCGGGTCGAAGCTGAAATCACGTCCGCGCAAGTCGAGCGCGGGGCCGGCCTTCGCGGCGGTGGACCGCACCTCATTGCCGCCGATGGGGCCGGTCGCGCCGTGGATGCGGTTGTCGAGGCCCCAGTTGAACGAGTTGATGAGCGCCTGCACGTTCAGCCGTGTCGCGCCGCTGCCGAAGCCGGTGAAGACGACTTTTCGCTCGTCGGCCTTGCCATCACCATTCGTGTCCTTCAACCAGATGATGTCAGGAGTCGCGCCGATGAAGATGCCACCGCCATAGCAAATCAGCGCCGTGGGCCACGGCAGGTTGTCCGCGAAGACTGTGGACTTGTCGAACTTGCCATCGCCGTCCGTGTCCTCCAGCAGGCGGATGCGCCCCGCGTGCGGCGTCTCGTCGCGCCGCTCCGAGTAGTCAATCATCTCGACGACGAAGAGCCGTCCGTGCTCGTCGAAGGCCATCGTGACGGGGCTGTTGACGAGAGGCTCGCTGGCGACGAGTTCGAGGCGGAAGCCCTTCTTGACCTGGAAGGTCGCCGCCGCGTTCGTCGGCTCGACCGCCGGGAAGCGCGGCATGTCCTTCGCGGTCAGCTCCGGCGGGGAGCCACTCTTGCCGTAGGCCTCGGAGTAAGTGACGCGCGTCTTGGGCGCGGGCTGGGCGACGACGGAAATTTCTGCGGCCACAGCAAGTGCGGCCAGCCAGCGAAGCAAAGGAAACTGATGCATGGGGGAGAGGATGGAGAGTTCCCCGCCCGCAGGAAAGTGGGAATAGTTCAGCCGCGCCTCAATTCCGCACGGAGCGGACGAACGTGTCCAAATCATCGCTCTGCCTCGGGCGCAGCTTGGCCTTGCCGCGCATGGTGCCTACGATTCGGTTCCACTCCTCGCCGCCGTAGGTGGCAGGGTCGTATTGGCGATGGCAGTCGGTGCAGGCTCCGCCGATGATCTCGCGCCCGCTCTTGATTTGCGCGGCGGTCAGGCCGTTCTGAAACTTGCCGACGAATGGGACGACGGGCTTGGGTGGGTCCAGTTCCACCTTGGCCTGAAGGTTTGCAGGCGCAGGGGTGGCGCCAGTTTTCCCGGAGGCGGAAGCAACTGGAGAATCCTTGCCCCCACGCTGCTTCTTGACCCAGATGCCGGCAGCGGCCAGCACCGCGACAGCGATCACGCATGCGACGATTGTGCCGAGCACGAGCCTGGCCTTGCCGCCGCCGACCGTCACGATGTCCGAGTCGTCCCCACCATCGAGCTTTAGGGGCGTCTCCCGCTGGCAGTGCGGGCAGGGGGCGTTCGCGCCGACGGCCTCGGCTGGATACTCGATGCGTCCGCCGCAGTGCTCGCAGGTGCATTTCAGGTAGCCGGGCATGAGAGGATTAGGATTAAGATCAGGATTGGGAGCAAGAGGGGAAAAGCTGCCCGCGCCGGAGCCGTGCGCTCCTGCTCGTAAACCTGATCCGGATGCTGCTCCTCATGGCGGCTCACTTCTCCCCGTCCGGCTCCAGCACGCAGCGGAAGCCATACAGATTGCCGCGCCCGCCCGGCAGCGCAAAGTGCCGGCACGCGTTCTGGAGGCTGGTCGAGTCCCAGAAAACCCACGACGCACCGCGCAGCACCTTGAACTTCTTCCCTCCGCCATCCTCGTTGAGCTTTTTGTCCTCCTGCCGGATTTTCGCGTCGTTCATCGTCTTCACATACCAGTCATTGACCCACTCGAAGACGTTGCCGCCAAGGTCGTGAAGGCCCAGCGCATTGGCGGGCCGGCTGCCCACAGGCCCGGTGTTGTCGCCGTCGGCGGGCTTGTAGCCGGGGAGCTTGGGCCACTCGGCCATCTTGGGCCAGCTATCGCCCCACGGGTATTTGCCCTTCCCGATGGCGACACTCCACTCGCCGTCGGTCGGCAGGCGATAACGGTCCTTCTTGCCGAGAGCGCCGGCCTTGCGCTCCTTCTCCGTCAGCCAGCGGCAATACGCGGCGGCCTCCTCCCAGCTCACGTTGCCGATGGGATGGTTCGTCCGACCCGCATAGCCCAGCGCGGCCCAGTCCTGCTTGCTGAAGGAGTCGGCGAATGGCTGGTAATCCGCCACGCGCGTCTCGAAGACGCTCATCAACACGCGGGTGCCCGGCAGCGGCACGAACTTCATGCCGAGGCTGTTGGCGAACGGCTTTTCTTTTGTGGCCATGAGCTTGCCCTGGGCAAACGCGCCGGGAGCGGCGAGCAGGGCAGCAAGCAATAGGCAGCCCAAGCAGGCGGAGGTTCGGAAAAAGTTCACGGGCCGAGTAGTTCGCTGGAAACGGTGTGATTGGCGAGCCAAAATCCGTGGAGCGCGGACGCCCACGTCCGCAGCCGTGCCTCGGTAAGCGGAACGATTCTTTGGCCACGGATGGAACACAGATGAAACACGGATGGGGACGAGGAAAAGGCAACCTTCCAAGGAGACGAACACCAAACCGTGTTGGCTAACTCGGCAGGCATCGTCAAGACAGTCGCCTGCTGTTCCGTGTTCGTTCCGTGTTCCATCCGTGGCTCAACTACACGGTTCCGGATAAGAGAAACTTGCTGCGGACGTTGGCGTCCGCGCTCCACACCGTCAGTTTCACAGCCCCGTAGGGTGGTCGAGGAATGTCCACGGCACCCGGAACTCCCGCGCGAGGTGCGTGGCAAGCGCCTTCACGCCGAACGTCTCGGTCGCGTAGTGACCGCCGTAAAGGACGTTCAAGCCCAACTCTTCCGCCAGCGCGAAGGTCCAGTGCGGCCCCTCGCCGGTGATGAATGTGTCCACGCCTTCCGCCGCCGCCTTCCTCAACTCCGCCCCTGCCCCGCCCGTCACGATGCCGATGCGGCGGCATTGCGCCGCGCCGCCGGGCAGGAGCGTCGCTTGAAAGCCTGTCGCGCGAGTGAGCCGGGCGAGCAGTTCGTTGCGGCTCAGTTTGGCGGTGCTCTGCAAGCCGATATGCTGGCCCTTCTCGAAGAAGAACGGTTTGAGTTTCTTGAAGCCCAGCGCGGCAGCGAGGTGCGCGTTGTTTCCCAGCTTCGGGTGCAAGTCCAGCGGCAGATGCGAGCTGTAAATGGCGAGGTTGCCCTCGATGAGCTGGCGCTGAAGTTCCCGGCGCTTGCCAGTCCACGGCAAGGTGTCGCTCCAGAACAAGCCGTGATGAACGAGAAGCAAGTCCGCGTTGGCCGCGATGGCGAGCTTCACCGTGGCGAGGCTCGCATCCACCGCCGCCGCGATGCGGGTGACACGCCCGTCGTTCTCGACTTGGAGGCCGTTGTGCGCGCGGTCCCAGTCGTTGACCTCGGCGGTGCGGAGGAGCGTGTCGCAGTGGCGGATGACCTTCAGGAGTGGGGCGGTTGCCATGCCCTGAGGAAAACACAGCCGCCCTCGCAACGCACGCCCGGACGCACCGACTTGAAGGTTGACGCGAGGTTGCGGTGGCCTAAATTCGCGCCAGCCAGCCTATTTTATGCACCGCTCAGCACCCTTCGCGCGCCGCCATGGCTTCACGTTAATCGAACTGCTCGTCGTCATCGCCATAATCGCGATTCTGGCTGGAATGCTCTTGCCCGCACTGTCGAAAGCCAAGTCCAAGGCCAAAGGCATCCAATGCCTGAACAACAACCGACAAATAGCGCTGGCCTCGAAGCTGTATCTGGATGACAACGACAACACTTTTGTTTTTCTCTGGCGGCAAGGGCCAAACCTGCCAGAAGAGCCAGCGTTGGCAGATCGCCTGCTCCAAGCCGGCGGTGTCGGAACTGTCTGGTGGCCGGACAAGCTGAGCCGATACATTCCGAATCAGGCCAAGTCGTTCAACTGCGTGGCTCTCATGCAGGACAGCACGACTTCCGCGGGTGGTGCCAGCAGCATCCACAAGCTTGGCATTGGAATGAACCACCCCGAATTCGGCCTCACATCACCCGTTGGGGCCACAGCCCGCATTCGCGAAACCCAAGTAAGCAAGCCCGCCGACACGCTCGTGTTTTCCGATGCAGGCCGCGTGAGCAACCCGACGGTCGTTGATCCCGACCTATGGGAAGAGGTTCAGCAAACGGGCCATGTCTATATGCGCGTCCCTTCGAACACGACTTTCTTCCAGACCTCCGACCCGGTTCGCATGATCGCCCGCCACAACAAGCGCGCGCCGATCGGCTTTGTGGACGGCCACTCCGATCTGATGAAACCCAGTCAGACTGGAATGGAGGCATCTACCCTCGCTGGCGACCCGCGGGCGCTTTGGGACAAGCTGTGACTGCGGGCGGTGCCCCCAAATATCTCAATGCGCTTTCTGCTTGCCTGCCTCCTCTGCGTCGGCGCGTTGTGCGCGTGCAGGAAGAAACCCGCGCCTGCGGTCGCCGCTCCCGCTGTGGACACGGCCAATGCCAAAGAACCGACGCTCAATGAGCTGAACGACGCGGTTCAAGCATGGTTCACGTCGCGCGGACAAGCCCCGGCCAGCCTCGAAGAACTGGCCAGGGCGCGGTTCATCTCCAAAGTGCCGACGGCTCCGCCTGGTCGCCAATACGTGATTGATGCACAAAGCCTGCGGGTGATTGTGCAATAGCCCGTCGTCATTCACTTTGCAATTCCCGCTGCCGCTCCGCACCCTTCGCCCGTGACCAGCCCACTCGCCCTGCTCCTCTACGAACGACTCCTGCCCGGCAGCGCGCTGGGCAACAAGCTGCGCGACCAGGGCTATCGCATCCATCACCTCACGGACGCCGCCAGCCTCGTCGCCACCGCTGAGCAGGAGAAGCCGCTGGTCGTCTTTGTGGACTTGGAGTTGAAGAACTCCGACGCCTTCGCCGCCATCCGGTCGCTCAAGACCACTGCCGAGACCGCACATCTGCCCATCCTCGCCTTCAGCAGCCCGCGCCACGAGAAGCTGCAAGCCGACGCGCTCGCCGCCGGCGCGACGCTGATCGCCAGCGACGAATCCATCCTCACCCAACTCTCCGCGATGCTCGACCAGGCGATGGCGGTGGAGTGACCCCGGAAGTTGAGAGTTGGGGAGTTGAGAGTTGATAGTCAGGCGACCTTTCGGCCACGCTTCCTCCGCTGACTACTAAGCACTAATTACTAATCACTTTCCCCATCATGGCCATTCCCTCCGTCAAGCTCACCCAAGGCATCCACGTCCTGCACCTGTTCTTCCGCGTTGACCGAGTCCGCTGGGCCGCGCTGCCCGACGGTGAATCGGCTGCCACGCGCCACCGGATGGAAGCCATCACGACGAAGTTCGCCGGTCCCGCCGCGCCGCGTGTCTGCACGTATGCGGGCGTCGGGGGCAAGGCGGACATTGGCTTCATCATTTACGCCTCCGAGTTGCAGCAGCTCAGCGCGATGCAGCGCGAGGTGGAGCTCGCCTTCCCTGCTGGGGCACTGCAACCGGTTTACTCCTACCTCAGCGTCACTGAGCTGCCGGAATACGTCACGACGGATGACGACTTGAAGCGGATGATTCAGCACGGAGAGCGCAAGCTGCAGCCCGGCACGCCGGAGTTCGACGAGGCTTTCGCCGCCGCCAAAAAACGCAACGACGAATACAAACACTACCGCCTCAACCCCGAGATGGAGGACTGGGAAATCATGTGCTTCTACGGCATGACCAAGAAGCGCGACCTCGCGGACAACTGGTATATGCTCGACTTCGACGCGCGCAAGAAGCTCATGGGCAGCCATGCCAAGACCGGAAGGAAGTTCGCCGGGCGCATCTCGCAGCTCATCACCGGCTCCACCGGCCTCGACGAGTATGAATGGGGCGTGACGCTCATCGCGCACAATCTCGATGCCGTGAAGGAAATCATCTACGAGATGCGCTTCGACGAAGTGAGCGCGCGCTTCGGCGAGTTCGGCCCGTTCTACATCAACCTGCGGCTCCAGCCGGCTGATTTGTGGGAACATTTGAGGCTGTGACTGAGGGCTTGTCCAAAGTCCAAGGTCCAAAGTCCAAAGTCTCCGGGGACGCCCGAATGAACGCGGCTTCGGCTTTAGACTTTGGACTTTACGACTTTGGACCGGTCACTTCGCTTTATCTCCACGTCCCTTTCTGCGCGCACAAGTGCGAGTATTGCGCGTTCTACTCTGCCGTGCCGAAGGAGGACCTCGTCAGCCGCTATGTCAGCGCACTGGTGCGAGAGCTGGAGTTCGTCGCGCATGAGCTGAAGCCGCGCACGGTATTCTTCGGCGGCGGCACGCCGTCGCTGCTGAACCTCAAGCAGTGGGAGCAAATCCTGAAAGCCTTCGAGCGGCTCGGTCTGCTCGGCGCAGAAGAGTGGACCGTCGAGTGCAACCCCGCCACCGTCTCCGCCGACAAGGCGAAGCTCCTCCGCGACTACGGCGTGAACCGCATTTCGATGGGCGTGCAGTCGCTCGACGAGCGGCTCTTGGAGCGGCTTGGGCGCATCCACAGCCGCGAGCAGGTCTTCAAGTCCTTCGACACGTTGCGCGCCGCCGGTTTCGCGAACATCAATGTGGACCTCATGTTCGCCATCCCGACGCAGACGAAGGACCATTGGCGCGTAACGCTCCGCGACGCCATTGCTTTGGGCAGCGAACATCTCTCCTGCTACGAGGTCATCTACGAGGACGACACGCCGTTGTTTCACCAGCTTCAAGCCGGCGAGTTCTCCGTGGACGAGGAACTCACCGAAGCCATGTATGAAGAACTCGTCACGACGGTCGAGGCGAACGGCTTCCGCCAATACGAAGTCGCGAACTTCGCGCGGGACCAGCGGAAACGGAGTAATGGAGCAGTAGAGTCTCGGAGTGTTGGGAAACCAGCACCTCACCTCTCCATCACTCCATCACTCCATCACTCCGTCCCCTCCCTCGCCTGCCGCCACAACGTCAACTACTGGCGCGGCGGCCAGTTCCACGCGCTCGGCCCCAGCGCGTCCGGCTACGTGCGCGGCGTGCGGACAAAGAACTGGTCAAACACGCAGCTCTACTGCGAGCAGTTGGAGAAGGGTGTTCGCGCCATCGAGCAGCGCGAGGAACTGCCGCCGCTCGCCCGCGCGGGCGAGATTGCCGCTTTTGGCCTCCGCTTGAACGTGGGCTGGGGCTTCGACGAGTTTCGCAACATCACGGGCTTCGGCCTGCACGAGCATTGGAGCGCCGACATGGACACGCTCGTCGCGGAAGGCTTCGCCGTCCGCACTCCCGACCGCTTCCATCTCACACCCCGCGGCCTGCGCTTTGCCGACCACGCGGCGGGGAAATTTCTCCGCTCCGGACCGCTTCCCGCGTAACCATCCGCCCCGTCCGCGACTCTCATCCTCCGCGTCGAGTGCGTTCCTGAATAGCCCCGCGCATGCCCGCGTCCGCAACCCGGCAAGCGGATTTAGGATTCGCCAAAGCAGTGTGTGTGACATGGAATGGCCGCGTTCCCGATGACGGCAACGGAAACTTGAAAGGTTCAAACGATGACGACCAATGAAACGTCCGCGACGCTCGCGGGAGACAAAGATTTGCAGGCGCTCGAAAAACTCAAGACCGCCAGCGCCGCCATCCGGCGCGAACTCAGCAAGGTGATTGTCGGCCAGGAGGACGTCGTCGAGGAGGCTCTCATCGCCATCTTCACGCGCAGCCACGCGCTGCTCGTCGGCGTGCCCGGCCTCGCCAAGACGCTGCTCGTCTCCACGCTCGCGCAGACCCTGCACCTCGGCTTCAAGCGCATCCAGTTCACGCCCGACCTGATGCCCAGCGACATCACCGGCACCGAAGTCATCCAGCAGGACCAGACCACGGGTGAGCGCGTCTTCCGCTTCCTCAAAGGCCCCATCTTCGCAAACATCATCCTTGCGGACGAAATCAACCGCACGCCGCCCAAGACGCAGGCCGCGATGCTTGAGGCGATGCAGGAGCGCAAAGTCACCATCGCCGGCACGGACCACGCGCTGCCGAACCCGTTTTTCGTGCTCGCCACGCAAAACCCCATCGAGCAGGAAGGCACTTACCCGCTACCCGAGGCGCAGCTCGACCGCTTCATGTTCATGATCAACGTGGACTACCCGACCACGGCGGAGGAACTCCAAATCATGAAGATGGCCACCGGCGCTCCGATGGAGAAGCCGCAGGCTGTCCTCACCGAGGAAGACATCCTCGAACTCCAGGCCACCGTTCGCCGGATGCCCGTGGCCGAGCACGTCTATCAATACGCCGAGCGCATCGTCCGCGTGACGCGCATCAAGACCCCGGAGGCGAACGACTACTGCAAGAAGTTCCTCTCGTGGGGTGCCGGCCCGCGCGCGAGCCTCAACCTCATCCTCGCCGCGAAAGCCCGCGCGATGCTGCGCGGCCAGTTCCACGTGAGCTGCGACGACATTGCCGCCGTGGCCCCGCCCATCCTCCGCCATCGCATCATCCCGAACTTCGCCGCCCAAAGCGAAGGCATCGCCGCCGACGACGTGGTGAAGAAGATTCTCGAGGCGATTCCGAAGGATCAGAAGGTGGCGTGAAATGTCGATTTGCGAATTGCGAATGAGGAATTGGACTTCCGCGCGGTGCGAACCGAGACGCCGTTCTCGCCCTTTGGCAGGGCTGAAAGCCCGTCATTCGCCAGCCTGGGCTGAAGCCCGGCGCAGCGCAGCGAGCCGGGCGGAGGCCCAGGTTGCACCCGGCCAAAAACGTCCAAGCCCTGAAGGGGCGTAACCCACATGGCCCAGTCCCTCGCCAAGGTTCTCGTTCACCTCGTGTTCAGCACGAAGGAGCGCCGCCCGCTCATTCGCCACGATGTGCGCGGCAAACTCCACGCCTACCTGATCGGCACGCTGAACAACCTCGAATCACCCTCGCTCGAAACCAACTCCGTCGAGGACCACGTTCACATCCTCTTCTCGCTCTCCAAGAACTGGGCGCTGGCCAAGGTCATCGAGCAGGTCAAATGCTCCTCCTCCGATTGGCTCAAGCAACAGGGTGAATGGTATGCCGACTTCTACTGGCAGCGCGGTTACGGAGCGTTCGGTGTGAGCGAGACGCACGTGGAGCCGGTGCGACGATACATCCGTGGCCAAACCGAGCATCACGCGAAGGTTTCGTTTCAAGACGAGTTCCGCGAGTTGTGCCGCAAGAACGACGCCCCGTTGGATGAACGCTATGCTTGGGACTGAATCAAACTGGGCCACGCCTTCAGCGCTGAGTTGCGCCCCTTCAGGGCTGACTCTTTATTGCAAACACGCCACCTGGGCCTTCGCTTCGCTTCAGCCCAGGCTGGCGAATGCCGGGCTTTCAGCCCTGCGCCCGGATGCCCGCGCTACGCAGTTCACCGGCAGGCACCGGCTACGAATTCGCAATTCGCAATTCGCAATTCGCAATTGCTTCGCCTCCATTTCGCACTCCGCATTCCGCACTCCGCATTCCCGCTGATGGACGCCGCCACCCTCGCCACGCTCCTCGACCCCGTCGCGATTTCCCGCGCCGAGACGCTTGGGATGCACGCGCGTTACCTCGTCGAGGGCTATATGGCGGGCGAGCACAAGTCGCCTTACCACGGCTTCGCCATCGTGTTTGCGCAGCTCCGCGAATACGCGCGCGGCGACGACCTTCGCTACCGCGACTGGAAAGTCCTCGGTCGCACCGATCGCTATTACATAAAGCAGTTCGAGCAGGAGACCAACTACGTCGCGCACATCCTGCTCGACGGCTCGGAGTCCATGAAATACGGCTCCGGCGGCTACACCAAGCTCGCCTACGGCAAGCTGCTCGCCGCCTGCCTGAGCTACCTCATCCTCCACCAGCGCGACGCCGTGGCGCTCGACATCTTCGACAACGAGACCCGCGAGTATCTGCCGCGCAGCAACAGCCACGCGATGATTCACAAGGTGCTCGCCACGCTCGCCGCCTTCGAGCCGACGCGCCAGACGAACATCGCCGCCATCCTCCACGAGATGGCCCGGCAAGTCCGTCGGCGCGGCATCGTCGTCATCATCAGCGACCTCTTCGACGACGAAGAGAAAGTCATGGAAGGCATCCAGCACCTGCGCTTCGGCGGCAGCGAGGTCGTGGTCTTTCACTTGATGGACCCGGCGGAACTGGAGTTCAAGTTCAACGGCCTCGTCGAGTTCGTCGGGCTGGAGGCCATCCCGAACATCCTCACCCGCCCGCAGGAAATCCGTGCCAGCTACCAAGCCGAGGTCGAGCGCTTCCGGTCCACGCTGCGATCAGGCTGCGAGAAGAACCACGTCCACTTCGTCCCCGTGAACACGGCGCAGCCGTTGCATGAAGTGCTGTCGGGATACCTCGCGTTCCGCCTGAAGACTTCGGTGAAGTAAGCTCCAAATCCCAAGCTCCAATGACCAAAGAAGCTCCAAACCCCAAGCTCCAAACCGGAGCGCGCGCCGCTGATGGGCGACGCGCCTTGGAGCTTGGAGCTTGGA
>JACRKB010000260.1 GCA_016235545.1 Verrucomicrobiota bacterium | reverse complement strand
CGCTGGCTGACGTTCTCCCTCTCCCAGCGGGAGAGGGCCGGGGTGAGGGAGAACGGCGCGAAGTTACACAGCCCCGTTCACTCGCGCCATTGTCGCACCGCGTCCACGCCGCCTTCTGACCATGTCCCTGCTTTCCTCCATCTTCCTCCTGCCGCTCCTGGCCGCGCTGCTGGTCCTGTGCATCCCGCGCAACTACAAGTTCGTCATCCGCCTCGTCACGCTGGGCGCGACGTTCGCCTCGATGCTGCTCGCGCTCGCCCTGTTCGCCAAATACAACGCCGCCCCGGTCGAGAACGGTTTCAAGTTCGTCGAGAAGCACGCGTGGGTGAGCGTCTCCGCGCTCAAGCTCGACATCGGCTGGCACCTCGGCGTGGACGGCATCAACCTCGGCCTCATCGTCATGGGGGCCATCGTGGCGTTCGCCGCCGCGTGCGTGTCGCGCGAAATCACGCGGCTGGAGAAGGAGTATTACACCCTGCTGCTCGTGATGACCGGCGGCATCCTCGGCGCGTTCGCATCGCTGAACCTCTTCTTCTTCTACTTCTTCCACGAGCTGGCGCTGGTGCCGACCTTCATCATGATTGGCGTCTGGGGGCACGGCGAGAACCGCAACTACGCGACCTTCAAAATCACCATTTACCTCAGCCTCGGCGCGCTTATCGCGCTGGCCGGCCTCATCGCGCTCTACATCCAGTCGGGCGCGAACACCTTCGACATCGTCGAGCTGACCAAAGCCGTGAAGGCCCGCCCGCTGCCGCTCGCGGCGCAGTCGCTCATCTTCCCGCTGCTGCTCTTCGGCTTCGGCATCCTCGTCTCGCTCTGGCCGTTCCACACTTGGGCACCGCTCGGCTATGGCTCCGCGCCGACCGCCACCGCGATGCTCCACGCGGGCGTGCTGAAGAAGTTCGGCCTCTATGGCCTGCTGCGCGTCGGCATCCCGCTTATGCCGGACGGTGCGGCGGCGTGGCTGGAAATCCTCGCCTTCCTCTGCCTCGGCAACATCGCTTACTGCGGCCTCGTCGCGATGCGGCAGAAAGACTTGAACCTGCTCATCGGCAACTCGAGCGTCGCGCACATGGGCTTCATCTTCCTCGGCATCGCGAGCCTGAGCCTCGTGGGCGTGACCGGCGCGGTCGTGGTGATGGTCGCGCACGGCTTCCTCGCTGCGCTGACCTTCGGCCTGAGCGGTGCGCTCCGCGAGAAGACTGGCACGCTCGAGATGGAGAAGCTCGGCGGCCTGCTGCGGCAAATCCCCTTCCTCGGCGCGGCGCTCGTCATGGCGATGCTCGCGGGCTGTGGCCTGCCGGGCTTCGCGAACTTCGTCGGCGAGGCCATGGTGCTCTTCGGCTCGTGGCGCGTCTTCCCGCTGGTGACCACGCTCGCCACCTGGGGCGCGCTCATCATTGGCGCGGTTTACATGCTTCGCGCCGTCCGCAACATCCTGCACGGCCCGGAGAAATCCGAGTGGGCCGCGCTCAAGGACGCCAGCGCGTGGGCGAAGGTGCCCTTCGTCCTCCTGCTCGCCGCGCTGCTGCTGCTCGGCGTCTGGCCGCGCCTCTTGACCGACAAGATTCAACCCAGCGTCGCCGCCATCCTCACGATGGCTGAAGTGAAAACCGCCGACAAAGCCGCGCGCCCCGGCGAATTGAAAAAGGCCGCTGACGAGGCCAAGCAACGCGCCGTGCAGCCGCGATGATTTCCGTGATGACGCCAACCGCCAGTCGCATTGGAGCGCGGACGCCTACGTCCGCCGCCCGCTTTGTCCGACCGCAGCTCACGCGGACGTGGGCGTCCGCGCTCCATTTGAACCGCCTTTCCTGATGAACGCCTCTCTCATTGTCCTCGAACTCGCCGTGGTGGTCCTCGGCCTGGTCGTGCTCGTGCAGGACTTGTTCACGCCGGCCAAGGACCGCCGCACGCTCGGCTACGGCGCGGTGCTCGGCGTCGCGGTCGTGCTGCTCTACAGCTTCTTCGCGTTCGACGGCACCGAGACGCTCCACGCCTTTGGCAACGCTTATGTCATGGATGGCCTTGCGCTGTGGTTCAAGCGCTTCTTCCTTCTCGCCGCGCTGCTGGTGCTGCTCATGGCCACCGAGTTCAGCGACCGCTTCGATGCCGGGCAGTCCGAGTTCTTCGCGCTCATCCTGTTCGCGCTGGCTGGCATGATGTTCGCCGCGTCGGCCAACGACTTCATGCTCCTCTTCGTCTCGCTGGAGCTGATAACCGTCACCTTCTACGTCCTCGTCAGCTTCCTCCGCCGCCGGGTCGAATCGCTCGAAGCCGGCGTCAAGTATCTCATCCTCGGCGCGCTGTCGTCCGGCTTCCTCGTCTATGGCATCGCGCTCGTCTTTGGCGCCACCGGCACGATGAACTTCAACGAGCTGGCCGATAAACTCGCGAATAACGCCAGCCTCGGCCACAAGTCGCTTCTCATGACCGGCGTGCTCCTCGTGCTCGTGGGCCTCGGCTTCAAGATGGCCGCAGTGCCTTTTCAAATCTGGGCGCCCGATGTGTATCAAGGCTCGCCCACACCCACGACCGCCTTCCTTTCCGTCGGCTCGAAGGCTGCGGGCGTCGTGCTGCTCATGCGCCTGCTCGGCACCGCGATTCCCGACCTCGCCTTCAACCTGGAGAAGCTCCTCATGGCGATGGCCGCCGCGACGATTCTCTACGGCAGCCTCTGCGCCATCCCGCAGCGCAACCTCAAGCGGCTGCTCGGTTACAGCAGCATCGCCAGCGCGGGCTACCTGCTGCTCGGCTTCGCGGTGATGAACCGCGCCGGCTCGTCGGCCATCCTCTACTACCTCGCGGGCTACCTCTTCACCGTGCTCGCCGCGTTCACCGTCATCGCAGTCGTCGTGGAGAAAGCCGGGGCGGAAGACATTTCTTCGCTCGGCGGCTTGGCCCAACGGTCGCCGCTGCTCGCCACCTCGCTGACGCTGGCGATGGTTTCG
>JACRKB010000253.1 GCA_016235545.1 Verrucomicrobiota bacterium | reverse complement strand
CCGTCGGCTATTTGTGCGGTGAAGGATGCGCGTTTTCAGCCTCCAAGCAAGCAAGGATTCCCTGCCCGTGCGCCCGGGGCGCATCTCACTTTCCTGCAGACCGGACGCGAGTCGGTGCTTCGGGCTGAAAGCCCGGCATTCACTAGCCTGGGGTGAAGCCCCAGGTCAACGAGGCCACGAGGAAGCCGAGCGCTGTAAGCGCGTCACCTTGGCAACCGGGCGGCGGCGTGGCGGGCTTACAGACCTCGGCACGGCCTGGCGGGGCCACCTGGGGCTGCGTTCACTACGTTCACTCCACCCCAGGCTGACGAATGACGGGCTTTCAGCCCTGCCGACCCGGGTTGCAAGAAACTGAGATGCGCCCGTCCTTGTCACGGTTCACAGGAACGCCTTGACTCACCACAGCCGAGCGAGACGATGCGCCATGCGCCTCCTCCGTCTCCTGTTCGCCACACTCCTCCTCGCCACGTTGCCGGGCCGCGCTGCGGACGCGCCGGGCGACCACGCTCGCAAGCCCGACGCCGCCTCGCTCCGCCACTGGCTGGAGAACATGGTCTGGCATCACGGCTTTTCCCGCGACGAGGTGCAGGCCGCCACGGGCCTTGGCACAGAGGAGATTTCCTCGGCCTTGGAACGCTTCGACATCCGCGCAGACAACCGCCCGCCGCGCCCCGCCGGAGCGCCGCTGCTCGTGCTTCCCTACCCCGGCGGACGCCACCCGCGCATCGGCTTCCTCAACGGCGCGGTGAATCCGCAACGCGAGACAAAGGTGAGCGTGTTCGCGCCGTGGGATCCTGCGAGCTACGTCGTCGTGGACGTGCCAGAGGCCATCTGGTCAAACCTCGGCCTCACCTACCTCGCGCACACTCACGTCCCCACCGTGTGGTCGAAGCAAAACCTTGAGCTGCCCAGGCTGGAATGGAACCGCCGCGTCGAAGGCTCGCTGGACTTCGAGCGCACGCTGCCCAATGGAATCGGCTTCGGCACAAAGATCACTCCCGGACGCGACGGCGTGCGTATGGAGATGTGGCTGCGCAACGGAACGAAGGAAACGCTTTCCGACCTGCGCGTGCAGATTTGCGTGATGCTCAAGGGCGCACACGGCTTCACCGCGCAGAGCAACGACAACAAGGTGCTGGCCAAACCCTACATCGCCGCGCGCTCCGAGGACGGCCGGCGATGGGTCATCACCGCGTGGGAGCCAAACCATCGCCCGTGGGCCAACCCGCCGTGCCCGTGCATCCATTCCGACCCGAAGTTCCCCGACTGCAAACCCGGCGAAACCCAGCGCGTGCGCGGCTGGCTGTCCTTCTATGAAGGCGGCGACGTGCAGGCGGAGTTCACGCGGTTGGGCAGCGTCGGATGGAGGTGAGCTTCGTGATGCAGGCACCGTTGAGTCCGCCAAGCCCACGCTCGCCGCACGCCACAGGCTCAAGAGCGTCCCCTTCGCCACGCGGAGCGTTTCTTTGGCCACGGATGGAACACAGAAGAAACACGGATGGGGACCAGGACAACGCAACGTTCCAAGGCGCGGGCACAACTCAGCCCTAGCTCCGAAGTTCCGCCACGAAGGGTCGCAAAGAACACAAAGGGGCCGAGTCGGGGATCACTGGAGCCGGGACTATTACCACTCACCTCGTTCTCCTGCGAGGAGCTCGGCTCTTGCGCGCTTTGCACCCTTTCGCGGCCATTCCGTTCCGGGGTTCGGGCTCAGTTTCATCCCAGATTCAGCAGTTGAACCTCACGCAAAGGGCGCGAAGGGGGCAAAGGAAAGGACTTTTGAAACCACGACTGCTCATCCGTCGAGTGAAGGCTGCCGGCGCCTGTATTTGGAAAGCAGACCCTTCGGCGCTGCGTCCTTCGCGTCCTTTGCGTGAACCAACTGCGGTTTTTGGGGTGAATGGTTCCGGCTGAAGGCATGCGCGATGCCCGGTCTGGCTTCACAATTGAATAGTGAAGGCAAACCCGGGTTGCTGCGAGCCACCACGCGCGTGCTTTGCGCGCGGCAGAGCAGGCGGAAAGATAGTTCTCCAGCCGCTCGAGCCGACGCCTTGAACGTGCGACAGATGCGGGCAGCGCAGGCAGCTTCGATGTCGCCACGCGTTTGCCCTGAAGAGATTTATCAATTCCAGGCTGGCCGCTCGGGCTTGGGCTGGTTAAATCACGGACGTTTCCCGCAGGGCTTGCCACGGATGCAAGGTGCGGGCAGAGCACCCTTAACCAAGCTGCGACATGGCTGAAGCAAACGGCAAACGCGACCACTTCATCGGCGTGGACCTCGGCGGCACGAAGATTCTCGCCGGCGTCTTCAACTCGCAGCTCAAGTGCCTGGGCAAGGTGAAGATGAGCACCAAGCCCGAGCGCGGCCCCGACGGCGTGCTGGAGCGCGTGGCCCGATGCGTGCAGGAGGCCGTGGACGAGTGCGACCTCAAGCTCGACAGCATCCGAGCCATCGGCATCGGCGCGCCCGGCGCGGTTGATCCGGTGGAGGGCCGGATGATTTTCGCCCCCAACCTCAAGTGGGAAAACGTGCCGCTCAGGAAGACGCTGGAGAAGCACCTCGGCCTGCCTGTCTTCGCCGAGAACGACTGCAACGCATGCGCGCTTGGCGTGTATGAGACGGAGCTCGACCCCAAGCCCCGCTCGATGGTGGGCATCTTCCTGGGCACCGGAATCGGCAGCGGCATCGTGCTCGATGGCAGGGCATACACGGGCTTCAACCGCACCGCCGGCGAGATCGGCCACATGGTTCTCGAAGTCAACGGCCCCAAATGCGGCTGCGGCAACAAGGGCTGCTTCGAGGCGCTGGCCAGCCGCACCGCGCTCTTCCGCAAAATTCAGACCGCCGTGGAGGACGGCCAGAAGACGGTGCTCACGGACATGCTCGGCCCGGAGTTGACCGACATGAGGAGCGGCGATCTCCGCAAGGCGCTGCGGCGTGGCGACAAGTTCATCGAGCAGATCATCGAGGAGGCAGCCGAATACACCGGCATCGCCGTCGCCAACGTCATCAACTTCCTCAACCCCGAGGTCATCGTCCTGGGCGGTGGCGTGATGGACCAGCTCGCCGATGACATGATGTCCATCATCACCGAGACGGCGAAGGATTACGCGCTGCCCGGCACGGCCAAGGGCATCGAAATCCTCGTCAGCAAGCTCGGGGATGACGCAGGCATCACCGGCGCGGCGGTGCTGGCGAAGAGGGAAAGCAAGTGAAGAGTGAAGAGTGACCCCGAACGCTTTGTGACCCTTCAACCCCTCGACCCTTCAACCCTTCAACCCTCCTCCCGGCGCGCCGTCATAGACATCGGCACCAACTCGGTGAAGCTCCTCGTCGCGGACGTTTCATCAGGGGCCGTCGAGCCGGTCTGGGAGGGCAGCGAGCAGACTCGTTTGGGCTGCGGCTTCTACGATGACCACCGGCTCCGCCCCGAAGCCATCACCAACACAGCCATGGCCGTGGCGCACTTTGTCCAGATCGCCCGCGAGCAAGGCGCGGCGCACTTGCGCATCATCGCCACAAGCGCGGCGCGCGACGCTGTGAACGCGGGTGAATTGCTGTCTGCCGTCCGTGCTGCGGCCGGCCAGGCTGTCGAAGTCATCAGTGGCGAACAGGAGGCTGACTGGGCATTCCAAGGCGTGCTGACAGACAGCTCGCTGCGGGAGCGGCCCGTGCTGATTCTCGACGTGGGCGGCGGCAGCACAGAGTTCATCCTGGGCGACGCGGGACATTCCAGCTTTCGCGACAGCTTCAAGCTCGGCACCGTGCGCTTGTTGGAATCCACGCGACTCTCCGACCCGCCGACGCCCGCCGAGCTGGTGGACATCCGCAAGAAGCTCCGTGATTTCCTCGACCGCGAAGTCCGCCCGCAGCTCGCGCCACACTTGCAGTCCATCCGTCGCGAAGACCTCGCGCTTGTCGGCACCGGCGGAACCACCAGCATCCTCGCACGGCTCGAACTTCAGCTTCCCGACTACGACCGGGCGCGCATCGAGACGGCTCACTTCGACGCCAGCCGTTTGCGCTGGCACGTCGAGCATCTGTGGGGCCTGCCTTTGTGCGAACGACGCAAACTTGCCGGCATGCCACCCAACCGCGCGGATGTGATTCTCTTCGGCGTGGTGATTTACGAGGCCGTGATGGGGGCATTTGGCATTGCGAGCTTGCGTGTCAGCACGCGCGGGCTGCGATTTGCTGCGGTGAGGTGACATGGCAGACGAGAGCTTCAATGAATTCGTCCGCGAGCAACTCGCCGGCCTGGGCGTCGAGTTTCGCCGGATGTTTGGTGGCCACGGCCTTTATCAAGGTGAGGTGTTCTTCGGCATCCTCCACCGGGGGCGGCTCTATTTCAAAACGGACGACCTCACGAGGAGCGGCTACGAAGCAGCAGGGATGGGGAAGTTCCAGCCAAACGCCAAGCAGTGTCTGTCGGCATACTTCGAAGTCCCCGCAGCCGTGTTGGAGAACGCCGACATGCTCTGCGCGTGGGCAAGTCGTGCAGCGCGTTGCACAAAGTAAGAAGGCAAAAGTTGGGCACTGCGGGGCGCATCTCACTTTCTTGCCTTGGCTGAATCCACGCAGTTGGAATCCGGGCGTTCCGCTTCAACGCAAAGACACAGAGAACGCTGAGATGCGCGGAGAAGCCACCGGCGAAGGACACCAAATGGTGAACACAAACTGCTTGCCTCAACTCTGCGTTCCTCCGCGTCCTCTGCGTCTCTGCGTAAAAGGAAGCGCGTCTCCAACTGCATGGTTTCGGTTGAGCCGGCTTTACTTCGGGCGCATCTCAGTTTCTTGCAACCCGGGTCGGCAGGGCTGAAAGCCCGTCATTCGTCAGCCTGGGGTGGAGTGAACGTAGTGAACGCAGACCCAGGTGGCCTCGCCAGGCCGTGCCGAGGGCTGTAAGCCCGCCACGCCGCCGCCCGGTTGCCAAGGTGACGCGCTTACAGCGCTCGGCTTCCTCGTGGCCTCGTTGACCTGGGGCTTCACCCCAGGCT
>JACRKB010000256.1 GCA_016235545.1 Verrucomicrobiota bacterium | reverse complement strand
TCACCCTGCCGGCGCAACAAGCGGCCGCCGCCTCGGCCTGGCGAAACAGCTCACCGCCCCCGACAGCCCCGCCGCCGCACTCGTCGCCCGTGTGCTCATGAATCGCGTCTGGCAGCAGCTCTTTGGGCGTGGCCTCGTCGAGACCAGCGCGAACCTCGGCGTCTCCGGCGCGCGTCCGACGCACCCCGAGCTGCTCGACTGGCTGGCCGGCGAGTTCATTCGCAGCGGCTGGAGGATCAAGCCGATGATTCGCCTCATTCTCAGTTCGTCCACGTATCAGCAAACCAGTTCCGCCGCTGCCGACCCGGTGCTCGCCAAGCTGGCGGAGCGCGCAGACCCCGCGGACAACCTCCTCTGGCACCATCGCCTGCGCCGACTCGAATCCGAGATGGTCCGCGACTCCCTTCTTGCCGTCAGCGGCCATATCAACTTCCGCGCCGGTGGCCCGCCCGTCCTCACCGAGGTTCGCCCCGATGGCACCGTAGGCATCGCCATGACGAAACTTGAGCGCCCGCAAGACGCCAGCCGCCGCAGCCTTTACCTGCTGCAACGCCGCACCTATCACACCTCACTGCTGACCGCCTTCGACCAGCCATTGCTCAACGCCAACTGCCTTCGCCGCTCCGCTTCCGCGAGCGTCGCTCAGTCGCTCTCTCTGCTGAACGACCCCTTTGTCATCCAGTGCGCAGAAGCCCTTGCGGCACGGGTTTGTGCTGCGCAATCCGAGACAGCGGGGCGCATCGCTCTCGCCTTCACCCTCGCTCTCGGACGAGCCCCTGGCGCCGATGAGGCCCGCTGGTGCCACTCCCTCGCCGAGCGCGAGGGGGTGCGGCTGCTCACGAGTGGAAGGAGTCTGCAATCATCCCGTGAAGGCGCGATCACGGTCGTCTGCCACACGCTCATTAACACGAGTGAGTTTCTCTCTATTCCGTGAACCGCGACCACCACCCATCCCCGGTAGGGCGAGACTCCGGCGAGCCCCACCTGCCGACGAAGGAGGCGCGAGCGCAGCGAGAATCTCAGCTGCCTGTGGTGTCGCCCGAGATTCTCGCTTCGCCCGACTCGCTGCGCTCGAAGTGGGGTTCAGCAGAGTCTCACCCAGCCGGTTCAGCGGAGTTCTCCCGACGCGCTGTGCTTCACGCGGGTGTCCTCGGTTTCGGGGCGCTGGCGCTGGACTCACTGCTCACCCGCGAGCTGAGGGCCGCCGCTTCGCCCTTCGCAGCCAAGCCCGCTGCGTTCGCTCCGCCGGCGAAGGCCATCATCTTCCTCACCCAGGTCGGCGGTCCCAGCCAGATGGACCTCTTCGATCCCAAGCCGGCGCTGGGCAAATTCGACGGCCAGCCGCACAGCGAGCGAGTCGAGATGTTTCAGAAAGGCAGCGAAGCAAATCGAATCCTCGGCAGTCCGTGGCGTTTCCAGCCGCGCGGCCAGTGCGGAATGGAAATCAGCGACGCGCTCCCGCACCTCGCCGCGCTCGCCGACGAGATGACGCTCGTGCGCTCGATGCACAGCGAGCACAACAACCACGGCGAGGCGCTCATCCTGTTGAGCACAGGGAAAATCTTCATGGGCCGTCCGTCGCTGGGCTCGTGGGTGAGTTACGCGCTGGGCACGGAGTGCCAAAACCTCCCCGCCTACATCGTGCTCCGCGACCCGGAGGGCTACAGCACGCACGGACAGTTGCTCTGGCAGAACGGCTGGCTGCCAGCCGTGCATCGGGGCACCGAGTTCAGCACGCGCGGCGCGCCGGTGTTGAACCTGCATCCCTCCCAGCCCGTCCCCTTGGAGTCCCGCCGTGACCGGCTCGGCTTGCTCGCGAAGCTGAACCGCCGGCATCAACAGGCTTTTCCCGGCGAGTCTGAACTCGATGCACGCATCCAAAACCACGAGCTGGCCGCCCACATGCAACTCGCCGCGACCACAGCTTTCAATCTCGACGAGGAGAGTCCCGCGACCCGCCGGCTTTACGGATTGGACAGCCCCGTCTCGCGGAGCTACGGGCAGCGCTGCCTCACAGCGCGGCGGCTTGTCGAGGCGGGGGTGCGCTTCGTGCAGGTCTTCACGCCCATCAAGCCCTTTATCCAGCCGTGGGACACTCACCGCAACGTGGACACGGAAATCGCCGACATCGCCGCGATGACCGACGGCCCTTCCGCCGCACTTATCCGGGACTTGAAGGCGCGCGGGCTGCTGGACAGCACCATCGTCCTCTGGGCTGGCGAGTTTGGCCGCCAGCCCGTCTCGCAGAATGGCATGGGCCGCGACCACAACCGCCACGCCTTCTCGCTCCTGCTTGCGGGCGGCGGTTTCAAGCGTGGCCACACCCACGGTGCGACTGATGATTTTGGCTACCGAGCCGTGCAGGGCCGCGTGAGCGTGCCCGACCTGCACGCGACGCTGCTCCAACAGCTCGGTCTCGATCACAAGCGGGTTTCCTTTCCACACCACGGCCGCAACGAGACACTCACCGACGCCGATGTCACCGGCGCGCGTGTCGTCCACGAACTGATTACCTAAACCATGCAACTGACCCTCCGCGAAATTGACCTGCCGCTCCGGCACGCCTTCACCATCTCGCAAGGCACCACCACGGTTCAGAAAAACCTGCTCATCGAGCTGCGCGACGGAGGCTTCACCGGCTTTGGCGAAGGCGCTTCCTCGCACGCTTACAAGGCGTTCACCGCGCCTGTCATGCGGGCCGATCTTGAGGCCGCCCGCGCCTGCATCGAAGCCGAGCATCTCGATGATCCCGCGGCGTTGTGGGACCGTCTGCTGCCGGTGATTGGGCACAACCGCTTCGCGATGTGCGCGCTGGACGAGGCGGCGCACGACCTGTGGGGCAAACAGCGCGGGCAGCCGGTTTGGAGACTCTGGGGCCTGAAACAGGGCGGCGGGCCGTTGAGCAACTACACCATCGGCATTGATGCCATCGAGACGATGGTGATGAAGATGCGCGAGTTCGAGGGCTGGCCGATTTACAAGATCAAGCTCGGCACGCCCGACGACCTCGCGATCATCCGCGAGTTGAGGAAGCACACGTGTGCCACGTTCCGCGTGGATGCGAACTGCGCGTGGTCCGTCGGGCAGACGCTGGCCTTCGCGCCCGAGCTGAAGCGGCTTGGGGTTGAGTTCATCGAGCAGCCGTTGCCCGCCGGCGATTGGGCTGGGCAGAAGCGCCTCTTCGCCGAGTCCGCCCTGCCCATCATCGCCGACGAGAGCTGCCTCGTGCTGGAGGACGTGGAGCGTTGCGCCGGCTTCTTCCACGGCATCAATGTGAAGCTCACCAAGGCCGGGGGGTTGACGCCGGGACGCCGGATGCTGCGCCGCGCGCGCGAGCTGGGTTTGCAGACGATGGTGGGCTGCATGTGCGAGTCAAGCGTCGGCATCTCCGCCATTGCGCAGCT
Source organism: Verrucomicrobiota bacterium (assembly GCA_016235545.1). Lineage (GTDB taxonomy): Bacteria > Verrucomicrobiota > Verrucomicrobiia > Limisphaerales > SXTU01 > SXTU01. The sequence continues at coordinate 41,693 of JACRKB010000256.1, read as the reverse complement.
CCTGCCGCTGCTGGATTACGTGGACATGGATGGCGCGGTGCTCATCGCGAGGGACATCGCCACCGGCGTGAGGGTGGAGAAGGGCCGCGCGCAATTCCCGTCGGAGAATGGCAACGGAGTGGAACTGCTGGCGGACTTCAAATGAGTTGGTCGCCCGTGGCCACCCCTGTCTGCCCGCCTAACCCGAATCCATGCGGTTGAAATCCGATGGTTTCGCTTCAACGCAGAGGACGCAAAGATGCTCGGAGAAGCCACCGGCGAGGGATACCCAATGGTGAACACAAACTGCCTGCATCAACGCTGCGTTCCTCCGCGTCCTCAGCGTCTCCGCGTTAAAGCGACCGCGTCTCCAATTGAATGGAGTCGGCTAAAACTCCGGCTCCAGCGGGGGGCGGGGCCTGAATTTCTTGGCCAGCGCCAGAGCGGCGTCGAGCTTGCCGACGCCTTGGGTGCAGGTCGGGTGGCTCAGGCTTGCAGCCGCTACGCAGACACCCGTGAGCAGGCATCGTTGCAAATCCCAGCCCTCATGCAGGCCGTAGAGCACGCCGGCACAGAAGCCGTCACCCGCGCCCGCGCTTCCCGCGATGTATTTTTGCGGGAGGTTAAGCGAGGACTGCCATGAGTCCTTGCCGTCCCGCGTGCGGGCGAAACCGCCTTCGGGGAAGTGGATGACGACGAGTTCCTTCACGCCACATTGCAGCAGCGCGCCAGCGGCGTGGCGGAGGGAGACGGTGTCCAGGGAGCCGTCCGGCTTGCGGATTTTGAAGCCAGCAGTCTTGCCCGCCTCGATTTCGTTGAGGATGCAGTAGTCCACGAACTTGAGCGCGGGCGTCACGATTTTGGCGAAGCGGTCGCTGTCCTCGCTGACTGTGTCCACGCTGGTCTTGAGGCCGGCGGCCTGGGCTGCGGCGAGGAGCGCAGCGGCCTTGGTGCCGAACTTCTTGTCATCCTTGTCCATCGCGTCGAGCAGCAGCAGATAGCCGAGGTGGAAGATCTTTGCCTTGGTCTTGGTGAAGTCGAGGTCCTTGCCGTCCCAGAGCGCGTTGGCGCCCCGGCAGTGGAAGAACGTGCGCACGCCGCCGGCCACCTCGGTCATCACGTCGGTGTAGGAGGTGGGCGCGTCAGCGGTGGTGCGGAGGAACTTCGGATCGATTTTGTGGCGCTTGCAGTCCTCTAGAATCTGGTTGCCGAGGAGGTCCTTGCCCACGAGGCCCGCGCCGATGAGCGGGAAGGGTGCGCCGAGCCGGGCTAGGTCCACGAGCACGTTGTAGGGCGCTCCGCCGGTGCCTTCGGACTGGCGGCTGATGTTGGCGAGCCGCTCGCGCTGCGGATACACATCAATCATCTTGACCTGGTCAACTATCCAATTGCCGCCGCCCAGGAGGCCGCTGCGGTTGGAGCCGGATTTCATTTTCATGGTCAAAAGCTGGTGCTTCCGCTGCGCCTTAAGTGGCTCAGGGTGAGCGGAAGCGTAGGGAAAGGGGGGTGGCGTGTCTGCAAGAATTTAGACAAGAATTCAGACAGGTCGTGGCGAGTATCGGGCGAGTTCCAATGAACCCCTTCCTCCACATGCTTCCACTTTCGGAGTGAGAAAGTGTTGGCAGGGCCACAGTGATGAACCCGGAGTTGGAGACCGCGAGTGCGCCCAATGGTTCTTCACCCTCTCCGCGATCAGAGCGGCCTCTCAGGGGGCTCGCCGGGAAGCTGCGGGCGCAGCCTTTGGCTTTTCCTTCTTCGGCTTCTTGGTTTCTTTTTTCTGACTGTTGTTTCCTTTGGCCATAATGAGTTCCTGTTTAAGGTTGGGCGCGAGTCTGTCTGTTTTGACCAGCTTTACAATAGAAGACGCTCGTTGGTCGCATCTCAGGGCGCAAATCAGCTTTTGACCGCAATGCACAATCTCATTAGCACCCGGCTTCAGCCGGGTGAAAGCGGGTGGTGCGAGGGCAAACCGTTTCAACGGTTTGCCCCAGATGGCTGGCAATGCGATTTGCAAAAGCCGTTGAAACGGCTGGCCATCGTGTTCCTGCCCCAACACCTGGCTGAAGCCGGGTGCTAATGAGAGACTCTCAAATCCTGACTTGCGCCCCCACATCTCACCTTTTTGCACCCGATCGTTTTTCCGCTCCTGCTCGTAATCCTAATCCTGATCTTGCTCCTCTTCCCGTTCTCAGAAGCAGGGCAGGATTAGAATCAAGATTACGAGCAGGAGGAGTCGCTGCCCTCACCCCGCCGTGAGCGCTGCGCGGGCGTCCTCACCCGCCCCGGACTTCTCCATGAAATACTGGTAGCCGCCCACATAAGGCGTCACATGGCCGGCGTTGACGTGCAGCACCTTGGTCGCGAGGTGGCGGATGAAATGCACGTCGTGCGAGATGAACACCAGAGTGCCCTCGTAGCGCTCGAGCGCCAGAGTGAGGGACTCGACAGTCTGGATGTCGAGGTGCGTGGTTGGCTCGTCCATGAGCAGGAGGTTCGGCGGATCCACGAGGAATTTCACCAGGTTGAGCCGGCTCTTTTCGCCGCCGCTGAGGATCGCCGTCTTCTTGAAGATGTCGTCCTTGCGGAACATGAAGGAGCCGAGCACGCCGCGCGCCTCGTCCTCGCGCATGGCGGGCGCGCTGGCCAGCACCTCGTCGAGGACAGTCTTCTCCGGGTCGAGCGTGTCGGCGCGGTGCTGGCTGAAGTAACCAATCTTGGCGTTGTGCCCAAGGTCGCGCGCGCCCTTCTGATGTTCCACGACGCCCGCCAGAATTTTGAGCAGAGTTGATTTGCCCGCGCCGTTCGGGCCGACAAGCACCGTGCGCTCACCGCGCTCGATGGTCAGGTCGAGTCCGCGATAGACCTGCGTGGCCCCGTAGGCCATGTGGATGCCTTCGAGGGAGACGGCGCGCTGGCCGCCGCGCGGTGGCGGGGGGATTTGAAAGCGGAAGGGCCTGCGCGGCGCGAGGGGCTTTTCGATTAGCTCCATCCGCTCGATCTGCTTGAGCTTGCTCATCGCCTGCGACGCCTTCGAAGGGACGGCGCGGAAGCGGTCCGCGAATTCCTGGAGCGCGGCGATTTCCTTCTGCTGGTTCTTGTAGGCGGAAGACTGCTGCTCGTAGCGTTCCTCGCGCTGGCGCAGGAAGTCCGTGTAGTTGCCAGTGTAGGCGATGAGCTTCTTCTCGGAGATTTCATGCACCTGCGTCACCACCTCGTCCATGAACTGGCGGTCGTGCGAGATGAGCAGCAGCGCGCCCGAGTAGTTCTTCAGGTAATTTTGCAGCCAGAGCAGCGAGAGGAGGTCGAGATGGTTCGTCGGCTCATCCAGCAGCAGGAGGTCCGGCTCCATGACGAGCAGCCGCGCCAGACGCGCGCGCATGATCCAGCCGCCGCTCATCTCCCGGGCCTTGCGGTCGAGGTCCGTCTCGCGAAAGCCCAGCCCGCGCAGCATCTTCTTGGCCTTCGTCTCCACCTGCGGATCGTTCAGCGCGTCGTGCTTCGCGTGCGCTTCCAGATATTCGGGGGCGGACACCCGGCCCGCTGCCTCCAGCTCATGAAGCCGTTTCTCCAGGCGCGGCAGCTCGTCCACGCGCCCGGTGGCCACATCCAGAATCGTCTCCTCGCCGTGCGCCTCGGCCTCCTGCGGCAGATGGCCCACCATCGTCCACTCGTCTCGCTCGACGGTGCCGGAGTCCGGCTCTTTCTGCTTGAGGACGATGGAGAACAACGTGGTCTTGCCCGCGCCGTTGGGCCCGACCAGCGCGACGCGGTCGCCGTAATTCACCCCAAGCGACGCGGCTTCAAACAGCACGCGCCCGCCCAGTGTCATCTTCAGATCTCGAATGTTGAGCATGAAACAAAAGGGTCGCCGACGGATGACCGCCGCTGCGGGGAGGAAAAACCGACCTGCACTCCGCTGGAGCCGGAGCGTTGGATTTGTCTTCGGCGACGAGCGGCAGAGGCTAGGCCCGGAGCGTCCGGCGTCAATGGGGAAGTCGGAGAGGTAGGAGTCAGAAGTCAGGAGTCGGATGTCAGGAGGCAGAATGCCGAAGGTAACTGGATGCGCCCCGCGGCGGCGGACTGATTTCTGTCTTCTGACTCCTGCCTCCTGACCCCTGTCTCCGAGGTTTGCTTTCGATCGGGCGTTGCCGTAATTCTCCGCGCGCATGACGGAACCCGTGGTCAGCATCCGCAACCTCTCGAAGGTGTATCAGCAGGGCGACATCCAGGTGACGGCGCTCAATGGCGTGTCGCTGGACATCGGGGCCGGGGAGTTCCTCGCGCTGATGGGGCCGTCGGGGTCGGGGAAGTCCACACTGTTGCACATCATCGCGGGCGTGGACCGGCCCACGGACGGCCAGTGTCTGGTGCAGGGCGTGGACGTGGGGCAGCTCGATGAGTCCGCGCTTGCGGATTGGCGGAACCAGAACGTGGGGTTTGTCTTTCAATCGTTCAATCTCATCCCGGTGCTGACCGCGTTCGAGAACGTGGAGCTCCCGTTGTTGCTGACGCAGCTCGGAGGGCGCGAGCGCAAGCGGCTGGCGACGACGGCGCTCGAATTGGTGGGGCTGGGCGACCGCTCGCATCATCTGCCGCGACAACTTTCCGGCGGGCAGGAGCAGCGGGTGGCCATCGCCCGCGCGCTGGTGACGGACCCGAGGCTGATCGTGGCGGATGAGCCGACCGGCAACCTCGATGCGCACTCCGCGCAGGAGGTGCTGGGGATTTTGCAGGCGCTGAGCCGCACGGCGGGCAAGACGGTCATCATGGTGACGCACGACCCGAAGGCGGCGGCGTTCGGGTCGCGCTCCGTGCATCTGGAAAAAGGAGAGCTGCTGCCATGAGGGGGAGGGGATTTTATAAGGAGGGCAGGAGGGCAGGAGGGGAGTGGATACATCGCGATTTCCGGCAAGCCACGACACTGGCTGGGGCGAGTAGCCGCTGGAGCGATGCAGATTGCTCAGGGTGGAACGGCCAGTTCGGCCGTGCTCGACGGCAACTTGCCGCCGAGAGTCGGCATAGCCCACGCTCGAACCAATTTGTGTGCGCTGGTCGCCCCGCGAGCGGCGGGCGGGTCGCCCGCCGCAACGGGCCGGTGGCCCGTTCCACCCAGACACCAACTGCATCGCTCCGGCTCAGTCCAGATGCTCCCGCAGGTGGGATGGACATTCCCACCCGCTTCCTGCCCTCCTGCTCTCCTAATAAAACCCCGTCTTCCCTCCTCGTCGCATGACCATTCCTGGCTTCATCGCGAAGAACGCGCTGCGCAACAAGCGGCGCGCGGCGCTGTGTGTGTTGAGCGTGGCGGTGAGCCTCTTCCTGCTGGTGATGCTGCAAGTGGCTGTGCGCGAGATGACGGTGCCCCCGGAGGACATCGGCGCGGCACTGCGGGTGATCGTGCGGAACAAAATCTCGCTGGCGAACCTGCTGCCCGCACGGCAGCGGCAGGTGTTGGAGAAAATCCCCGGCGTCGAGGCTGCCACGCCCTTCACGTTTTTCGGCGGGCAGTTTCGCGACGAGAAGTTCATGACCTTTGCGCAGTTCGCGCTGGACCCGGTGACGATGCCCGCGCTGGTCGCCGAGATGAAGACGCCCCGCGACCAGCATGAGGCGTGGGTGAAGAATGTCCGCGGGTGCATCGTGGGCAAGATCACCGCCGAGAAATACGGGATGAAGATGGGGGATCGCCTTCCCTTCACCGGGACAATCTGGCCGTGCGATCTGGAACTGACGGTGATGGGCTTTTACGAGGGCACGATTGATGATCGGAATGTTTTCTTCCATCACAAGTATCTGGACGAGGCGTCCGGCAGCCTCGGGCAGGTGGGGACATGGTGGGTGAAGGTGCGCAGCATCGAGGAGATGCCCACGGTGGTGGAGGAGATCAACAAGGCGTTCGAGAACACATCCGCCGAGGTCCGGGCCGAGACGGAGCGGGCGTTTCAAATGAGCATGGTGTCCATGTGGGGCAACATCAAAATCCTCATCGGCTCCATCTCCACGGTCGTGGTCTTCACGCTCGTGCTCGTCTCTGCCAGCACCATGAGCATGGCCATCCGCGAGCGCTTCCGCGAGCTGGCGGTGCTCAAGGCCCTGGGGTTTCAGCGCTGGGAATTGTTCGGGTTCATCCTGGCGGAGAGTTTTGGGCTGGCGTTCATCGGTGCCGTGCTGGGCGTCGGCGGGGCTTGGTGGCTTTTCAATCACGGCGTCAACATCTCCAAGATCACCGGCGGCATCTTCGTGACCTTCGAGGTCACGCCGCGAATCCTGGGCATCAGCTCGCTGGTCGCCGCCGGGCTGGGAGTGGTTTCGAGCTTTGGCCCCGCGCTGGCGGCGGCGCGGATGAGCGTCGTGGATGGGCTGAAGACGCTGGATTAGCCGGAACCATGCAGGTGACTTGAACCACAAAGGCACGAAGAGCACGAAGGCCAGCGGCAGAAGCGCGGCAGTTCAACGCATCCAGCCGCACCGTTTGGTGCGCCATCACCGCCTTCGACATACTTCAGATTTCCTTGCCTCGCCTTTTTGGTTTCAAAGGAATCTCTCCGGATTAGCACACTGAGATGCGCCCAAGAGAGAGCCGGATTAAACTCAAAATCCGAAGTTCAGCCGTGAAAGGGCGCAACGGAAAGAAGTCAGAATGGGTGGAAGCGCAAGCTCGGTCTCCTGGCTTCTGGCTTCTGACTCCATTCCTTTGCGCTCTTCGCGCCCTTTCGCGGCCATTCCATTTCGGAGTTCGGGTTGAAGAGAGGATTGGCATTTCAACGCGCATTAAGACAGTCTGCGGCCGCTTACCGAACATGAGACACACCTACGAAGAACTGGCAAAGATGATTGACCACTCACTCCTGCATCCGACTATGACGGACCAGGACTTGGAGGACGGCTGCCGGCTGGCTGCGAAATATCAGGTCGCCTCCGTCTGCATCAAACCCTACGCAGTGAAGCGCGCGGCGGAGCTGCTCCGAGGCAGCGGCGTCTTCGTCGGCGCGGTCATCGGCTTCCCGCACGGCAATTCCGCGACCGAATCCAAGCGCTACGAGACGGAACTCGCCTGCCGCGACGGCGCGGTGGAGATCGACATGGTCGTCAACCTCGGCAAGGCGCTCTCCGGCGACTGGGAATACGTGGAGCGCGACGTGAAGGCGGTTTGCGATGAGGCACACCGGCACGGCGCGAAGGTGAAGGTGATTTTCGAAAACGATTACCTGACCAAGGGCGGCGCGGGTTTGGGCAGCGATGAGTTCAAGGTCAGGCTCTGCAAACTCTGCGAGCGCGCGGGCGCGGACTGGGTGAAGACCTCCTCCGGCTACGGCTTCGTGAAGCAGCCGGATGGCAGCTACAACTACAAGGGCGCGACTGAGCACGATCTCGCCCTCATGCGCGCCAGCGTGTCGGCGAAGGTGCAAGTCAAGGCCGCGGGCGGAGTGCGCGACCTCGATGGACTCATCAAGGTGCGCGACCTCGGCGGCTCGCGCTGCGGCGCGACGGCCACGGCGGCGATGCGGGAGGAGCATCGTCGTCGCGCTGCGGCTGAGCTGGCCGGGCAGGGGGCGCAAGGCGGCGGCGGGGCCATCGGCGCGGGCGGGTATTGAGCCGCGAAGCGCGAAGCGCATGAAGCCCGCCGACGTGTTCCGCCATTGCCCGAAGTGCGGCGTGGCGTTGCTCGTGACCGGGCGCGCACCGTTCCAGTGCGAGGCGTGCGGTTTCCTATTCTACTTCAATCCCGCCATCGCAGTCGGCGCGGTGCTGCTCGCGCCGGATGAGAGCGTGCTGCTGATTCGCCGTGCGAAGGACCCGCACATGGGGAAGCTCTCGGTGCCGGGAGGATTCGTGGACGCGGGCGAGGTGGCGGAGGATGCGCTGCGCCGGGAAATCCGTGAGGAGGTCGGCGTGACGGTGGAGCGGCTGGATTACTTTTGCTCGCTGCCCAATGTCTATCACTACCGGGGCGTGACGTATCAGGTGCTCGACTTTTTCTTCATCGGGCGCGTGGACTCGAAGTCCGTGCAGGCCGACCCCGGTGAGGTCACGGAGATCTGCTGGCTGCCGAGGAATGGGATCGTGCTGGAGGAAATTGCCTTCGATTCTGTGCGCGTGATGCTCCGCAGGTTCTTGTCCGGGCTGGTGAGATGATGCGCCCGACGAGGCGGCTACCCGCTTGCAAGCCTTTCGCTGACCGCTGACTACTGTCTCCTTCCGCCCCCGCAGCACTCCAATCCCCCTGTGAATAACGTTTTGAATGAGGTTCTCCGCTGTCTCCAGTGGAATGGAAGTCGGCGGAGAAGTCCGCGCTGAAGGCGCACATGATGGTAGCCGGTGGGAAGCTCCGTCTGGGGAGCGCTCCACCGGGGTTGTCCCCAAGTGACCGGAGCCCCGGCGGGGCGCGGTCACGTTTATTGGCCGACCGGTGGGTGCGTCTTTCCCTTCTGTCGAGGCTTCCCACCGGCTGCCCTCGTTGGTCCTTCTGGGGCCGGAATCCCGCCAGCCAAGCTGCCACTCCACCGAAAACAGGGGTGAACCAACGGCATAATGCCATGCCGCACGGCTCAGGTCCGAATCAGGTGCTAGCGAGACAAAGGCGTCAGGCCACCGCCCCGGTGCAACTGCTGCCGCAGCCGGCGGTGCAGGCGAGGCAGTGAAGCCCCGTCTGTATGTCCCAGCTGGCGAGCTTTTCGGGCGTCACGTCCCAGAGGTGAAGCGGCTTGCCGTTGCGCATCTGCATTCCGAGCATCTGGTTGAAGTCGCAGTCGAACACTTCGCCCCGCCAGCCGATGCTGATTGTGCTGCGGCACATCAGGCCCGCGACCGTTGCCGGGTTGAAGGCGTTGGCGAGCAGTTCCAGATACGCGTCCCATTGGCCCGCGGCGCGCAGGTCCTCCGCGAAGCGGGCGATGGGCTGGTTCGTGATGGTGAAGAGGCGCGTGAACTCGATGCCGAAGCGCGCGCGCAGCTCGGCCTTGTAATCGGCCTCCAACTCGCGCTGCGGTGGCGGGAGCTTCAGCCCCTGCGGATTGAACACCAGGTTCAGCGGCAGCCGCGTCCCGTAGCCGACGGCGTTGAGCTTCTTGAGTGCGCGAATGCTCTTCGCGAACACGCCGTCGCCGCGCTGAGCATCCACGTTTTCTTCGAGGTAGCACGGCAACGACGCGATGACCTCCACTTCGTGCGCCGCGAGGAACTCCGGCAGCCAGCCGAACGCCTCCGTCTCGATGATGGTGAGGTTGTTGCGGTCAATGACGTGGCAGCCGCACGACCGGGCCAGCTCGACGAAGGGGCGGAAGTGCTCGCTCAACTCCGGCGCGCCGCCGGTGATGTCCACCACCGCCGGCCGATGCGCGTGAATCCAGTCACCGACGCGTTCCGCCACCTCGGCGCTCATCATCTCCGTGCGCCACGGCGCGGCGTCCACATGGCAGTGGCGGCAGGTCTGGTTGCATTTGCGCCCGACGTTGATTTGCAGCGTGTGCAGCAGGCCGCGCCGCAGCGTGAGGCCGTGGGCTTGCAGTCGGTGCTCGAACATGTTCGTCATTGCTCGATGGGAAGCGCCGTGGGGCTGGTTATTCCACGAGCCGCAGGCAAAGAAGCTCCTTCGGCGAGCGCAGGTAGATGCGGTCGCCAGCGAACGCAGGGTGCGCCATCGAGTCCACGGTCTTGCCGGGGAAGGGCCGCAGATGCGAGACGACCTGGTAGCGGTCCACGGTGGTGTCGAGCAGCAGCAGGTCGCCACCAATCGTCCAGACCAGCACGCGGCCGGGACCTGCGACGAGGGTGACGTGGTCGTGAAACATGTCGTTCGCCACGCGCCAGAGCGTTTTCAGCCCGGCGTTCAAGTCGAGGCAGAACAACTCGCCATAGGCCGTGGCGAACACCTTGCCGTTCACCACGACCGGCGTGCAGGTGTCCGGGGCCGCGTCCTTGTTCCTCTGCACCGGCGCGGGGACAAGTTTGCCGCCGCCATCGAAGCGATGGAGGCGCGTGGCGTTGTTCTCGGCGGCGAGCAGCAACTGGCTGCCCAGCACCACGGGCGTGGTGACATTGAAGTCCGCGCCATCGGGCGGCACGAGTTCCCAGAGCCGCCGGCCCGTCTGCGGGTCCCAGCCGCCGAGGCTTGCCACGTCGTAGCCGATGACTTGCCGCACGCCATCGAACGTGCCGTGGACAAACGCGGAATACGCCGCCGCGTGGCCGGGCGTCTGCCACAGCGGCTTGCCCGTCTTGCGGTCGAGCGCGACGACGGAGGCGGCCTTCGCGCCGGGCGCGATGATGAGCTTGTCGTCGAGCACCAGCGGCGGAACCGCCGCGCCCCACGTCAGGCGCGGCACGCGGAAGTCATCGAAGAGGTGCGCCTTCCAGACCACCTTGCCGGTCGCAAGCGCGACGCAATGCAGGTGGCCGAGCGCGCCTTGCAGATAGACCAGCCCGTCGTGAATCACCGGCGTCGCGCGCGGGGCGTTCGAGTAATCCAGCTCGTCGGGCGCGGCGTATTCGAGCCGCCAAAGTTCCTTGCCGTCCGCCGCGCTGAGGCAGCGGAAGAGGTCGCGCGTGGCGTCGGCGGTCTTGTCCGGCACGATGACGAACTGCGAGGTCGCCGCCGGGCCGGCCATCGCGGGGCCGGTCAATGCCGCCGACCAGAGGCGTTTCGGATTGGCCGGGAGCTGGCGGGGAAGTTGGGGGACAAATCCTTTGCGGCCCGGCCCGCGCCAGTCGGTCCACGCGGTGATGCCCTGCTCCCGCAGGCTCACGAAGCCAGCCTTGCTCTCCAGCGCCGCGAGGAGTTTGGGCGAGGTCGAAACCGCCGCCAGCCCGCGCGCAATCTTCTCTTCCAACGCCGCGTCCACCGCGCTGGTGGCGAAGGCACGGATGAACGGCACCGGCTCGGTCAAGCCGAGCACGCGCACGGAACCCCGGTCGAGCTTGCCGCAGCCTTCGAGCAGCGGCGGCAGAAAGTCCGAGACCACCGCCGCATCCACCTCGCCGTCGTGAAGCGCGAGCGCGGCCGCGTCCAGGCTGCCGGCGATTTTGAGCTTCGCCTCAACCTTCGCAGCCGAGAGCGCGCGGCGCGCGGCGGCGTGGGATTCCTCGTCCTCCACCGGGCCGAGGCTGACCACTTTGCCGGCGAGGTCGGCGAGCGATTTTTCGGGACTGCTTTTGCGGACCAGGAAGACTCCGTGAAAATCCGTCGTGCCAGCGCGGTCGGTCAACGCGGCGAGCGGGCGAACCGCCTGCTTGTGTCGCCCGGCATCGAAGCGCACGACGGAGTCCTTGCCGATGATGAGGTGCGCCGTGCCGCCCGTGCGCCCGAGGGCGAGCGCGAGACTCTCCTCGAAGGTCACGCTCACCGGGCGGCCCACGAACGACTCCAGATGTTTCGCGAGCAAGTCGTAGCGGCGCTGGCCCGTGCCGGGCACGCAGGTGCAGGAGAGTTGCAGCGCCAGCGGGTCCATCACGATGAGGCGCAGCGGCTCCTTCGTCGCGGCGAAGGCCGGCCGCGCCAGTGGCAGCACGGCTCCCGCGAGCAGCCGTGTTCCCCAAGCCCGGCGGGAGAGAAGCTCTGGAGTCACGGCAGCTCAGTTCAGCTTGGCCAGCACGCGGATGATGGCCGCGCGAACGTCCATGACGTAGATGCGGCTGGCGTCGTGGTTGACCTCGATGGGGATGTAGCAGGACTGCGCGGCGAGCTGGCTGCCCTGGTCGAACTTGGTCGTGTCCACGTAGCCGACGAGGCCGAGAAACGTGCCATCCTGCGCGTATTTTTTCACGCGGCCCACACCCGACTCGGCGGTGTAAAGCACGCCGCCGGGGCCGAAGTCGAAGTTGCACGGATTGCAGCAGGCGACGAAGCCGGACAGGCTCTCGCGGTCGCGCCGGCCCCAGGTTCCGAGCGGCTTGCCATCGAGGTCGAAGCGGTTCACGCGGTGGCGCGAGTTCTCGGCGATGAGCAGTTCGCCCTTCGCGACGCGCAGGTCAATGTGGTTGCAGCAGCCGTATTGGCGCTCGACGATTGTCTTTGGCTCGGAGAGGTCGCGCTTGAACCGGATGAAGTCCTCGGTCGCACGCAGGCTGTTGCCCATGCCCAGCGCGAGATAGACGTGCGAGGCATCGGCGCACAAGCCGGCGGCCTGCCCCTTCTGGCCGTAGAGCTGGTCGGTGTCGAGCATCTGCACCAGTTTTCCATCGGCGGTGAACTGCGCGAGACGACCGCCGCCGGCGACATACACCGCGCCTTCCTCGCTGCCGAAAATCATCTTCGGCTGCAAGCCGCCGGTCATCGGCCAGGTGGCGAGCACCTTGCCGTCGGGGCTGACGACCTTGAGCGCGTAGGTGTGGCCCTCGCGGTCAATCGCCAGCGCGGGGTTGATGCCGCCGCGTGCGTTGGGGTCGTTCTGACGCACGTCCCCCCGGCGACCGGGTCCGCCGGGCGGTGGCACTGCGGCGGGAGCAGGCTTTGCTTCGTCCGCCGCCCACGAGACGCCCACGAGCAGGTTGCCTTTCACGTCCATCGCTATGGTCTTGACCAATCCTTCCGGCCCGATGGGAATTCGGATGGGTTCGACTTCCTTGTGCGTCGGAGTGTCGAGCGAGGCGGCGGGCGTCAGCGCTGGAGCGCCCAGGCAAATCGCAGTCGTGACTGCCCAGTGGAGAAGGGTGGACTTCATGATTGGAGAAGTTGGGAATTTCCCACGCTCCGTCACGCCAGCACGCGGACCTCGCGTGTGGTTCGGTCCAGCACCACGACGGCTCCGCGCGGCGACACCGCGAGGTCGAGCAAGCCCGCCTGGCAGCCGAGCAGTTCGTCCGCCTCGGCGCGCGCGGCTTGCAAGCTGGCCGCGAACTGCTCCGGCCCCGCCAGCTCGCGACGCAACGTGCCGTCTGCGTTGAACAACTTCACGCGCGGCTGTCCGCGCTCCGCAGTCACCAACGTCCCGTCCGGCAGCGCCGCGAAGCTCACGGGATTGCAGCAGCCGGCGAAGCCGCTGGCGTCTCGCGAGCGCTCTCCCCACTTGGCCAGCAGCCGGCCGTCCGGCGCGTAGGTTTGGATTTGGTGACGGCCCGGGTCAGCCACGATGAGCTGGCCGTTGCGCCAGGCGATGGGGAAGAACGCGCGCGGCACGGTGAAGCCGTGCGCGGCCGGCTTGATTTGCCCGAGCACATGGCCGTCCGCCGCCAGCCGCCAGATGAGCCGCTCACCGCTGTCGGCGGCGAAGATTTGCCCGTCGTCCGCAAGCGCGAGGCAGGTCAGCGCGGAGTCGCGTCCGCCCAGCGGCTCACCGAGCGGTTCCAAAACTCCCGTCGCTCCCAGTCGCGCCGCCTGGTTCTTGAGGCCGGCGAACAAGCGTCCTTGCGCATCAAAGGCCACGCACCTCACCGGCTGGGCGGCCGACACCGTGCGCAGCCTCCGTCCGTCGAGGCCGTAGAACTGGATGGCATGGTCGGCTGCCACGGCCAGTTCACCGCGCGTGCTGACAGCGATGCCTCGGACCTGCGTGGCCTCGACCGTGAAGGAGCGCGGCGGTTTCTCCTCCACCGCAAACGCCGACGCGGCGCCCAGGGACAGGGCGGCGGTGGCGCGTGCGCTGCTGGTGAGGAAGGCGCGACGAGGGAGGCTGGCATGGGCATTCATAGGCTCTGGCTTGGGGGGTTCACTGGGGCAACACATGGGACGACGTGGGACAGGCTCGGTTACGATGTCAGCGAAGGCAATCCGCAACTTTCCCAACTTTCGCAACTTCACGGTGGCGGGGCGGCGCTTGACCATGGCCTTGGATTCGGAAGCGGAAGTGGTGAACCCCGCCAGCAGCATTGCTGCGGTCAGCGCGGTGAGGATTCGCGGATTGAGAAGAAGTTTTATGCGGCGATGGGAACGGCAGGCACGCGGTCTATTCCCCGAGCGCAAGAAAGCTTCCGCCTTTCTGCTTTGCCTTCCGGTGCTTTGCCCGCATCTTCCCGCCGTCGCGATGGACTCCGAGAAACTCAAGCAGTTGCAAATCCAGCCCGAGGCGAAGCGTCGTTCCAACACGAGCACTTGGGCCATCTTCCTCCTTGTTTTCCTGTGCAGCGGGACGGCGGTCTTCTTCGCGTGGCCCCGAGAAGGCGACAACCAACGCGTCGCCAGCGGCTCCAAGGACGGCAAGCTCACCGCCGCATCATCCGACGCGAAAAAGACCGACCGACCCGCCTCGAAGTCTGCTTCTTCAGCCAGCCCCACGGGCTCCGTGCTCACCGTCAGCGGCTACATCATCGCTCGTGAGCGCATCGAACTCAGCCCGCGTTTCATGGGCGTGGTGAAGTGGATCGGCGTTAAGAAGGGCGATGCCGTGCAGAAGGGCCAAGTGGTTGTGCGGCTTGATGACGCGGAGAACAAGGCACGCCTCGCCGAGGCTGAGTCCCGCATCGCCAGCGCGCAGTCCGCCGTCGCCACCGCGAAACTTGCGGTGCCGGAGACCGAGGCACGTCAGGCGCAGGCGGAAGCTCATCTTGAGAATGCCCGCGCCAGCGCCGCGCAGGGCGACCTCGACCTTCAGCGCGCCGACCAGCTCGTGCGCAGCAATGCCGAACCTCGCCGCATACTCGACGACGCCAGACTCCGGCTCGACGCCCTGCGCGCCGGCGTCCGCGAGGCCGAGGCCGCGCTCAACGCCGCCCGCCTCGCTCCCGCCGCCGCACGCGCGCGCCTCGCCTCCGCCGAGGCCAGCGTGCGTGAGGGCGAGGCCGCCCGCTCCGTGGCACAGCTTTATCTCGACTGGACTGTCATCCGTTCGCCCATTGACGGCGTGGTGTTGGAAAAGCTGGTGGACCCCGACGAACTAGTCGTGCCGCAGAGCTTTGGCGGCGCGCGTGGCCCGAGCACCGCGCTAATCGCGCTGGCGGACTTGAAGGACTTGCAGGTGGAGATTGACCTGAACGAGTCGCACCTCGCGAAGATTTCCCTGAACCAGAAATGCCGCGTCAGCCCGGAGGCGTATCCCGACCGGCACTATGAAGGCTTCGTCGCGGAGATCGCCCCGGAGGCCTCGCGGCAGAAGGGCACGCTACAAATCAAGGTGCAGGTGCAGAAGCCCGACCGCTACCTCACGCCGGAGTTGAGCGCGAAAGTGGATTTCCTCGCGGCTGAACCCGTCGCAGCCAAACGTTGACGAACCGCTCAGAGGCGTCCGCATCGGCGGGAGTTTTTCATGGCAGCTCGAAGCCGCGTGAATTAGTTTCCAGCCGACACCGCCAAAGCTGTTGGCACAAACTTTCTGACCTATGCTCAATGTCACCGGACCCGGCTCCATCACCACTTGCGACGGCATCACGCGCCGTGACTTCCTCCAGGTCGGCACGCTCGGCGCGCTCGGCCTCACGATGGCGGATTACTCCGCCGCTCAGGCCGCCGGCAAGGTCGCGGGCGGCAGCAACGAGAAGTCGGTCATCATGATTTTCAACCTCGGCGCGCCCAGCCAGCTCGACCTCTTCGACATGAAGCCCGACGCGCCCAGCGAGATTCGCGGGCCGTTCAAGGCGATTTCCACCAAGGGCGATTTTCAACTTTCCGAGATTCTCCCCGGCCACGCGAAGATCGCCGACAAGTTCTCGCTCGTGCGCTCTTGCTACCATACGGCGGCGGCGGTCCACGACTCCGGCCACCAGATGATGCAGACGGGCCGGCTCTTCACAGGCGGCATCATCTCGCCGCACGCGGGCTGCGCGCTGGAGTTTCTCAAAGGCCGGCGCAGCGACCTGCCCGCGCACGTCATCCTCCCCGAGCCGATGGGCCCGACCGGTGGGAACATGCCGCACGGTCAGGATGCGGGCTTCCTCGGCAAAACATACGACCCGTTCGTGCTGAACGCTGACCCGTCGCAGAAGGAGTTCAAGGTGCCCGACCTCCTGCCGCCCAAGGAAATCGGCGAGGCGAGGCTCGCTCGTCGCCGTGAGTTGCGGCAGGTCGTGGACGACACGGTGAAGAAGTTCGAGGCGAGCGAGGCCGCGAAGCTGATGGACGCGAACTTCGCCGCCGCCTACCGCCTGATGACCAGCGAACAGGCGCGCGACGCCTTCGACCTGACCAAGGAGCCGCTGAAAGTCCGCGAACGCTACGGCATGACGCGCTTCGGCCAGTGCTGCCTGCTGGCGCGACGGCTCGTCGAGCGCGGCGTGCGCTTCGTGACGGTCAACACCTTCCTCACCGTCTTCGGCGAAATCACCTGGGACATCCACGGCTCGAAGCCCTTCACCAGCATCGCCGGCATGAGAGACGTCGTCGCGCCGATGTATGACCAAGGCTACAGCGCGCTCATCGAAGACCTCGACCAGCGCGGGCTGCTGGGCAACACGATGGTCTGCAACCTCGCCGAATTCGGCCGCACCCCGCGCATCAACCCCGCTGGTGGCCGCGACCACTGGCCGAACTGCTGGACGGTCTATTTCGCCGGCGGCGGCGTAAAGGGTGGCCGCGTCGTGGGTCGCAGCGACGACATCGGCGCGTATCCCGCCGAGCGCCCGGTGAACCCCGGCGAAGTCGTCGCCACCATCTACAAGAGCCTCGGCCTCGACCTCGACACGCACCTGCCGGGACCGCAAGGCCGGCCCTTCGCGCTGGTAGATTTCGGGGTGCGCGAGGTGAAGGAGTTGTTCTAGCTCGTTTCGCTTTCACGTTATGAAGTCGCGCCTTCTCTCGGTGCTTTGCTCGTTAATGCCGCTCCTGCTCTCGGCCGAGTCCCTCACCCTGCTCCCCGCCAAGTTCACCCTCGACGGCCCCGCCGCCGAGCAGCGTCTCGTGTTGGAACTCGCCGATGGCAAGACCTTGCTCGGCCAGGTCACGAACAGCGTCACCTTCACCTCCAGCAATCCCAAGGTCGTCCGCATCGAGGACGGCCTCGCTGTCGCTGTGGGCAACGGCACCGCCACGGTCACGGGC
Organism: Verrucomicrobiota bacterium; assembly: GCA_016235545.1. Taxonomy (GTDB): domain Bacteria; phylum Verrucomicrobiota; class Verrucomicrobiia; order Limisphaerales; family SXTU01; genus SXTU01. Next base: position 24,811 of record JACRKB010000256.1, on the reverse strand, counting down.
AAATCCGGGCGCAGTTCCGCGAAGGCCGAGGTGCGCGTGGTGAACATGGAGAAACCGTTCGAGTGGAGTTTTCGCAATCACCTCCAACCGGTGCTCACCAAGACCGGCTGCAACTCCGGCGCGTGCCACGGCGCGGCGGCGGGCCAGGGCGGCTTCAAGCTCTCGCTGCGCGGCTACGATGTGGACGGCGACCACCGCGCCATCACGCGCTCGGCGCTGGGCCGGCGCGTCACGGTCGCGGAACCGGCGCACAGCCTCCTGCTCATCAAGCCCACCACCGCTGTCCCGCACAAGGGCGGCGAGCGCTTCAACACGGACTCGCTCGACTACCGCATCCTGTCCGAGTGGATTGCGAACGGCACGCCCGCCCCGCAGCCCGGCGACGCGCGCATCACGAAGATTGAAGTGCTGCCCGAGCAAGTGACGCTCAAGCCCGGCGTCCCGCAGCAGCTCCTCGTGCGCGCCACGTTCTCCAACGGCGAGTCCCGCGACGTGACGCGCTACGCGAAGTTCACCAGCGCGAACAACGCCGTCTGCGTGGTCAGCGACGACGGCCTCGTCACGGTGATGGGCCGGGGCGAAGGCGCGATCTCCGCGTGGTTCCTCAGCCGCCTCGCGCTCGCGACGGTCACGGTGCCCTTCGACAACAAGCTGGCTTCCGCGACCTTCACCAAGGCTCCGAAGCGCAACTTCATTGACGAGCTCGTGAACGAGAAGTTGAAGGCGCTCAACGTCCCGCCGTCGCCGCGCTGTTCGGACTCGGAGTTCATCCGCCGCGCGTTCCTCGACACGCTCGGCACACTGCCCACGGCTGCGGAAGTGCGTGAGTTTCTGGCCGACACTTCGGTGAAGAAGCGTGACGCGCTCATCGAGCGCCTGCTCGCGCGGCCTGAGTTCGTGGACTACTGGAGCTACAAGTGGAGCGACCTGCTGCTGGTCAACGGCGCGAAGCTCCCGCAGCCCGCGATGTGGAGCTACTACCAGTGGATTCGCGGCCAGGTGGAGGCGAACACGCCGTGGGACGAGTTCGTGCGCCAGCTCGTCACTGCCAAGGGCAGCACGCTCGACAACGGCGCGGCGAACTACTTCGTCCTGCACGACGACCCGACGCTCATGGCCGAGACGACGACTGTCGCGTTCATGGGCTTGGCCATCAACTGCGCCAAGTGCCACAACCACCCGCTCGAGAAGTGGACCAACGACCAGTATTACGAGTTCGCGAACCTCTTCGCGCGTGTCCGCACCAAGAACGGCCCCGGTGGCGACGGCGATAAAATCATCTTCGCCGCCACCGCCGGCGACGTGCCCGCGCTGCTCTCCGGCAAGCCGCTCCCGCCACGCCCGCTCGACGGCAAGGCCATCGCGATTGACGCGCCCGGCGACCGACGCGACGCGCTCGCGGCGTGGCTGACCGCGCGGGAAAATCCCTACTTCACCCGCTCCATCGCGAACCGCGTCTGGGCGAACTTCATGGGCGTCGGCCTCGTGGAAGCCGTGGACGACTTGCGCGTCACCAACCCGTCCAGCAACGAGAAACTCCTCTCCGCGCTCGCGAAGTTTCTCGCCGACCAGCGCTACGATTTGAAGTCGCTCATGCGAGCCATCCTCCAGTCCGAGGCTTACCAGCGCGGCAGCGAGTCGCTCCCCGGCAACGCGACTGACTCCCGCTACTACTCGCGTTACTACACGCGCCGGCTGATGGCCGAGGCAATGCTGGACGCCTTCTCGCAAGTCACCGGCGTCCCCACCGAGTTCCGCCGCGACCTGCGCAACGCCAACCGCGGCATCGGCGACCGCTACCCCGTTTCCCTCCGCGCCTTCCAGCTCCCCGACTCAAACATCGCGAGCTACTTCCTGAAAACTTTCGGTCGCGCCGACCGGCTTCAGACCTGCGAATGCGAGCGCACCGAGGAGCCGAGCTTGGCGCAAGCGCTGCACATCGCGAACGGCGACACCATCAATGCGAAGCTCGGCACGAAGGACAACCGCATCGCGGCGCTCCTCGCCACGAAGAAGTCGAACGAGGAGATTCTCGACGAGGCCTTTCTCAGCACGCTCTCCCGCCCGCCCACCGCGACGGAGAAGACGCGTTCCCTAAAACTCCTCGCCGACGCAGGTGAGTCCGACCGCCGCGCTGCCATCGAGGACCTTTACTGGGGTCTCCTGAGCAGCAAGGAATTCCTGTTCAGCCACTGAACAAGCCCCTCCGGGCGCATCTTGACACCCGCACCACGACACTGAACTCCCTCGCCCTGCGAGGCACGAGCGGGGAGAGGGTTGGGGAGAGGGGAGCCGTGATTGCGAGGGGAACGCCCCTCCTCTCCCCAGCCCTCTCCTCCATCCGATGGAGGAGAGGGAGTCGCACCCGACTGAGGCATGGTGTGCGTGCCAAGTTGCGCCCGCCTCTTCCTGCCGCCTGAATTGGGGATTGTCCCGGCGTGTGTGTCCGCGTATTGGTTGCGCCGCTTAACCCATGCTCGCGCAGCTTGATCACTTGAACCAGAACACCGGCGCGTATGCCCTCGTGCTCGGGATTCTCGTGCTGGCCATGCTCGGCTGGCTGATTGCCGTCCAGTTGCAGCAGTTGCGGGCGTTGCACAGCTGGGAGGAGGAGCGGCAGGCGGGCGAGCGGCAGCGGCAGGCGCTGGAGCACGCGCGGATGGCCGTCGAGGAGGCTCAACTGGTGGACCGCCTTGAACGGGAGCAACAGGTCCACAAGTCGCGCGAGGATGTGGCGGAGGCCACTGCTTTGTTGCATCAACTCAAACGCCAGTTCGGATGAATCTCGATCTTACCCGCAAGCTGGCCCTGCTTCAGGCCACCGCCGCAAACCTACGCGAGACGAGCCGCTCGTTCACCGACACGGCGGACATGTTCGCTTACCGGCAGTTCCAGATGGAGCTGGCGGAATACCTCGGCACGCATCGCGCCACCGGGGACATCCCTCAGGAGCCGGAGGCGTTTGTGCATGGAGAGGTGGACCGGCTTGAGAAAGTGCTGGGGCCTGTCGCCGCGTTTGTGCAGGAGCAGCTCGCCTTGGGGCGGGAAATCCTCGCCGCGAAGAAGCAATCCCTCGCCCTGCCGCAAGTCATCGAGTGCCAGGCGGCGGCGGACTCGGCCTACGGTTCGCTGGTCGAGCACGAGCATCGGCTGGCGGCTGGATTTCTGAACAAGGATTTGTCCGTGGAGGAGGGCGGTGTGGACCTCGCGCCCGACCTGGTTGCCTTCTGCAAGCTGGCGCGCGCGAAGTCCCCCCTGTTGCAGCCGGAGCGCGCCGCGCGATGCCAGTTCGCCAATGGCGAGGGGCCGCTGCACGCCGAGGTGGTCGAGCATCTCGTGGCGGTGCGCGCCGCGTGCGCGACGCTGCTGGAGCTGCACGCCGAGCAGGCCGAGACGCTCCAGCAGGCCCACGCGCTCGCGGAGACTGCCGACTTCACGCGGGCTGCGGCGCTCATCGAGCGGCTGAACCCCGTCTTCACCGACCTGCCCTACCATCATGTCACGGAGGTCATTGACGGCTGGCGCAAGAGCCTCGACGAGGTGGAGGCGAAGTTCACGCGGCTCCGCGAGCAGGTGGAGTCGCCGTGGCGCGCGCCCTTCGCGCAGCCGTGGAAGGTCCCGGCGCGGCAGACGGAGATGGAGGAGAAGCTCCAGCAGTTCCACGACCACCTCACGAAGTTTCACGGCGGGCTGGAGAGCTGGAAGAACTCCGACTTCGCCCGCGACGGACATTCCCTCTTCAAGAAGCTCATGGCGCAGGCGGACACGCTGCGGGGCGGTCTGGCCGTGCGCTGCGGCCAAGCACGCACCCGCGCGCTGGCGCAGCTCGCCGCGACCATCGCTGCCTGCGTGCTGATTGCGAACTTCGGTGGAAAACTTCTCCCCGTGCTGCTCCCCGTCGCGGCGGTGTTCGCCGCGACGAAGAGCGTCCGCGCGGCGCACCGCCGCCTCGGCGCGCGCACATCCGTCGTCTTCCGCATCGAGGCCGACGGTCGCGTCCTGGATGACGCCGGTCACGCATCCATCCGCCTCAACGGCGACCCAGTGCGCTCCGGCGACCGCATCGCCCCGGGCAGCTACCAGCTCACGCTCGACACCAGCCTTTACGAGCCGCTCACACGGACGGTCACGGTCGTCTTTGGCAGGCGCAACAACCTCGGCGTCATCCCCGTGCGGCTCAACCACGAGGCGCACACCAATTCGCTGGGCATGAGATTCCTGCCCGTGCCGGGCGCGGCGGCGCTCTTCAGCGTCTGGCCCGTGCGCGTGCAGGACTACGAGCCGTTTGCGCAGGAAGCCACGCAGAAGTGGCCGCGCCCGAAGTTCAAACAGGACCCAACCCACCCCGCCGTGAGCATAAGCTGGGACGACGCGCGGAGATTCTGCCTCTGGCTCACCGACAAGGAGCGCCGCGCGGGCCACCTCGGCGAGCGCGACGAATACCGCCTGCCCACCGACCTCGAATGGAGCGCCGCCGTGGACCTCGGCAAGGAAGCCGGCGCGACGCCTGCGGAGCGTGATGGGAAAATCCCAGACATGTATCCATGGGGCAAGGACTGGCCGCCACCCAAGAACGTGGGCAACTACGACGGCGAGCTGCGCAAGGACAGCTTCGACTACACTTCGCCCGTGGGCAGCTTCCCCGCGAACCGCCACGGCCTGCACGACCTCGGCGGCAACGTGTGGGAGTGGTGCAACGATTCTTACGACGGCCAGCAGAACTACCGTGTGCTGCGCGGTGCCTCATGGCACAGCTCCAAGCCACACACCCTCCTCTCCTCGGCACGCCTCTTCAATTCCCCGGGCCACCGCGTGGACATCGTCGGCTTCCGCTGCGTGCTCGAAGCCCGCCGGCCCAGCCCCGTGTTCGCCGTGCGGGAGAAGCAGCAGGCTGCAACTCCCGCCACACCGAGCGCGCCCGTGCCGGTTGCACCGGCGTGACGTGCATTCCCGGCGACCCGCCGGGGATCAAGTGGACGGAGCAGGATTTGGATCAGGATTACGAGCAGAAGGGGAGCAGCTTCGTGCCTCCTGCTCGTAACCCTAATCAATGTTGCAAGCATCCCGGTGACGGGATAACTCTTCGGCACAGCAACCGTCGGAAAAGCGTCACGCCGACTCATCAACGCCATGAAAGCAAGCACCCTGAAAGATTCCCGCCCGTTGCGGAACGCAGGTTTTACCCTCATCGAACTGCTCGTCGTCATCGCCATCATTGCGATTCTGGCAGGGATGCTCTTGCCCGTGCTGTCCAAAGCCAAGGCCCGCAGTCAAGAGTCCGACTGTCTGAACAATATGCGGCAAATCGGTTTCGCCGTGAACCTCTACTCGACTGATTACGCCGACAAGCTCCCGTTGGTGCGCAACTGGGGACCGAACTGGGGCATGTCCTCTGCGATGCGGCCCGAGCCAATCTGGCTGCCCCAAATCATCGCTCCGTATGTGGGCGGACACGCGGGCGGGGACACGAACCTGGTGCCGAAGGTCTTCAACTGCCGGGAGGGGCTCAAGATAATGCAAAACTCAAAGAAAACGAGGCTCGTGGGCTACTACGCTGGCAACCGGACCAACACGTATGTTTGGAACCACGTTTACATACCAGGACCTGGAAACCCGCTTGGACTTCCTGCAGTAATGTCCATCCCAGAAACGGCCATCACAGGTCGGCTAACCGGCAAAATCCTCAAACCCTCCATCGCCGTGGTGCTCTGGGAGCTTCCCTACTGGAATGATTCTCAATCAACCTTGCAAGACATGCCGCATCGCCTCGGCATCAACCTCACCTACGCCGACGGGCACGCCGCGCACTACAAGGGCGTGCCTGCTGAGACCGACTGGTGGGCGTTTCACAGCCAGGACGGCTGGGATTACTGAATCATGCCGACCGCGACACATTCTCGGTCCATCACTCCAACCTCATGAAAAGCTTCGCAGTCTTGCTGGCCATTGCCGCCGTTACCTTGATGGGTTGTCGGAGAAAATCTGCTGCGCCGACGCCTGACACCGCTGCGCCTGATCCCAAACTCACCAGCGCGCCCGTGCCCGGTCAAGCACCCGGTGCGGCCACGGACATCAAGGATGACCCCAACATGGCGTTCGGGACTTTCCTGATGGCCAATGGCCGTATGCCTACGAATATGCAGGAGATGGTCACGCAGAAGTTCCTGCGCGCCGTGCCGACTGCGCCACCGGGGAAGAAGTATGTGGTGGACCCGAAGGCGGGTCGCGTGGTGCTCGTCCCCCAGTGAGCAGGTGTGAGAGTGTGAGAGAAGGGGGTGAGCGCGGTCCTCTACCACACTTTTCCTCCTGCCCACCTGCCCGCTTTCCCACTTTCTCACCAGCACACCTTCCCTCTCACCCTCCCTCACTTCCCCATCCGCTGCGCGACGAAGGGCTGGCCCGCTTGTCCGTAGCGGCTCACCGCAGTGACGGCGATGACTTCCGGCAGCGCGCTGGCGGGGGCGCGCAGGGTGCGGTTCAACTGGCTGCCGGGGAGGAGTTCGGCTTGCCACGCGCCGTTGACGCGCATCTGCACGAGCCACCAGCCAGGCGCGGCGCCGCTGGGGGTTGCCCATTGAAAGACGGAGACGGTCTGCGCGGCGTCCTGGCCGAAGGCGACTTGGGGGCGCTCCGGCACGGCCTTGTCCAGCCACGGAGATGCGGGGATGAGGGCGGGGGTTTGGAAGACTTGCCGCACGAGCTTGTCGGCCAGGCCGTCGCGGTTCTGGTGCAGGGCCTTGATGCTCCATTGCAGGCTGCCGCCCGCGCCGGGCTGGGCGCGGGTGAGCTTGATCTGCTCGATGATTTCCTCGGCCTTGCGTCCGGGGCCGATGGCTGCTGCGGAAATGCCCGGCCAGAGGTGGCGCGCGGCGGAGTTCTGTCCGGCCCACCACTTGAGCAGCACGGGGAAGCTCTGCTCCGGCGCGTCAATCGCCCAGTAGAGCTGCGGTGCGAGGTAGTCCACCCACCCAGCGCGAAACCACTGGAGCGAGTCGGCGAAGATTTCCTGCGTGGCGTCCATGCCCCGGATGCCGGGCGGCTGGCCGGGCTTCCAAATGCCGAAGGGGCTGATGCCGACCTTCACCCAGGGCTTCTCGGTCTTCACGCTGGTGTGGAGGCGATGGACGAAGCGGCTGACGTTGTCGCGCCGCCAGTCGTCGCGCAGGAGCTTGCCCCCGGACTTCTGGTATTTGCGCCAGCTCGGGTCGTCGGGGAAAGGGACGACTTGCTTGGCAGCGGTCTTCTCTGGATACGGATAGAAATAGTCGTCGAGGTGGATGCCATCCACATCGTAGCGGCGCACGACGTCAAGGATGACGCGCAGCGAATGTTCGTGGACGAGGGGTTCGCCGGGGTCGAGCCAGAGGAGTGCGCCATATTTGCGGACGAGTTCGGGGCGGGTCTTGCTGATGTGGTTCGAGGCGACGGGGCTTTTGGCAGCCGCATGCCGTGCGCGGAAGGGATTGAACCACGCGTGCAGCTCCAGCCCGCGCCGGTGCGCCTCGCTGATGGCGAAGGCGAGCGGGTCGTAATACGGCTCGGGCGCGCGGCCCATCGTGCCGGTGAGGTATTCGGACCACGGCTCCACCTTGGAGGAGTAGAGCGCGTCGCAGCCGGGGCGGACTTGCAGGACGATGGCGTTGAGCCGCAGCGCGACGGCCTTGTCGAGCAAGGCGAGGAGTTCCGTTTGCTGCTGCTGCGTGCTGAGGCCAGCCTTGGAGGGCCAGTCAATGTTACCGACCGACGCGACCCACGCGCCCCGGAACTCGCGCGGCAGGGCTGGCGGAATATCCTTCGACGCGACGTAGCTGACGCTGGCCGCCCGCACTGACAACGCCGCAGCCAGGAGCAGCAGGGTGAGCGGCGCGCGGCGGTTCATGTGCATGGAGGCTAGCAAGGGCAGGGGAGGGGAGAGAAGAGAAGATGGAAGATAGAAGGTAGAGGATAGAGTCGAGCTCACAGGCTACTTTCTATCCTCTCTCCTCTACCTTCTATCTTCTCTTCTCCCCCGCTCCGAGCTTGGAGCTTGTTGCCATTCCATCCTTCCGCCATAAGTTCGCCCTGCGATGCTGACCGACCGTGAGTTCTTCGGACTGGCCGTGCTGCTCTACGGAGCAAGCTCGACGCTGTCCTTCTTCATCTGGCGTCGCGGCTTCCGGCAGGACTCGCGGTGGCAATACATCCTGCTCGCTGGCGCGGGGCTGCTGCACACGGTCGCGATGATGAAGCGCGGCTTCAGCCTGGAGCGCTGCCCGGTCAATAATCTATACGAGGCCACGATCTTCAGCGCGTGGACCATCGTCGCCGCCTATCTCGTCATCGGGGCGTGGCAGAGGCTGCGCTTCCTCGGCGCGTTCGTGTCGCCGGGACTTTTCGCGATGGGAGTCTTCGCGCTGATGCCCGCGCTGGACGTGAAGGGGCCGCGCCCGGACTTCTCCGGCGGGCTGGTGAGCCTGCACGTCGCGCTGATTCTGCTGGCCTACGGCGCGTTCGGCCTCGGGTCGGCGGCGGGCGTGATGTATCTCACGCAGGAGCACGACCTGAAATTTCACAAGCTGCGCGCCCTCGTCTCCGCGCTGCCGTCCATACAGGGGCTGGAGCTGGTCATCGGGCGGTTCCTCGTCTCCGGTGTCGTGCTGCTGGCCGCCGGGCTGGCACTCTCGCCGGTGCTGCTGAAGCAGGCGCAGGCGGTCAACCCGCTGGGGGACCCGAAGGTTCTGTGGTCCGGGTTCGTGTTGCTGCTGTATGTCGGCCTGCTCGGCGTGCACTGGCGGTTCTCGCCGGGGGGACGGAAATTCGCGTGGGGTGCGGTGGGGAGCTTTGCCTTCGTGCTGCTGACCTTCTGGGGCTTCAACCTGCTGTCGGGAATCCACAACCCGTGAGTGAGATGCCGAATGATGAATTGCGGATGATGAATGGGGACTCCGTCGTCGAGCACGCTCCGGATTCATCCTTCATCCTTCATCCTTCATAATTCCCCCCGATGTCCATCGTCGTCCTCGGCCTCAGCCACCGCACCGCGCCCGTCACGGTGCGGGCGCGGTTCGCCTTCGCCGAGGCCACGGTGGCCGAGGCCCCGGCCCGTGTGCGCGGGAGCGGCCTCATTGATGAGGCGGTCATCCTCTCCACGTGCAACCGCGTGGAGATTTACGCCGCCACCAGCGCCGAGCCGGGAGCCGCGCTGGCCGAGCTGCGCCGCTTCCTGCTCGCGCACCATGACCACACCGGGCCTCTCGGCGCGGAACTCTACGAGCTCGGCGAGCCGCACAGCGTCGAGCATCTCTTCAACGTCGCCAGCGGGCTCGACTCGATGGTGCTGGGGGAGACGGAGATTCTCGGCCAGCTCAAGCAGGCTTACGATCTCGCGCTGAAGCACCATCACACGGGCCGCCGGCTGAACAAGGCGTTCCAATCCGCCTTCAACGTCGCCAAGAAAATCCGCACCGAGACGAACATCCAGCGCGGCAGCGTCTCCGTCGCATCGGTCGCGGTGGAGCTGGCGGAGAAGATTTTTGACACGCTGGCCGGGCGCACCGTGATGGTCATCGGCGCGGGCGACACCAGCGAGAAGACGGCGCGAGCGCTGCTCAGTCGCGGCGCGCAGAGCATCATCGTCTCGAATCGATCACACGACCGCGCCATCACGCTGGCCGCGGAGCTGGGCGGACGGGCGGTGCATTTTGATGAGTGGCACACGGAGTTCGCACAGATTGACATCATCATCAGCAGCACGAGCGCGCCGCACTACGTCCTGACGCGCGCCAAGCTCGCCCCGCTGAACACCCTGCGCCACGCGCGGCCGCTGCTGCTTATCGACATTGCCGTCCCGCGCGACATCGAGCCGGAGGTCAACTTCCTCGATGACGTTTATCTCTACAACGTGGACGACCTCCAAACCATCGCCGACGATTATCTCAAGCTGCGCCGCGAGGAGCTGTCCGTGTGCGAGTCAATCATCCGCGCAAAGGCGAGCGCGTTGCTGGCTGCTCCGCCCGGGCCGCCCGGCTCGCCCGGCTCACAGTTCGCCTTTGGCCACAAATGAGGACTTCGTTCCAGCCACGGATTGAACACGGTTTTGAAACACGGATGAAAGACCAGCTCCTGACCTTGGCCACCCATTCACCCCGAGCTCCGAAATGGTTTGGCCGCGAAAGGGCGCAACGAGCGCAAAGCCAGCTTTCTGGCAGGAGAAGGGCGCGGGCAGAAATAGTCCCCACCCCATTCATCTCCGTGTCGGCTCCTTTGTCTTCTTTGCGACCTGTCTCGGCTGCACCTCGGAATTCGGGTTCACCCCGCCTCCCCTCTTCCTCCTCATCCGTGTTTGTTCCGTGTTCAATCCGTGGCTAAAAATCCCATGCCCGCCCCCCGCCCCATCATCATCGCCACCCGTGGCAGCGCGCTCGCGCTCGCGCAGGCAAACGCCGTTCTCGCCCAGTGCCGCACGGCGTTTCCCAGGCTCACATTCGAGTTGAGCATCATCAAAACCACCGGTGACAAGCTTCAGTCCGCCTCGCTCGCGAACCCGGCCGCCTCGCTGCCAAAAGGCCTCTTCACGAAGGAGCTCGAAATCGCCCTGCTCAACGGCGAGGCCGACCTCGCGGTGCACAGCCTGAAAGACTTGCCCACGGAACTGCCCGCCGGCCTCGTGCTTCGGGCAGTGGGCAGGCGCGCGGACGTGCGCGACGTGCTCATCTACCGCGATGCCCAGTTCGTCCGCGCCGAGGCTGCGCAGCAGGAAAGCGTGGAGTGGACTCCCGGCCAGCACGTGCGGCGGGGCTTCGCGCCGAAACTCAAGCTGGGGAACTTGCCGGCGGGCACCATCGTTGCCACCAGCAGCACGCGCCGCCGTGCGATCCTGCTCGCGGCGCGGCCGGAAACAACGGTCGTCGAACTGCGCGGCAACGTGCCGACACGGCTCTTGAAGCTCGCCGAGCGCAGCGACTTCGACGCCATGCTCCTGGCTGCCGCCGGCTTGGAGCGGCTCAAGTTTCAAATCAGGCCCAACGGGACGCTCACCGGCGAGGGCGTGCCGCCGGGCCTGCTTGCCGTGCGGCTCGAACCGGAGGAGATGCTCCCCGCTGTGGGGCAGGCGGCAGTGGGCATCGAGGTCCACGCGGGCAACGACCGCACCGGGCACATCTGCGAGAAGCTGAACCACCCCAACACGCACTTGTGCGTCCGCGCCGAGCGCGCCTTCCTCCGTGCGATGGGCGGTGGGTGCTCCAGCCCCGTGGCAGCCTACGCGGAAATACATGGCCACCAGATCAGGATGCGCGTGGTGTCCTTCCTCGACGGCTCGGCGAAGCGCGCCGAGGCAAAGCGCAAGTCGCAGGAGCCCGAGCAGCTCGGCGAACAGCTCGCGGCGGAGCTGAAGCCGCGCTCGGGCGCGTAGCCACGTCCGCCTCCACCGGAATCATTAGAAAAGGCTTCATTACTTTCCATCAATGGGTAACGTCCCGTTCTGTTCTTATGATTTGTCATCAAAACGGCCTGGCTTTCTGCCAGCCGCCTCCCCAATTGAAAACGTTTAGCCTCTCCGCGCTCCGCTCGCGAGCATGGCGGCCAGAGGCCTTCCTGCGGCGGATGAAGGCGCTGCTCGGTGCCGTGGCCGCCGCCTGCCTGCTGCCCCCGGCCGCGCTCGCTGATCCGGGTGACGTGGACACGACTTTCAACAGCGGCACGGGGCCGAACGGGATCGTGTCCGCCATCAAGGTGAGGACCAACGACAGCAAGATTTACCTCGGCGGCACCTTTGATTTTTTCAACGGCACCCGTGTCAACCGCATCGCCCGGCTGTCCAGGACCGGCGCGCTCGACACTTCATTCGTCACACCCGGCGTGGATTCCACCGTGCGGGTGATCGTGACCCAACCCGACCTCAAGTGCGTCATCGGCGGTTACTTCGGCTTCGTCGGGAACACCAGCTCCCCGCGTCTGGCGCGGCTGGGTGACGACGGGGCGCTCGACACCGCGTTCACCACAAACCTTGGCACCGGTGCGGACGGGGGGGTGGAGGCGATGGCGTTGCAGAGTGATGGCAAGATTTTGATCGGCGGGGATTTTTTCAACTTCAACGGAGTGCCGCGCGTGCGCATAGCCCGGCTCAACGCGGACGGTTCCCTGGACACAACCTTCCTCCCCGGCCTGGGCCCCGATCAACTGGTGCGTTCCATCAAGGTCCAGGCTGACGGCAACATCCTTGTGTGCGGCTCATTCTCGACATTCAACGGCCTGCCCCGGCTCGGCATGGTGCGTCTGCTGCCCAATGGCTCGGTGGACACTTCGTTCAACATCGGCACGGGTGGCACGGGCATCTTTGGGATGACGATTCAACCTGACGGCAAGATCATCGTGTTCGGCAGTGTGCTTTCGTTCAACAATGTTGTCTGTTCCAGGATTTTCCGGATCAACGCATCGGGCAGCCGGGACCTGACCTATGCGGCGACCGTCAACATCAGCTCGGACGTGCATGGCGCCGAGTTGATGCCCAGCGGCAAGGCGCTCATCGTCGGCGTGTTCGACACCGTCAGCGGCTCCTCCCGCCGGGGTGTCGCGCGGCTCGACCTCAACGGCGCACACGACACCCAGTTCAATCCGGGCACCGGGGCTGGGTTCCTCAACAGCGGCTCCAGCGCGGGCGTCACCGCCAGCGAGCTGGATACGGATGGCAAGCTGCTGATCTCCGGCGCATTCACACAGTTCAACAACATCCCCTACAACTTCCTCACCCGCGTCAACACGGCGGACCCGACGCCGCCGCTGATTATCACGCATCCCGCGAATGTGTTCATCCCGACCGGATCGAACGCCACGTTCTCCATCACGGCCAGCGGCACCGACCCGCTCACATACCAGTGGCGCTTCGGCGGGGTCAACCTCACCGGCGCGACCAACATTTCCATCACCATCACCAACGCGCAGAACGCAAACGTCGGCCTCTACTCGATAGTCGTGGCGAACTCCGCCGGCACCGCCACCAGCTCAAACGCGAGCCTCACGCTGGGCACCTTTCCGTTCTTCGTCACGCCGCCCCAGTCCATCACCAACGTCGTTGGCGCCAACGTGGCCTTTTCCGTGACGGCGGGCGGGACCGAGCCGCTGTTTTACCAGTGGGTGTTCAACGGGGCGGCGCTTCCCGGACAGACCGGCCCGACCCTTAATCTTTCCAACATCCAAATCGCCAACGGCGGGCCTTACACCATCATCGTCTCGAACCTCTTCGGCGCGGTGACAAACAGCGCCACGCTCACCGTCGCCGCGCCACCGGCCATCACCGCCGGTCCGAACGGAGGCGGCCCTGACGGCCAGCCGCAATCCCTCACAGTGATTCAGGGGCAGAACGCCACCTTCAGCGCCAACGCCGTCGGCAGCGCGCCGCTCACCTACCAGTGGCGTTTCGCTGGCGTCAACATATCGGGCGCGACCAACACTTCGATCACTCTCACAAATGTCCTTCTCTCACAGGCAGGGCTTTACTCGGTGGTCGTCAGCAACCCCTTCGGCACCACTACCAGCGCCAACGCCACGCTCACCGTGCTGGTCCCGCCTGTCATCACGCCGGGTCCGAACGGAGGCGGTCCTGATGGCCAGCCACAATCTCTCACAGTGATCCAGGGGCAGAACGCCACGTTCAGCGCCAACGCCATCGGCACCGCACCGCTCACCTATCAGTGGCGCTTCGCCGGCGTCAACATCCCGGGCGCGACTGGTTCCTCGGTCACGCTTGCCAACGTAGTCCTGTCCCAAGCAGGCCTCTACTCGGTCGTCATCAGCAACCCCGGCGGCACCACGACCAGCGCCAACGCCACGCTCACCGTGTTGGTCCCGCCGCTCATCACGCCGGGTCCGAACGGAGGTGGCCCCGACGGCCAGCCACAATCCCTCACAGTGGTTCAGGGCCAGAACGCCACCTTCAGCGTCAATGCCACCGGCACCGCGCCGCTCGCCTACCAGTGGCGCTTCGCCGGCGTCAACATATCGGGTGCCACGAACACCACCGTCACCCTCACCAACGTGCTCGCCTCCCAGGCGGGGCTTTACTCGGTCGTCATCAGCAACTCCGGCGGCTCGACCACCAGCGCCAACGCCACCCTCACCGTGCTGCTCCCGCCGACCATCATCGTCCAGCCCGTTTCGCAAACGCTCACTGCGGGTGCCACCTTGAACCTCTCCGTCACGGCCACCGGCTCGCCGACACTGACATACCTCTGGCGGTTAAACGGGACAACCATCCCCGGGGCGACCGCGGCGACGCTCACTCTTCTGAACGTCCAGAAGAGCCTGGAGGGCAACTACACCGTCGTCGTCAGCAATCCCTATGGCACTGTCACCAGCGCGGTCGCAGTCGTCACTATTCAGTCACCGCCCGCCATCGCTGACAATGGCCAGCCGCAGCCCCAGACCGTCATCCAGGGCAACACCGCCACCTTCAGCGTGACCGCGACCGGAGACGCGCCGCTTTCGTATCAATGGCGCTTTGGCGGCGTGAACATCGTCGGAGCGACGGCCAACCCGCTGGTGTTGACCGGGGTTCAGACCAACCAGGCGGGCAACTACTCGGTCGTCGTGAGCAACCCCTTCGGCTCCGTCACCAGCTCCAACGCGCTGCTCACTGTCCGCGTCCCGCCTTTCATCATCACGCAGCCAGCCCCGGCTACGCAGACCGTCGTCGCGGGCAACAACGCCAGCATCACGGTGGTCGCGGGCGGCGATCCGACGCTGACCTATCAATGGCTCTTGAACGGTGTGCCCGTGACGGGCGCGACTGCTGCGACGCTCACGCTCAACGCCGTGCAGGTCAGCCAGCTCGGCAACTACACGGTGGTTGTTTCCAATCCCTACGGCACCGTCACCAGCGCCATCGCGACACTGGACGTGAAGTCCGCGCCATTTGTTGCCACGCAGCCGCAGTCGCTGACGGTGATTCAGGGCAGCCTCGCCGCATTCTCCGTCACGGCGGGTGGCGATGGGCCGTTCACATATCAGTGGCGGTTTGGCGGAACAAACATCGTCGGTGCGACGGCCGCAAGCTTCGGACTTGCGAGCGCGCTGACGAACAACGCCGGCAATTACTCCGTCGTCATCACAAGTCCCTACGGCTCCGTCACCAGCTCCAATGCGCTGCTCACCGTCCGTGTCCCGCCATTCATCATCACGCAGCCGCTTTCCCAATCGGTCGTGGCGGGCATCACCGTCACCTTCACCGTGGTTGCCGGCGGCGATCCGGCGCTCACCTACCAATGGCGGTTCAACGGCGCGGCCATCACAGGTGCGACCGGCACCACGCTGACCCTGCCCGGTGTGCAGGCCACGCAAGCCGGGGATTATTCGGTGGTCGTCACCAACCCTTACGGCACCGCGACGAGCGCGAACGCCACGCTCACGGTGAAGACCGCGCCGTTTGTCGCCTCGCATCCGCAGTCGTTGACAGTGCTCAAGGGCACCAACGCCGCCTTCTCCGTCACAGCGGGAGGCGATGGCCCGTTCACCTACCAATGGCGGTTTGCCGGGGTGAATCTCGCGGGCGCCACAAACAACCCCCTCTCACTCACCAACGTCCAGACCAACCAGGCCGGCCTTTACTCGGTGGTCATCACCAGCCCCTTCGGCTCCGCGACCAGCTCGAACGCCACTCTCACCGTCCTCGACCCGCCGGTCATCATCGTCCAGCCAGTGTCTGTGAGCGTGCTGGCAGGCGACACCGCCACCTTTACCGTGGTCGCCATCGGGCGGCCGACGCTGCGCTACCAGTGGTGCAAGAACGGCGTGGACATCGCCGGCGCGACGAATGCCACCCTGACGTTCACGAGCATCTCCACCAACGACGTGGCGAACTACTGTGTGAAGGTGACGAACTCCGACGGCTCAGTGACCAGCGTCAACGCGGCCCTGACGATTTCTCTGCGCGCACTGCAAGTCGTCTCCACGCAGACAACCAACCTCACGGCGGGAACGGCGATTACCGTGCCGGTGGCGCTTCTGGCCGAGGGCGGCGAGAACCGCGTTCTGGGCAGCGTGGCCTATGACGCGAACAAACTTGTCTTCGTCAGCGTGACCACGCCGGTCGCCGGCACGCTCGCCAGCACCAACGTGATTGGAGCCGGCCAGTTGGGCTTTGATGTCACCCTCCCCTCAGCGCAGACCTTCACCGCTGGCAGCAATGTGGTCGTGTTCCTCAACTTCACGGTCGCGGCAGGAGTGACGCAGAGCGTCGCCAGTCTGATGTTGCAGGGAGTGCCGGTGACGAACCAGGTGCTCAACGCATCAGGCGCTCCCCTGGCATGCAGCTTCCTCAGCGGCGCGGTCATCTTCAAATCGCTCACTGCCTACGCGCTTCGGTCGCAGACCGGCGCGACCGAGGAATCACTGCCCATCCTCAACCCGTCAGGCAGCGTGGGCGCGCTCACCTTCGTGCGCATATCCTTCTTCGACCTCGGCGCGGACTCGCTCGGCAACGCCATCGTCCTCATCAACGCCACCGGGACAAACAACGGCGTGCCCTTTATCCTCCTTCCCACCACCCTCGCACCGGCGGGCACGTTTCCGCTCAACGTCGAGTATTACGTCTCCGACCGGGTGACCACACCCAAGCCACGCCTCGTCGTGGAGATCGTGACCGGCGGCTACCCGGCCGCGCCGGCGGGAACACTGCTGACGCCCGACCGCACGGAGTTTCATCTGGGCCGGTTCAAGATTGATTTCACGAGCACCGCAGGGAAGACCTACTACATCCAATACAGCTCAAGCGCGGCCGGGCCCTATGAGACGTCGTTCCCCGGCGTCACCGGCACCGGCGGACGCCTTCAGTGGGTGGACACGGGGCCGCCCCGCACATCGAGCCTGCCCACGGCCACTGGCACACGCTTCTACCGGCTCCTCCAGGTGCCCTAAACTTTCACAGACATGAAAAACCAATTTTGGCTTGGGGCGATGAGTTTGGCTTGTGTTGGCGGCACCGCTGTCGCGCAACAACACTTTCCAGTGGAGGCCACGGACGACTCCATGCTCAGAAGGCGCAACCGCTTTTCCCTTAAGGCGACCTTCAATTTTAACATCAAGACCGACTTCACCAGCGTCACCGCGAACAACTCCGGCGCTCTCGTCCCCGGCGTGAACCGCACCTACGCGGACGGCTTCGTCTTCCGCGACATCAGCGGCAATGCGGGCGGCACTACCTGGAACTGGGGCTACAACAACAACAGCCAGTTCACCGCCAGCGACGCCTCCCTCGCCGCGCCGAACACCGGCGCACCCTCGCTCGCTTTCCACACTGTCGGCTCCCTCGCAGACGGCGCGACTCGCGGCAGCCGGGACCGGATGATTCCCGGACTTGAGCTGGCCTACGAGGAGGTGCTCGGCCGCTTCCACATCACGGAGAAGCGCCGCGCGAACATCGGCATCCTCGTCTCCTTCGGCTACATGAGACTCGGGCAAAACGACTCCGGCACACTCGCTGGCCTGGTGGGCCTCACGACAGACAAATACCTTCCCGGCGGCGTCCTCCCCCCGCTTGCGCCTTACTCGGGCAGCTTCGCCACGGCAGGCCCACTGCTCCCAGATGTCCCGGCCGAACGCTCGGCACTCACCCCGGTCGCCGCCACCGGTTCCGTCGTCAACAAGCTCGATGGCTCCCTTTACGGTTTCAACATCGGCCCCTTCATCGAGTTCCCCCTGCACGACCGAGTTTCTCTCACGCTTGGCGGCGGGCTGGGCGTCGTCTATGCCAGCACCACTTACAGCTTCAGCGACACGATTGTGGTGGCCCCCAATCCGCTCGCCCCGGCGGGCTTGACTGCGACGCGCTCCGGTCGCGTCTCCGCCGATGACTGGCTTTTCAGCGCGACCGCGAAGGCCAACCTCTATGTGGCCCTGAGCGAGGCATGGAGCTGGGAGCTGGGCCTGGCCTACCAATACGCCGGCAACTCCCGCTCCTCCGTGCAAGGCAAGACCTCGAACCTTCAGCTCGACGGCATTCTGAGCGTCAACACCGGCTTGAACTACGCTTTCTGAACGCCGGCAGAAAGTCTTCCCCAACAGTTGAAATCGTGAGAGGTCGCGGTCATTGAGCGACACATCCCGCTTCCAGTCCATCGCTCCGGATTAGGTTCAGGGCTGATCCAGCAGCCGCTCCATATAGACCACGTCCAGCCAGCGGTCGAACTTGTAGCCCACTTGCTTGAAGTGGCCCACCTGAACGAAGCCCAACCCCGCGTGCAGCCGGAGGCTTGCTTCGTTCGCAGCGTCTATCGCCGCGATGATGGCGTGCAGGCCCCTTGTCCGCGCGGCTTCCACCAACGGCGCGAGCAGCAGTTTTCCAATGCCTTTCCCGCGTGCTTCTGCCGCGATGTAGATCGAGTTCTCCGAAGTGAAGCGGTAGCCGGGCCGGGCGTGATAGGGATTTAGCGCGCTCCAGCCAACGATTCGCCCCTCATCACATTCTGCGACGAAAATCGCGTAGCCGTCGCGTGCGTGCTCATCGAACCATGCCTGCCGTTGAGCCAGCGTGCGCGGCTCGTAGTCGTAGGTGGCCGTCGTGGTCAGCACTGCGTCGTTGTAGATGGCGAGGATGCCCGGGCAGTCCGTGCGGATGGCGGGGCGGATGATCATGGCGGCGGCGCGCTTGGCAGCGCGGCTACTTGGCTTCCTCGGGCGCGGTTTCCGGGGCGGGATCCGGTTCTGTTTCCTCCTCAGTTTCCGGCTCTTTTGATTCGCTCGCCTGCAGCGCGGCGCTGATGAGGCCGGCGAAAAGCCCGCTGCTCAGCAGCGTGTTGCGGAAGAAAGTCCACGTCTCCGGCCAGCCGTTGGTGCCGGTGGTCAGAGCGCGGAACCATTCGGCGATCGACTTGGAGTAAGCCGGGTTTTCCAGCCATGCGCCGGTGTTCGTGATGAGGTAGAAGAGAATCGCGCCAAGCAGGCTGCCGGCGATGTGTTTGAGCACGGAAGCGCGCCGGGAGAAGAGGCGTCCCAGCAGATAGAGCACGCCGAACCCAAGGTAGTTCACCAGGTGGTAGTCAGCCAGGGGCGGCTCATTGTAGTAGAGCACGTTCAACCCGATGTCCGTCCCGACCAGCGTGCCAAACACCGCCCACCAGGGCAGCCGTAGCGGAAACGCCCCCGCGCAAAACACCAGTCCATATCCGAGGCTGAAGTTCAAAGGCATCACCCCCGGCCATCGGGTCAGAGCGAACGTCCCCAGCAGCAGCGCGGGAAGGAGAATGGTTCTTTTCACAGCGGCGCATGATACGGCGGCGGGCTTGGGTTCAAAGTGCAAAGTGCGCCCCGTGTCATGCCGTGCCTCGGATTAGCCCGAACTCCGAAATGGAATGGCCGCGAAAGGGCGCAAAGAGCGCAAAGCAAGTTTCTGGCAGGAGAACGGGGCGGTTAGAAACAGTCCCAGCTCCAGTCATCCCAGACTCGGCTCCTTTGTGCTCTTTGCGACCTTTCGCGGCTGAACTTCGGAGTTCGGGATTTGTGCTGGTCAGTGCTGGTCAGTGGTTCAAGACTTTGGCGGTGGCCGAACTGTTTGACATCCTCCACGAAGACGCCGACCTGCTGGCCATCAACAAGCCCGCCGGCCTGGTCTGCCATCCCACCAAGGGCGACGTTTATTCCAGCCTCATCAGCCGCGTGCGCCTTCACGTCGGCGACGCCGTCTCTTCCCATCTCGTCAACCGCCTCGACCGCGAGACCAGCGGTGTCATCCTCATTGCCAAAAGCCCGGAGGCCGACGCCGCGCTCAAGAAACTTTTCGCCCAGCGCCAGGTGGAAAAGGAATACCTCGCCATCGCGCACGGCCACTTTGCTTCCGACACCGCCGTCTGCGAAGCCGCACTCGGCAAGGACGAGCAGGCCATCATCTCCATCAAGGACTGTGTGCGTCCCGACGGGGCTTCGGCGCTGACGGAGTTCAACGTGCAACAGCGCTTCACCCGCCAGGAAGGAGACTTCACTCTCCTGCAAGTCCGTCCTCACACCGGGCGCAAACACCAAATCCGCATCCACCTTCAGCACCTCGGCCATCCGCTCGTCGGCGACAAACTCTACGGCGGCGACGAGCATCTCTACCTCGATTTCGTCCTTCGCCAACTGACCGCAGCCCAGCGAGCCCGCCTCATCCTGCCCTGTCAGGCATTGCACGCCACGGCGCTGCGCTTCTCCTGGCGCGGACGCGACTGGGCCTTTCTGGCCGACCCGGAGCCGTGGTTCGCCGACTTCATCGCAGGCAAACCCTGCACGCCCGACTGGGCGGAACGCTTTCTCTGAGCAGGCCGATTCAGCGCCAAGGGCAATGACGCAGGGTCGCAAGGATCAAGCGATGGCTCTCCACTGAGTCCCGCGCATTGACGGAGTGGCACAGGGCCTTGCGTGGGGCGCAAATCAGGATTTGAACTCCTCTCATTCGCATCCGGCTTCAGCCGGGCGTCCGGGCAAGGAGCACATTGCCCACCCGTTTCAAGGGCCTTTGCAAACCGCATAGCCACCCTCGGGCAATCCGTTGTCACGGCTTGTCCTTGCACTACCCGCCTTCACTCGGCTGAATCCGGGCACCAAACGAGATTTTGCATTGTGGTCAAAAGCTGATTTGCGCCCGTTGAGTGGAGTCCCTCTCCTTTCTCCCTTGCCCCTCCGCGTCTTTGCGCCTTTGCGCCAAGTGGGTTTTTCCCTACAACTTCCGCCGTGTTGACGACGATTCCAAAAACCATGCGCGCCGTCGTCTATCGCGGCGCCAACGACCTTCGCGTCGAGACCGTCCCCGTGCCGCACATCGGTGCGAACGAAATGCTGGTGCGTGTGGCCGTGTGCGGTGTCTGCCCCACCGACATCAAAAAAATTCAGCACGACACCCTCGCCCCGCCGCGCATCTTCGGCCACGAGACCGCCGGCACCATCGTCAAGCTCGGCGCACGCGTGCGCGCCTTCCGCCTCGGCGACCGCGTGGCCCTCCACCATCATGTGCCCTGCATGGATTGCCATGCCTGCCGCCACCGCGCCTTCGCCCAATGCCCGCAATACAAGCGCACCGGCATCACCGCCGGTTTCGAGCCGTCGGGCGGCGGCTACGCGGAGTATGTGCGCGTCATGTCATTCTGCCTCCCCGGAGTTGTGAAGATTCCGGCGAAGAATTCCTTCGTCGAGGGCGCGCTGCTGGAGCCAGTCAACACCGTCCTCAAAGGCGTCAACCGCCTCGCCGTGCTGCCCGGAGACTCCGTGCTCGTGGCAGGGCAGGGGCCGATTGGCCTGATGTTCACCAAGCTCCTCGCGCTGCGCGGCCTGAAAGTGATCGCCACCGACCTCCTTGATGCGCGCCTCAAATTGGCCCGCCACTTCGGAGCCGCTCACTCCCTGCGCGCGGACGCGCCGGACCTGCCCGAGCAGCTCCGCCGCCGCACGCGTGGACGCAGCCTCGATGCCGCCATCATCGCTGTCCCCGTGGACGCCGCCGTGGAGCAGGCACTCGCCCTCGTGCGAGGCGCTGGCCAGGTGCTCCTCTTCGCACACACCAAACGGGGCTCCATTGCCCCCGTTGATCTCTCATGCGTCTGTGTGGACGAGAAAGACCTGCTCGGCAGCTACTCCGCCGACCTTACCCTCCAGCCCGCGGTGGCACGTCTTGTCTTTTCCCGCCAATTCGATGTGCGCCCCCTCGTCACGCACACCTTCCCGCTGGCCGAGACCGCTGCCGCCGTCGCCCTCGCAGCCAAACCGCAGCCCGACTCATTGAAAGTCGTCGTGGCGCAGTGAATTCACAGCCCGAACTCCGAAGCCGGGCGCGAACTGGTCGGTGACAATTTCGCCAGCCGCGTGGAATTGGCAGTTCAGCCAGAAATGATCTGGCCTCCTCACGCGCAAGGCCGCCCGGCCAAACCCCACCGCCTCAAGGCCGATACCCGTTGAACCTAAAAGCCGCAATTGGTTCACTCAAAGGACGCGAAGGACGCAACGCCGAAGGGCAATTTCTCCAAATGCAGGTGCCGGCAGTTTTCATCCAACGGGTGAGAGGCCGCAGTTTCAAAAGTCCTTTCCTTTGCGTTTTTTGCGCCTTTTGCGTGAGGTTCAACTGCGGAATCTGGGTTGAAGCGTGAACCTGTCTGAGCCCCGTGCCCACCCCGGCCCTGGCCACGCCTGCGAAGGGCCAGGAGAAAAAATGATTTTGGCATCCGCGTCATCCGCGTGATTTGCGGGCAACAACTGAACCACCTCGCTTGCGGCAGGGTATGCCGCCCGCTAGCGTCAGAGCAGGCTGTTGCCTGTCAGAACCGTGAATCGCTCCACTGGTCATCTCTGCCTTTTTTTCTGCGCGGCATTGTCGCTTGGCGGCAGCGCGAGGGCGGCGCAGCGGGACGGGGGAACCATCCATTTCGACCGCGACATCCGGCCCATTCTTTCCGAACACTGCTTTGCCTGCCACGGTCCGGATGGTGGAAAGCGCAAGGCTGGCTTGCGCCTCGACACGCGCGAGGGGCTGTTTGGTTCCGGCAAGTCCGGCGCAGCCGCGGTCGTCCCCGGCCAACCGGACGCGAGTGAGTTGCTCAAGCGCATCACCGCTGCGGACAAAGGTGAACTCATGCCGCCACCCAAGACCGGCAAGCATCTCGCCGCCCCGCAGGTAGCGTTGCTCCGCCGCTGGATCGAGCAGGGCGCGAACTGGTCGCCGGGCTGGGCGTTCACGCCGCCGCAGTTGTCCCCGGTTCCCGCCGTGAAGCTGGCCGCGTGGCCGCGGAGCGATCTGGACCGCTTCATCCTCGCCGCCTTGGAGCAACGCGGCTGGCGGCCTGCGCCGGAGGCGGACCGGGTCACGCTGATTCGCCGGCTGAGTTACGATCTCATCGGACTGCCGCCGACTCCGCAGGAGGTGGATGCGTTTCTCGCTGATGTTTCGCCGCAGGCTTACGAGCGGGTGGTGGAGCGGCTGCTGGCGTCGAAGCATTTCGGAGAGCGGATGGCGCAGCACTGGCTTGACCTGGCGCGCTACGCGGACTCGGACGGGTTTCATGATGACTTCCTCCGCGAGATGCACGGCTACCGTGACTACGTGATTGCGGCGTTCAACCGCAACCTCTCCTTTGACCAGTTCACCATCGAGCAGCTCGCGGGCGACTTGTTGCCGCAGGCCACGCGCGAGCAGATCGTTGCCACGGCATTTCACCGCAACGGCCCGACGACCTCGGAGAACGGCGCGGACGCGGAGGAGTATCGCGTGCGCTACGCCGCCGAGCGGGTGGGCACGACGGCGACTGTCTGGCTGGGCCTGTCCCTGGCGTGCGCCGAATGCCACGATCACAAATACGATCCGATCACCGCGCGCGACTATTACCGGATGTTTGCGTTCTTCGACCAGCTGCCGGGCAACCCGCTGGCGAACGGCGCTGCCGCCGAGCCGATTCTGCGCATCGTGCCGCCCAGCAGGGAAGCGACTCTGAAGGCCGCCGAGCTGGAGCAGACGCGCTGCAGGGAGTTGTTGCTGAAGTTGTATTACGAGCCGCGAGCCGACTGGGATCGCGTGCAGGCGGCCTGGGAACAGCGCGTGCGCGACACCAAGATCGAGCCGCCCCGCTTCGGCGACTGGCATCGGGCCGGGCCATTCCCGGCGGATGTGCGGGGAGCGGAGGAGCTGCTGCCGCCTGAGTGCGCGCAGGTGCTCGGAGATCGTGCTGCGTCCAAGTTGTTCAAGTGGGAGAGCCTGCCCGGCACGGGGGCGAATGCGGTCCAACTGCCGGCGGGCAGCGGCCCGATTAGCTTGCAGCGTGACGTGGCGACGACGGTCAGCTCCCTGTTGCGCTGCCGGCTGAGCACGAACGCGACGGCCCGGGTGTGGCTCGACGAGCGGCTCGTTCATGTCAGCGGGCGGGAGCCTGAATCCGCCGGGCCCGTGCGGCTGTTCAATGTGCGCGTGCCTCCGGGCCGGCACCGTTTGCTGGTCCGCGTGACGCCGACCGGCGGCGCGGTGGAAGTTGTCTTCGAAGCCAGCGAGTCCTCGGCGCATCGCAGCCGGCTGGAGAAGTTCAAGCAGGAGGTGTTCACCATCCCGGCGGATCGCCGTGCGACCAACGACCTGTCCGCAGTGCGGCGGACGTTTCGTGACCTGCATTTTCCCGAGCTGGACGTGGCGCTGCTGGCCTCGGAGGAGGCGCAGGCGCGATTGAAAGTGGCGGCTGAAGGCACGTCGCGCCTGCGCATCATGGCAGAGGGGACGAACCGCGTGCCGACGCACATCCTGATGCGCGGGGATTTCCGGCGACGGGGCGAGCGGGTCGCGGCGGCTGTGCCGGCTGTGTTGGGGAGCCTGCCGCCGGAAGTGGCGCCGAACCGGCTGGCGCTCGCCCGTTGGCTGGTGGCGCGGGAAAATCCGCTGCCCGCGCGTGTCACGGTGAACCGTTTCTGGCAGATGATATTCGGCACCGGCATCGTGAAGACTGCGGAGGACTTCGGAGCGCAAGGCGAGCCTCCCACGCACCCGGAGCTGCTGGACTGGCTTGCGGTGCGGTTCATGGACAGTGGATGGGATGTGAAGGGGATGCTGCGGCTCATCGTGACGAGTGCGACCTATCGGCAGGCGTCCGCGTTCACGGCGGTTAAAGCGTTGAAGAGTGAGAACGTTGAAGGGGGACAGGTCGTAAGTCTCTTCATCTCTTCAACCCTTCAACCCTTCAACCCTTCAACCGCCGATCCCGAAAATCGCTTCCTCGCCCGCGGCCCACGTTTCCGCCTGCCTGCGGAGTTCATTCGCGACACGGCGTTGGCGGCGAGCGGGTTGTTGGACCGCAACCGTGCGGTGGAAGGCCGCAGTGTGCTGCCATATCAGCCGGGGCCG
>JACRKB010000250.1 GCA_016235545.1 Verrucomicrobiota bacterium | reverse complement strand
CAACCTACCCAACGGGCAGCCAAAGCGCGCCAGAGGATGAAACGGTCACACTGCGCCAGCCCGCAGACATCACCGCACAGTCTAGCAGGTTCATGGTCCCAATGCGCGGCTTTCGGGCCGTGGGAGCTACCCATGAACCTGCGGTTGAGGGGTTGGGTTTGGGAGGAGCGCCAGTCCGTGTTTGCGGGCGAGTTTGCGCAGCCACCGTGTCTCGGTTTCCACGACTCGGCTTTCATATTTTTTGAGGCCTTCTTCCACGTAGGTCTTCCCATGCACCAAGAGCCGCCAGAAGAGCGCGGCCAGCTTGCGCGCCAGCGCCTGGTTGGCCACCAGGCCGCCGCGCCGCGCCTTGAGCCGCCGGTAGAAGCCGCCCAGCGCCTTGTCCACCGTGCGGCCCACGCTGCGCGCCATCAGGCAGAAGAGCCGCCCAGCCCGGTTGCGCTGCCGCGCTGTGTGGCCCCGTCGTTTGCCGCTCTGTTTGCTGCCGGGCGGCAGGCCGCACCACGCCGTGAAGTGTTTTTCCGTCGGCCACCGCTTCAGGTCCGTGCCCACTTCGCCCACCAGCGAAAGCAGCGTGTGGTCGGCCAGCCCCGGCAGCACGGTCACGTCCTGGTCGCCGCAGAGCCGCACCAGCATCTGGTGCAGGTGTTCGATCTGCGGGCTGTTGCGCCCGCCGGGCTTGCCGGGCTTGGGCGTGCCTTGCGTGGCCTCCGGGCCGGCCAGTTCGCGCAGCACCCCTTCGATCTCCCGGTCGCACTCGGCGATCTTCTCCTGATAAACCTCCCACAACGCCAGTGCCTGCTTCAGGGCAAAGAGGTGCTCCGCCTTCCACGTGCCGCGCAGCGCCTCCTGCACGGCGGCCGCCTTGTGCTTCTGGATCTGCGCGTCGCAGAGGCCCAGCAGCACGGCGGGGTCGCGCTGGCCTTCCAGGATGGCGCGGATGACCCGCAGGCCGCTGACGCCCACCACCGAGCTGATCACGTCGTGCAGCTTGACGTTCATGCGTTCAAGGGCCTTTTGCAGGTGTTGCACATGGCTGGCGGCCAGCGTGACGTGGTCGGCCCGCAGCCGCAGATAGTCCTGCAGCCGGCGGATGTGTTCGGGCGGCACGAAGCCCGAGCGCAGCAGGCCGTGGGCGTGGAGGGTCGCAATCCACTGGCAGTCCTTGAGGTCGGTCTTGCGGCCCGGGAGGTTTTTGACGTGCTTGCCGTTGACGACCAGCACGCGCAGGCCGGCGCGCTCGAGGACTTCGTAGGCGCAGAGCCAGTAGACGCCGGTGGCTTCCATCGCCACGGAGGCGACGCCGTTTGCCTGGAGCCAGTCGCGCAGAGCGTGGAGCTGGCCGGTGGTGGTGCCGAAAACTTTCGGCGTGTCTCCGGCAAGGGAGACGTGGAGGGTTTCGCTGCCGACATCAATGCCGGCGGCCTTGGGATCGAGGAGGGGCAGAGTTTGCATAGGGATGTTCTTTCCGCGCGCGCACGGCGTGCCCGGGCCGCGCTGGTGGTGGACAAACCTACCCAACGGGAACACCGCACGCGCGGCGTCGCCAAAGAAACCAAGTGTCGCGGCCCGGAACCATTCTCTCCCGCGGGCAGCTTGCGCGCGCCAAAGGGCAAGGCGGTCACGCTGCACGCCGTGAACGAGCTCGCCCCCACCGTAGCAGGTTCAGGGGCTGAAATCGCGGGAGTTTGGGGATCGTGGATTCTCTCCCCTCATCCGATGAAGGGAGAGGGAGGTGGCACGCGCGACGGTTGCAAGGCGCTTCATCCGGGTGGCTTTGAGTAAAAGCATCATACTTCCGCCGGCTCCAGCTTCGGCGCGAGGAAGTGGATGACGGCGAGCGCAATCAGATACGCCGAGCCGGCCATGATGAAGATGGGCACGTAGCTGCCGGTGCGCTGGAGAATCTCGCCAACGATGAGCGCGATGAACATCCCGCCAATCGCACCCGCCATTCCGCCGATGCCCACCACCGAGCCGACCGCCCGGCGCGGGAACATGTCCGACGTGAGCGTGAACAGGTTCGCCGACCAGCCTTGATGCGCCGCCGCCGCGAGCGAGACGAGACCGACGGCGACCCAGAGGTTCGCCGCCTTCGCCGCGAACATGATGGGCACGACGGACAGCGCGCAAATGAGCATCGCAGTCTTGCGCGCGGAGTTCACGGTCCAGCCGCGCTTGATGAGCGCGGAGGACAGCCAGCCGCCGCCGATGCTGCCGACGTCCGCCACGAGGTAAATCACGACAAGCGGGAGGCCGATGGACTTGAGGTCGAGGCCGTGGTTGCGATTCAGGAAGTCGGGAATCCAAAACAGGTAGAGCCACCAGATGGGGTCGGTCAGAAATTTGCCGAGCGCGAAGGCCCACGTCTGCCGGTGCGGGAAAAGTTTCTTCCATTCGATGGGTTCTGTCCGCTCGATGGGGTCGCTGCGGATGTAGGCGAGTTCCGCTGGCGTCAGACGCGGGTGCTCCTCCGGCGCGCGGTAAATCCACAGCCACCAGCCTAGCCAGAGGAAGCCCGTCAGGCCCGTGCCGATGAACGCCCATTGCCAGCCCCAGTGCAGCGTAATCCACGGCACCGCCAGCGGTGTGAGCAGCGCGCCGACGTTCGTGCCGGAGTTAAAGATGCCCGTGGCCAGCGCGCGCTCCTTCTTCGGAAACCATTCGGCGGTCGTCTTGATGGCGGCGGGGAAATTGCCCGCCTCGCCGATGCCCAGCGCAAACCGGGCGAGCGCGAAGCCTGCCGCCGCGCCGGACAGCATGACGATGGAGAAGCCGGTGGTCGCGTCGAGGTTCACCGTCGGCAGCTTGAGCCACGGGAACCAGTCCGCGAATGCGTGGCAGACGGCGGCGATGCTCCACAGCACCACGGCAATCGCGAAGCCGCGTCGCGTGCCAGTTTTGTCCATGACCCGGCCCGCCAGCAGCAGGCCGATGGCGTAGGCGAGCTGGAAGCTGAAGACGATGGCCGCATACACGCGCTCGTCCTGCCACTGGAATTCCTTCACCAGCGTCGGCTTGAGGATGCCGATGACCTGCCGGTCAATGTAGTTGATGGTGGCCGCGAAGAAGAGCAGCGCGCAGATGACCCAGCGGTAGTGGCCGACGCGGGCGGGGGCGGGAGTTGGGGCTTCGTTCACAATGGTTGGGCAGTCATTTCACAGGAACCGGCTCGGCAGCGCAACTCGGCAGCGCGAGGAATTGCCGCGCGTTTTCGTGGCAGATGTTGCGCACGAGCGAGCCGACGAGCGCGTCGTCGTCCGGCAACTCGCCGCTCTCCACGTCGCGGCCGATGAGGTTGCACAGCACGCGGCGGAAATACTCGTGGCGCGGATACGACATGAACGAGCGCGAGTCCGTGACCATGCCGACGAAGCGCGAGATCAGGCCGAGGTTTGAGAGCGCGTTGAGCTGCCACTCCATCGCCTCCTTCTGGTCGAGGAACCACCAGCCCGAGCCGAGCTGGATTTTGCCCGCGACCGTGCCGTCCTGAAAATTCCCGAGCGCGGCGGCGACGGCGTAGTTGTCCGCCGGGTTCAGGTTATAGACGATGGTTTTCGGCAGCGCGTTGTCGGTGTCGAGCCGGTCGAGGAACGCGGCGAGCGTCCGCGCCTGCGGCCAGTCACCGATGGAGTCGAAGCCGGTGTCGGGGCCGAGCGCGCGGAGGAGGCGCGTGTTCGCGCTGCGCAACGCGCCGAGGTGAAGCTGCATTGTCCAGCCGTGCTGCGCGTAGAGCCGACCGAGGAAGAGCATGATAAACGAGGCGAACTGCGCGTGCTCGGCGGGTGAGACGGGCTGGCCTTGCCGGGCCTTCCCGAAAATCGCGCCGGCGGTCTGCGTGGAGCAGAAGTCCGCGTAGCAATGGTTCAGCCCGTGGTCGGAAAGCCGGCAGCCGTGCGCGTGGAAATACTCGACGCGCCGGCACAGCGCGGTGAGGAAGTCCGGGAAGTCGGGGATGTCCGTGTCGCTGTCCTCGGCGAGGCGGCCCACCCACGCGTTGAACGCGACGGGCTGGTTCACGCCGAGCGCCTTGTCCGGTCGGAAGCAGGGCAGCACGCGCGTGGCGAGGCCTTGCGCGACGATGGACTCGTGGTGCCGAAGGTCGTCGGTCGGGTCATCCGTCGTGCAGAGCGTGGTGACGCGGAACTTCTTCAGCAGGCCCTGCGCGGAGAGCGCGGGCGTGGCGAGCTGCTCGTTCGCCTGGTTCCAGATGCGCGCGGCGTTTGACTCGTCGAGCAGCTCGGTGATGCCGAAGTGGCGCGCGAGTTCGAGATGCGTCCAGTGGTAGAGCGGGTTGCGCAACGTGTGCGGCACGGTCGCGGCCCACGCCTGAAACTTCGCGAACGGTTCGGCGTCGCCGGTGCAAAAGCGCTCGGCCACGCCGTTGGCCCGCATCGCGCGCCACTTGTAGTGGTCCCCTTCGAGCCAGATTTCAAAGAGGTTGTTGAACTGCCGGTTCTCCGCGAGGTCGCGCGGCGAGAGATGGCAGTGGTAGTCGAGAATCGGCTCCGGCGCGGCGAACTGGTGGTAGAGCCGGCAGGCGGTCTTCGTGCCGAGGAGGAAGTCATCGTGGATGAAGGGCATGGTGAGTTGGGAGAGATTACGCGCCAGCGGACTGAATTTGGGCGACAGCGAAACGACGCCAAACAAGCGCGGCTCCCTCTCCCTTTGCGGAGCAAGGGGAGAGGGCCGGGGTGAGAGGTTGGCTGCGTCGGCGTTGGTGGCCGCACCCCTCATCCGGCCTTCGGCCACCTTCGCCCCTCGCTCCGCGAAGGGAGAAGGCTCGCTGGGCGGCGCTTGGTTGCAGTTCACCCGCTTCCATGGACATGACACTCACTT
>JACRKB010000251.1 GCA_016235545.1 Verrucomicrobiota bacterium | reverse complement strand
CTCGCGCGCAGCGGGCCGGCGAGGGTCAGGTCCTCCTCCAGCGGCGCGGTCTCATACACCAGCACGTCCGTCCGTGACTCCGCGAAGCGCTGGTCGTCGAGGGGATACGCGCGCGGGTAGCTCGTGGACAGGTCGGCGGTGTAGGGCACGGGCTTCGCGGGCTCGCTGACGTATTCGTCGAAGGCCGCGCCTTCGGTGGGCGGCGAGAAGGACAGCGCGCCACCGGCCCTGAAGTAGAGCGTGCGCGCGGCGGCCTGCTTCGGCGGCCAGGCGTCGAACTTCCGCCAGACGTGCGTGCCGGTCTCGAAGATGTGCGCCTCGACGGGCGTGTAGTTCGTGTCGCCCTTGAGGAAGTGGCGGAAGAAGGGAAGCTCGATTTTCTCACGGTAGTATTCAGAGGTCTTCGCCTTGAAGCTGAAGTGCCCGAGCGTGTCGCCCGTGCCGCGACCCCAGCCGCCGTGCAACCACGGACCCATCACGAGCGTGTTCGTGATGCCGGGGTTTTGCCGTTCGGTCGAGCGGTAGGTTTCCAGCGGGCCGAACAAGTCCTCCGCATCGAACCACCCGCCCACGGTCATCACAGCGCAGCGGACGTTCTTCAAGTGAGGGCGGATGTTGCGTGCCTTCCAGTAGGCGTCGTAGGTCGGGTGAGCGAGGAACTCGTTCCACTCGGGCGCGCGGCCCTTGAGCAGCAGCTTGTCGGAATTGCCCAGCGGCCCCATGCGCAGGAAGAAGTCGTAGCCGTCCGGCGTGCCGAAGTTGTAGCTCTTGATGTCGTCGTGCAGCCGGTCCTCGACCTTCTGCGCGAACCGGTAGAAGAAGTCGAAGTTCTGCGAGAGGAAGAACGCGCCGTTGTGATGCAGGTCGTCGCCCATGAACCAGTCCGCGATGGGTGCCTGCGGGGACGCGGCCTTGAGCGCCGGGTGGCTGTCAATCATGCCCATCGAGGTGTAGAAGCCCGGATAGGAGATGCCGAACATGCCGACCCTGCCGTTGTTGTTCGGCACGCGCTTCACCAGCCACTCGATGGTGTCCCAGGTGTCGGAGTTTTCATCAAAATCTTTCGGCCCTTTGTTCGGGTTGAACGGGCGGACGTGCATGTAGGTTCCCTCGGAGCCGTAGCGCCCGCGCACGTCCTGAGTGACGAGGATGAATCGGTCCTTGGCCAGCGTCTGGAAGGAGCCGGACGGGTCGGTGTAGTTGTCGGAGCCGTAGGGTTTCAGCGCGTAGGGCGTGCGCGTAAGCATGATGGGCCACGCGTGCGAGTCGTCCTTGGGCACATAGACGCGCGTGAATAGCCGCACGCCGTCGCGCATCGGGATGCGGTGCTCGTATTTGGTGTAATGCTCGGCGAGCCACGCGGCGTTGGTCTCGATGTCGGCGGAGCGGGCGAGCGGAGCGACGAAGAACAGGAACAGCGTCGCGAAGTGGCCGGCAAAGCGAGGAGAGATTTTCATGCGCGGACACTCTCGACGACCGGTTGCGACCGGCAAGGCGAAATTCAGAGGGGGCGCATTCCAGGGAGTTGCTCAGTTTCTTGCAACGTTGGCGCTGGTTCGTTCCTGCTCGTATTCCTGATCCAAACCTCGCTCCTTCCCCTCGTGTTTAGCCGGAACCATGCAGTTGAGCCACGGATGGAACACGGAAGAAACACGGAACAGCAGGCGACTGTCTTGACGATGCCTGCCGTGTCCGCCACCACCGTTTGGTGGGCGCGTCCAGCATCCTTGGGAGGATGCGTTTTTCCTCGTCCCCATCCGTGTTTCGTCTGTGTTCCATCCGTGGCTAAAGAATCGCTCCGGTTTAGACCAGCGGAGCAGGATCAGGATGACGAGCAGGGGGAGCGGCCCAACTGCATCACGCCGGCTCCATCGGTCCGGCTCAGAGCTTCACCCGCGCGAGGTAGATCGCGGTCTTGCCCTCGTGCGAGGAGTAGTAGCTCACCCACAAAAGATTGTCGTGCCACACCATGCCGGGGTAGCTGCTGTCGCCGCTGCTGGGCAGGTCGAGTAGCGGCTTCAACTCACCCTTCGCCACGTCCAGTTCGCACACGACGGTCTTGGTCTTCTTGTCCGGCCCGTGGTTTTGCAGGCGTCCGCAGGCAATCCACCGTCCGTCGGGAATCTGGATGAAGTTCGGCCCGCCGAAATACTTGCCCAGGTCCTGCCATGTCCACTCATCGTATGGGATTCGCTTGCTGGTGCCCAGCAACGCGGTGTTGACGGGCTTGCCATCGCGGCGCTGGAGACAGAAGAGCGTCCCATCGGGCGCGAAGCGCAGCGTCGCCTCCGTCGGGCCGTTCTCGGTGGAGAGGTCATCCACCAGCGTGTCGAAGTCCGTGCCGTTCTTGGTGAGGAGAAGTGTCGTGCCGTATTTCTTGGCGTTGCGGCTCTCGGGCGACACGTCATATGCCACGCCCAGGCCGTTGCTCCGGTGCCACGTCACGCGCCAAAGCCATTGGTTCGTCGGTCCGACCCAGAAGACCTTGCCCCACTTCTTCCCGTCATCGGAGAGGGCGACGAAGGACTGGCTCTCGGTCGCGGGCTTGTTTCCCTCGCGCACGGTCGCGCCGCCGAGCAGCATCAGCCGCGGCGTGCCCGGCATGACGGAGATTTTCGGATCGCGCAGGTCAAAGCCCGGCATCTCGATGCGCGCGGCGGACTCCCACCAGTAGCCGCTGTCGCTGGTGAGCACGCGCACCGCGCCGTCAGTCGAGACGTGGCCGCTGCCCTCGCGGAAGACGCAATACCAGCGGTCCTTGAAGCGCACGAGGTCGGTGAACGCGTTATGCGGAGCGGCGTCCCAGATTTTGCGGTGTTCGATGAGCTGCGCGGCGGTGTCAGCGGCGGCGGCAGGCAGGGCGGCCAGCAGGCAGGCGAGGAGAAGTTTTGCGTTCACGGGCTGTTTGTAGCGGGTAGTTGTGGGCCTTTCAATCGGAACGATGCAGTTGAAGGGAGTTTTCCCTTTAGCGCAGAGACGCGGAGAACGCGGAGGAGCGCGGAGTTGAGCGCTCCAGCTGCGTCCACCTTTGGGTGTCCTCTGTCAGTCGCTTCGCTGCGCACCTTTGCGTCCTCTGCGTCTTTGCGTTGAAAGGAAGCGTCCCTCTGCAAATGCCTGGTTCCGGTCCAACTCTCTGTGTCAGGAGTTTCGACTTTGAATAGGCGCGATTTCTCCTAAACTCGCGCCATGCTCAACACCTTCACCGAGCAGCTTGCCGCAGGCGTCGCGCTGGGGCCGCAGCAGGTGACCGCCGCCGTCGCCGCGCTCGTGGACGAGTCTGTCATGGCCGAGATCAAGGCCGCGTTCCTCACCGCGCTGGCGCAGAAGGGCGAGACGACGGAGGAAATCGCCGCGTTCGCCATCGAGCTGCGCGACCGCTCGGTGCCCGTGCCGCTGGATGCGGAGACGCGCGCGCGTGAAATCCTCGACGTGTGCGGCACCGGCGGCGACCGGCTGAACACGTTCAACATCTCCACCACCGTCGCGCTCGTCTGCGCGGCTGCGGGCGTCACCGTGGCCAAGCATGGCAACCGCGCCATCACCTCTCAGTCCGGCAGCGCGGACGTGCTGGAGGCGCTGGGCGTGCCGGTGGAGTTGTCGCCAGAGCAGGCGGCGGCTTCGCTGCGCTCACACGGGTTCGCATTCTTGTTCGCGCCGAGATTTCACCCCGCCTTCAAGCACATCGGCCCGGCCCGCAGGCTCTGCGCGGAGCGCGGCCAGCGCACGATCTTCAACTTCCTCGGCCCGCTCTTGAACCCGGCGCGGCCCAGCGCGCAGCTCATCGGCGTGCCGCGACCGGAGCTGTGCGGGCCGATGGCGAAGGTGCTGCAAAGCCTCGGCGTGCGGCGCGGGATGGTGGTTTGTGGAGAAGTTCCGAGTTCAAAGTTGAAAGTTAAAGGTCCGGAAGGGACGGCGTTTCTTGATGAGCTGTCCACGCTGGGGGAGACGACGGTTGCGGAGTTTTACCATGAGCGCGGCTTTGCGGTGTCGAAGCTCTCGCCACGGGATTTTCCGTTGCAGCCCGCCGCACTGGCCGACCTCGCGGGCGGCGACAAGCATGAGAACGCGGAGATCATCCGGCAGGTGCTGGGCGGACGCGAGCGGGGGCCGAAGCGCGACGCCGTTCTGATGAACGCGGGAGCGGCGCTCTTCCTGGCCGGGAGCGCGAAGTCGTTCGCGGGTGGCTGGAGCCTCGCTGAGGAGTTGCTGGGAACTGGCGTGGGCGTTGCGAAGCTCGCCGACTTGACCCGCCGTTGAGTGTGTCGGAGTGCCATGACCCCGTCACCGCCCGCCTTGCCGAAGCCGCCGATCGACCGGGATCGGGCGAAGACCTGCCTCTGGAGCAACCTCGCCGTCCCTGGCACCGGCTCGTGGCTGGCGGGGCGGAGGATTTCCGCCGTGTTGCAAATCACGCTGGCGGCGGGCGGGCTGCTGCTCTCGATGGCGTGGGGCGTGTGGTTCCTCGCAGAGTGGGCGCGGGCCGGGAGGCTGCCCTTCTTCGTTATTTACGACAACGGCGGCGTGCTGCCGGCGAGCTACTTGAAGTTCCTGCGCGTTGGATTGGGGGGTGTCGGACTCTTCGCGCTGGCGCTGGGGTGGGCGTTTGTCACCAGCCTGCTGATCTGCCGCGAGGCGAAACGCAATGAAGGCCGCTGAAGCTATGCCGCCGCCACTGCCGGGGCGCATCACCGCGCGACCCGCACGACAGGCCATCCGGTCGCTGGCGCTGCTGCTTGGCCTGATGTTGATCGCGCGCGTGGCGCTGGACTTTCAGCTCCCGGTGCCGCCGTGTCCGCTGCGCGAGATGACAGGTGTGCCGTGCCCGTTCTGCGGCGGCACGCGGACCTTTGCGGCGCTGGCGCGACTGGACTTCGCCGCAGCGCTGCGGCTCAACCCGCTTGTGTGCGTGGCCGCATGTGTCGCGAGCGTGCTCTGGTTGCTCGCGTTGCTGCGCACGGAGAAGCCGCTGGCCCGGCTGCGGAGCCTGCCTGACCGTGGCGCAGTGTGGAAATGGCTGCTCGCCACTGCGCTCGCGGCCAACTGGCTTTACCTCTGGTTCCACCTGCCGCGATGATTTTTTAATGGACGCAGCCGGGAGGATTCCGAAATGTTCGGCGCAATGTTCAACCTCCTCAAACAGTCCTTCGCTTTGGTCGGCGTCGTCAAAGCGCTCCGCCAAATCCCGTTCGATGTGCAGCGGGCGGCGTGGTGCATCGGTCGCGATGGGGACATCCGCGAGTATCTCGCCACGCACGCGGTGCGAAAGCTCCAGATAGGGGCCGGCCACAACATGCTCGATGGCTGGCTGAACACGGACTTCAATCCGGCCACGCGCAAGCCCGGCCAGATTTACCTCAACGCCACTCACCGCTTCCCGTTTCCTGATGCGGCGTTCGACTGCGTTTACAGCGAGCACATGATCGAGCACATCTGGTGGCCCGACGGCCAGGTCATGCTCAAGGAGGCCCACCGCATCCTCAAGCCCGGCGGCAAGGTCCGCATCTCCACGCCCAACTTGGAAAGCATCGCCAGCCTCATCCAGCCGCCGCTCACGCCCATCAAGGTGCAATACCTCAAGCTCTCGACCGACAAGCACATCCCCCACGCCGTTGGCTACCGGCCCGGCTTCGTGATGAACAACTTTTACTGGGACTTCGGCCACTTCTTCATCTACGACCCCGAGACGCTGGAACTCGCCTTGAGCCTCGCCGGCTTCAAGGACATCAAGCGATGCCAGCCGATGGAGAGCGATGAGCCGAATTTCAAAGGCATCGAGTCGCACCAAAAGATCGTGGGCAACGAGGTGAACGTGTTCGAGTCCGTCATTTTGGAGGGAGTGAAGAAGTAGGAGGTCGCGCTTTCGTTCCTGCTCGCAACCCGGATCCTTATCTTGCCCCTCTGCGGGGGACAGGGAAGGAGCAGTATCGGGATTACGAACGGGACGCACTTTCCCCTTGGTTCCGAGCGGCGCTTGCTGGCTAATTGTGCCCAGCTCGAAACCAGTTCACACCATGCAAATCCTCAACACACGCCGTCACTTCATCAGGACCGCCGCCGCCGTCACCGCCGCGACCACGCTGCCGCAGTGGTTCCTCGAAGAGTCTGCCCAGGCCGCGACGGGGCCGCTCGGGCCGAATGACAAGCCCGGCGTCGCGCTCATCGGCTGCGGCGGGCGGGGCAGGGGAGTGGCGCGCGAGGCGGCGGCGCTCGGCCAGATGCTGGCCGTCTGCGATGTGGACGACGCGAACCTCGCGCAGGCGCAGAAGGCATGGCCCGGCGCGAAGCTCTACAAGGATTTCCGCAAGCTGCTGGAGCGCGACGATGTCCACATCATCGTCAACGGCACGCCGGACCACTGGCACACGCTCGTGAACCTCTCCGCGTTGAAGGCGGGCAAGGACATTTACAGCGAGAAGCCGCTGACGCTGACGATTGACGAGGGCAAGCGGCTCGTTTCTGCGGTGCGCGGCTCGAAGCGCATTCTCCAGACAGGCAGCCAGCAGCGGAGTGACAAAAACTTCCGCCTCGCCTGCGAGCTGGTGCGCAACGGTCGCATCGGAAAGCTCAAGCACGTCAGCGTCTGGCTGCCGCACGGACGGCGCGAGGGGCCGTTCGAGAAGTTGCCGGTGCCCGCCGGCCTCGACTGGGACATGTGGCAGGGACAGGTGGCGAAGACGGACTTTGTGAAGGAAAAGGCCCATGTGACCTTCCGCTATTTCTGGGACTACTCTGGCGGGACGATGACCGACTGGGGCGCGCACCACAACGACATCGCGCTCTGGGGCACGGGCTTCGAGCGCGGCGGGCCCGTGAGCATCGAGGGGCAGTCGTTGGTGCCGATGATCCCCGGCGGCTTCACGGCGGCGAGCGAATACGCCGTGCTCTACACCTATGCCAACGGCGTGACGCAGCTCACGCGCAGCACGCACGGCAACGGGTGGAACGGCTCCGTAACAGACAAGGCCGCGCAGCAGCACGGCGTGCGCTTCGAGGGGGCTGACGGCTGGATCTTCGTCACCCGCGGCAAGATCGAGGCGAGCCACGGCGACTTGCTCACGACGCCTCTGCCCGCCTCGGCGACGCGGCTCTACTCGAGCGACAACCACATGAAGAACTTCTTCGACTGCGTGCGCTCACGTCAGCAGCCGGTTTGCGATGTGGAAATCGGCCACCGCTCCGTGACAGTCTGCCACCTCGGCGTCATCGCGATGCGGCTGGGCCGCGCGCTCAGGTGGAACCCGACGTCGGAGCAGTTCGTCGGCGATGCCGAGGCGAACAAGTGGCTGGCGCGGGAGCAGCGCAAGCCGTGGAGCTACGAGATGGTGTGAGCGCACGCTCAACGACAATCTGGATTCTGGCGGTCGGCGGGGTCGCGCTAATCGGACTCATGCTGTTTCTCGGACAGCGCATCCGGTTTTACGAAGATGCACACTCGCGATCTGTCATGGCCCGCACATACATCGGCCGATTTCCGAGTTCAGAGCGTGTTATTTACACCACTCCCAGTTTCGTTTCGGCCAAAGCCGTCTGGTCAGAAGGTGTCCAGCAACATTTCGATGACCAGATCGGGTCTGATGGTTGGTTGGTGGTGAAGAACTCGGCGCAGACCAACATATTTCACGTTCACCTTGTCGCGCGAAGTGGAGTTGAATTCACACACTACGACTCAGCCGGCACGAAAGTTTCTGTTGGAAGAGCATCGGAACTACAGTTCGGGCCGGTGAGTTGCTTGTTTCCGCGCTGGTCTTGGACGGAGTTGGGGAAAGGTGTTGTCTACGCAGACGACTTCTTCCTCCAACCGCCACACCAGATGTATGAGATCGCGTGGATTCGGGCGGCGACTAACGGCATTATGGAAATCACCAATCGCCTCGGCACACTCAAGTTCGGCAAGCTTCCTTACGAGCCAATTGGCAACTGACAGCCTGGGGCTTGGCTACATCACAAACACCATCACGCTCAGCGGCGGGAGGGTGAATTCGCCGGAGCAGGGCTGGCCGTGCATTTCCATTTCCTCAGCGGTCACGCCGCCGAGGTTGCCGTGGTTGCTGCCGCCGTAGATGGCGGCGTCGCTGTTGAGGACTTCGCGCCAGTAGCCGCCGCTGGGCAGGCCGATGCGGTAGCCGGTGCGAAGCTCGGGCGTGAGGTGGAGGAGGACGAGCATCTGCTGGCGTCCGTCCTTTGTGCGGCGCAGAAAGGAGAGCACGCTGTGCAAGGTGTCCGAGCAGTCCACCCACTGGAAACCTTCCACCTCGTAGTCGGCCTCCCAGAGCGCAGGGTGCGCGCGGTAGAGCTGATTGAGGTCGGCGAGGAAGCGTTGCGCGCCGGCGTGATTCGGGCCTTGCTCGAGCAGCCACCAGTCGAGCGCGCGGTTCTCGCCCCACTCCTGCCCCTGGCCGAACTCACAGCCCATGAAAAGCAGGTTCTTGCCGGGGAAAAGCCACTGGTAACCGAGCAGCGCACGGAGGTTCGCGAACTTCTGCCAGTCGTCGCCGGGCATCTTTCCGAGCAGCGAGCACTTGCCGTGGACGACCTCGTCGTGCGAGAGCGGCAGGATGAAGTTCTCGTTGTGATGATAGAGCATCGCGAACGTGAGGTCGTGCTGGTGGTAGCGACGATAGAGCGGGTCGCGGCTGTAGTAGCGCAGCGTGTCGTGCATCCAGCCCATGTTCCACTTGAAGCTGAAGCCCAGCCCGTCCAGATACGGTGGGCGCGTGACCAGCGGCCACGCGGTGCTTTCTTCGGCGATGGTGATGACGCCGGGCGTCTCGGTGTGGACGAGGTGGTTGAACTCGCGGAGAAAGTCGATGGCTTCGAGGTTCTCGCGGCCGCCGTATTTGTTTGGCACCCATTCGTCCGCCTTGCGCGAGTAGTCGAGGTAGAGCATCGAGGCGACGGCGTCCACACGCAGGCCGTCAATGTGGAAGCGCTCGCACCAGAAGAGCGCGTTCGCGGTGAGGAAATTGCGGACCTCGTGGCGGCCGAAATTGAAGATGAGCGTGCCCCAATCCTGATGCGCGCCCTGGCGCGGGTCCGCGTGTTCGTAGAGCGCAGTGCCGTCGAAGCGCGCGAGCGCCCACTCATCGCGAGGGAAGTGCGCCGGCACCCAGTCCACGAGCACGCCAATGCCCGCCTCGTGCAGCGCGTTGACGAGGAACTGGAAATCATCCGGCGTCCCGAAACGGCACGTCGGCGAGTAGAAGCCCGTGACCTGATAACCCCAACTCGGGTAGTAGGCGTGCTCGGACACGGGCAGAAACTCGATGTGCGTGAAGCCCATGCGGCGCACGTATTCCACGAGCAGCGGCGCGACCTCGCGATAGCTGTAAGACTCGGCGATGTTCTTCTTCATCCACGAACCGAGGTGGACTTCGTAGATGCTCAACGCCTCGCGCAACGGCTGGCGCGCGCGGCGTTGTTCCATCCACGCGGCGTCGGTCCACGGAAACTTCCGGTTGTTCCAGACGATGGAGGCGTTCTGCGGTGCGGCCTCGAAGAAGAAGCCGTAAGGGTCGGTCTTGAGGACGATTTCGCCGTGGGCGTTCTTGACCTCAAACTTGTATAGAGTGCCTTCACCCAAGCCCGGCACGAAGAGTTCCCACACGCCGGACGCGCCGAGCTTGCGCATCGGGTGGTAGCGTCCGTCCCAGTTGTTGAACGGCCCGACGACGCTGATGCGCTGCGCCTCGGGCGCCCAGACGGCAAAGCTCACGCCGGGCACGCC
Organism: Verrucomicrobiota bacterium; assembly: GCA_016235545.1. GTDB lineage: Bacteria > Verrucomicrobiota > Verrucomicrobiia > Limisphaerales > SXTU01 > SXTU01. The sequence continues at coordinate 6,042 of JACRKB010000251.1, read as the reverse complement.
GTCCACCTCGCGGAGCTGCGCGCCGAGCTTGTCGTAGATGCGGCGCTCGTTGCCCTGGCCGAAGAGGTAGAGGTCCGTCTCGCCGAGCGACGGCCAGAAGGAATACGCGTCGCGTGTGCGGCGGGTGTTGCCCTGATAATCCGTGATGACGAGGTCGTAGGCGTAAGGCCGGCTGGCGGATTGAGTGACGCCCTCGAACAGCCCGCGTGCGTCGAGCATCTGCAACGCGAAGCGCGGCTTCTCCGGCTCATGCACGGGCGCGACCTCGACGCTCGCGGCGTTCTGGAGGAATGCGCGAACGACGAGACCCGAGCCGTCACCGAGCGGGTGCATCCCGAGCAACTGGTGGGGCGAGGGATGCTGCGCGTTGACGAGGCTGTCCAGTTCCGCCGGCGTCAAAATCATGGCGGCAGAGTGGCAGAGGGTCGCGCGGATGCCACGCTAAAAGCCGAAGCCTCAACGTGGCGCGATCTGCTTCCGTCGCCACAGGTCGAAGTGGTAGAGCGCCACGACGACGAGCGCGTGCTGAATCTTCCCCGAGGCGACCAGCTCCGGCAGCTCCGCCACCGGCACGAGGTGCGTGCGGATGTCCTCGCAACTGTCGAACTCCACCGAGTGCGTGAGCCGGCAGTTGCGCACGAGGAGCGTGTGGCAGGTGTTCGACATGATGGCCGGGTTCGGAAAAATCTGGCCGATGAGTTCCGCGCGGTCGCCTTCGTAGCCGGTCTCCTCGCGCAGCTCGCGCTGGCCGCCCAGCAGTGGCGAAGTGTCCTCCGCGTCCATCACGCCACCGGGAATCTCCAGCTCGACGGTATCCGAGCCGTGGCGGTATTGCTCCACCATCACCAGCTTGTCATCCGGCGTGACGGCGATGACGTTGACCCAGCTCCGGGTGTCGAGGACGAAGAAGTCGTGTTCAGCGCCGGTGCGTGGCGAGCGCTTCACATCGGAGCGCACCGTGAAGATGCGGAAGTCCGCGAGCTGCTTGGAACTGAGGACGGGCCACTTCTGAATCATCGGCAGATGAAAGTTTAAAGGCGGGGAGATGGGAAGTTGAGAGTTGGGGAGTTGATAGTTGAGAGAGGCGGTCGGACCTCGGAGCTATCTCTCAACTATCAACTCCCACTCTATCAACTCTCCGCTACTTCTCCGGTGTGATCGCCACGCTCTTGAGCAGCGTAGTCGGTGCGTTGGTGGTGCGGATGAGGATTTGCGCCCACTTCATTTTCTCGGATCCGGTGAAGGCGTGCTCGGTGGTGCCGGGCTTGAACGGCGCGGAGTCCACGACGGGCAGGCCGGGGTGCGTGTTCGGGCGGAAGCGGAGGATGACATCGCCGAGGGCGGGCTTGTCCTCCCAGTTCAGGCGCAGCGTGTAGCGCGCGCCGTCCTTGAGCGGGATGAGGTCGCCTTCCCAAACCTCTTTGCCTTGATACCAGCCTTCCGGCCGGTTGGCGCTCGTCCAGCGGACTGCGAAATACGGATTGCGAACCAGGCCTGTGCCTGTGAGGCCGGGAGTCGTCATATCCGCACCCGTGTGTTTTCCCTCTTGAACTTGGCTTGAGGAATGGGGCAGTCCCACGCCTCCGAACACCACTGCGGGTTCGTAACGGCCCGGTGGCAGCCCGCGAAACTCGAATCGCCCGCGCTCGTCAGTGAGCGTGCTGTAGGACGTTCCCAGCAAAACCACTTTTCCCTGCAGCCGCTCCAAGCCGCGTTGTGGTCGGAGCACGTATTCCGGTGAGCCTGACAAGCTGCCGCCAGATGGTCTGTGGGCAGCCTGCAGTTTTCCCAGCGTGTGCAACAAATCCGCCACCACGCGGCTCGTCTCCAGCGCGCTTTCGAGGACGATGGGTTCAACCTCCGCGCGCTTGTCCGCGAGCACGAGTGGACGGCAGCGGTCGCCGCGTTCCTTCGAGTAGGCGATGAGGCCGTCCATGCGCCGCAGGAAGCCGGCGAGCGCCTTCTCCTCCGTGTCACCGAGGAGTTGCGGACGGTAGCCGGGCAGGTGGATGAGCTTCGCGTCCACCCAGTTCTCCATCTTGCTGTGAACGTCGCCGCGAATCTCCGCCGAGTGCGGCGGCGAGCCGGTGTCCTCGACGAAGTGCAGTAGCGAGCCAATCCAGCGCGCGGCGTTCAGCGGCGTCTCGGTGCGGAGCGCCTGGAGCGCGCGGCGGAAATAAGGTTCGTAGGTGCGCTTCACCTCGGGCACGAGGTGGTCGAGATGGCGTTCCATGCCGGGGAAGAGCAGGTAGTCGTCCGCGTAGAAGAACTCGCCCTGCCGTTCGTAGGGAGTGCGGCGGTAGTCGCCGAGCCAGCAGTAGTGGACGAGCTTGGGCGCGTTGGTGCCGAGATGCCTGAGGAGTGCGTCGTTAGGGCCAAGAGCGTCGAGGGCGGCCTGGGTGATTTCGCCGTGCGGACCCCACGCCTGAAGCGGAAGGCAGAAGGCAAAAGTGAAAAGGCAAAAGGCCACGGCTGTGCCGGCGACTTGCAGTCGCCGCCTTGTGGCAGGAACGGGGCGAGGGACGGCGGCTGGAAGCCGCCGGCACGAGTTGCTTGAGGACATGTGCTGCTTCTACAGCACAGCCGTTTGGTTCACAACTCGAAGTCCACCGCCGTCACCTTCTCGAAGGTCGGCACGGAGTTCTGCACGAAAGCCTGGTGCTCCGGATGGGTGAGGTAGGCGTCGCGCGCGGCAGCGTCGGTGAAGGTCATCACGAAGGCGTGCGTGTGGCCGGCGCTCTTGCCCTCCGGGCTGTTGTTCACGCCGGAAATGAAGTCCTCAACGCCGGGGATGCTCTCAGACAGGTCCAGCAACGTGCTGAAAACCTGGTCCACCTGTTCTGGAGTTGTGTCGGCTTTGAACTGAACGAGTGCGATGTGTTTGACTCTGGCCATAGTTTTTTTCGTTTGCCCCGCGCCGGATGAACCCACCCCGCCGCTCTGGACTAATTAACAATCGGCGGAGTATGGGGACTGCCCGGGGCAAGTCAAACGTGCGTTCAAACTTTGCGTTTCTCCGGGGCAGCCCATTCTCTTGCAGCCACGTTGCATTCTGCTCGTGCTGGCAATCCTGCTCCTTCTCCCGTTTGCGGTTCACGCAGCGGAGCAGGATTGCGAGCAGGAGAACGAGAAGGCCCGCGATTCGCAATCCCCGCCCAGCCCGCGCCAAAATCGGTGAATCCCTCCGCGCTGCCCCGCAGTCTAGTCAGGCCATGAGTCACAGATTGCGAGACATCTCTGGGCGTGCAGGCGTCCTGCTCCGGCGAGTGGCTGTGCTGGCTGCCTGCCTGCCGATGCTCGCGGCGGCGCAGTCCGACTTTCAGGGCGCGACGCACATGGTGCCTTTCGAGGAGGACACGATCAGCTACAACCAGACTCCTTCCACCGGCCCCATTGCGCGTTTTCAATCCCGCCTCGACCGCGGCGAGGTGAAGCTGAAGTTCGACCCTCAGACGGGCTGGCGAGACTCGCTGCTTGCCGCGTTGGAAATCTCCCCCAAGTCCCAGACGCTGGTGTTTTCGAAGACCTCGCTCCAGCGCGAGCGCATCGCGCCGCAGAACCCGCGGGCTCTCTTCTTCAACGACGAGATATATGTGGGCTGGATTCCCGGCGCGCCGGTGATGGAGTTCACCGAGGTGGACGCCAAGCTGGGCGGCGTCTTCTACACATTGGAGCAGACCGCGACGGACAAGCCAAAGTTCGTCCGCAACAACCAGTGCCTCGAATGCCACGCCTCCGCCAAGACGATGGGCGTGCCCGGCCATCTCATCCGCTCGTTCAAGACGGACGACCAGGGCATCATCGACCTCATCACGGGTGTGTCCGAGGTCAACCATCGCACGCCTCTCGAAGACCGCTGGGGCGGCTGGTATGTCACCGGTGCGCACGGCAGGGTGACGCATCGCGGCAATCTCTACGGCAAGGCCGCATTTCAGAAGGCCGAGGAAAAGCCCAATTTCCTGGGCAACCTCGCCAGCCTCAAGAAGCTTGTGGACCTTACCGACTACGCCTCCCCGCACAGCGACATCGTGGCGCTGATGGTGCTGGAGCACGAGGCTCACATGCATAACTTTCTCACGCGCCTGCACTATGAGGCGCAGATGGCATTGAGCCGTTACCAGCACATCCGCTACCTCCGCAGCATGGCCGACGGCTTTCTGAAATACCTTCTGTTCACCGAGGAAACACCCCTCAAGGCGAAGGTGAAGGGCACCTCCGGCTACTCTGATTATTTCCCCACGCTCGGGCCCAAGGATGCGAAGGGCCGCTCGCTCCGCCAGTTCGACCTGGAGACGCGCCTCTTCAAATACCCGTGCAGCTATCTCATCTACTCCGAGTCCTTTGACCTGTTGCCCAAGCTGATGCGGGAGCATGTGCTCCAGCGTCTCCACGACATTCTCACGGGCAAGGACACTTCACCTGAATTCGCCAGCATCCCCGCGGAGACACGGCAGGCCATCCTCGAAATCCTCCGCGAGACCAAGCCGAACCTGCCTGCCTACTGGCGTGTGGAGAAGCGCGCGGGTCCGTAGTCGCAGGCTACAGCCTGCGCGTCACGCGTCGTGCTCGAAGCGCAGGCTGAAGTCTGGGGCTACGAACGGCAGCGGTTCAAAACTTGGCGCTGCACCCGCCTTCGTGTTCACTCCCCCCATGAAACTCCGCATCGGATTCATCGGCATCGGCTCGATGGGCATCAGTCATGTCCGCCAGTTCCACACCAAGCTCGCCGCGCGCTCCGAGGCCGTCGCGATCTGTGGCCGCAACGAAGCCAACTTGCGCCGCGCGCTTGAAGTCGCGCCCAACGCCCGCGTCTTCTCCGACGAGCACGAGCTCATCCATTCCGACCTCGATGCTGTGTGCATTTCCACGCCGAACTTCAACCACGTTCCCCTCGCGCTGGAGACGCTCAAGGCCGGCAAGCACCTCTTCCTCGAAAAGCCCTGCGGCATCACGCGCGCCGAGTGCCGCCTGCTGGAGAAGGCCGCCGCGCGCACGGACCGCGTGGTGATGATCGGCCACGAGCTGCGCTACTCGCCGTTCTTCCAGAAGGTGAAATCGCTCGTGGACGCTGGGGACATCGGCCGTCCGCGCATGGTCTGGACGCGTGAGTTCCGCGGGCCGTTCCAGCCCAAGTCGCAGGACTGGATTCAGGACAAGCGCCGCTCCGGCGGGATGCTCGTGGACAAGAACTGCCACCAATTCGACCTGATGAACTGGTGGGCCGGCGCGCGACCCGTGCGCGTCGCGGCCTTCGGTGCGAACGCCGTCATGCGCGTGGTGGAGGCCGAGCATCAGGTCAACGACCACGCCACCGTCAGCTTCGGCTACGACAACGGCACCGTCGGCTCGCTTCAGATATGCCTCTTCGGTCGCGACTTTCCGCATGAGGACCTGGAGATGGGTGTCGTGGGCGAGGCGGGTTCACTTCAGACACGCATCTCGACCGTGGACATACTTCAGTGGAAACGTGGTTCTGGTCAGAAGGAACCCCTTGTCCACCACATCGAGTCGCCCGCCGGCGAAGGCTGGGGGAACCACCTCGGCTTCGATGAGATGCATGCGGCATTTCTCGCCGCCGTGCTCGATGGCCAGCGCCCGCTCACGACCGTCGCCGACTGTGTGGACGGCAGCCTCCTTGCCATCGCCGCCGAGGAGAGCATCGCTCATGGCCACTCGGTGGAAGTGTAGCCGCCGGCTGCCGTCGAGCCGGGATTCTACGGTAGTGGGTTGACGTTGAAAGGGCGGGAGAACTGACCCCGCTCTATCAAGCCAGAACCATTCAGTTGAGCCGCGGATGGAAGACGGATGAGCCGGCGCGTATCCTGAACATGCCTGCATCTTTCGCCATCACCGAATGGTGTGCGTGTTGAACTCCCTGGAAAGTTGCGTTCTTCTGGTCCTCATCCGTGGCTCCACTTCACGGTAGCGGTTCAACCCGATTTCCGAAGTTGGCCGCAAAGAACGCAAGAAGACGCAAAGAAGACAGGGGCTTTCATCGCATTGCCCGGAACTGTTTCACTCCGCGCAGCCTTGGGCGCATCT
>JACRKB010000255.1 GCA_016235545.1 Verrucomicrobiota bacterium | reverse complement strand
TCCGGCCGGTTCGGCGTGACCTCGAGGTCATACACCACGTCGCTGCCCGCGCGGCCAAGATGCTCGGCGAACGGCTGGCCGACCTTCGCGTCCGGCGGCAGGATGATGATGCCGTCGCCGTCCTCGCCGAGGCCGAGTTCCTTGTTCGAGCACATCATGCCCTGGCTCACGACGCCGAATACCTTGCGTTCCTTGATGACGAACGGCTCCTTCTCGCCCGGCTTCAGCGGCAGGGCGAAGTTCGGCAGGATGAGCGCGACCTTGTCGCCCGGCTGGTGGTTCGGCGCGCCGCAGATGATGGTGCGTTCGCCTTTGCCGTCGTTGACACGGTTGACGGAAAGCTTGTCCGAGCCGGCGACCTTGTCCTTGGTGAGCACTTGTCCGACGACGACGCCCTCGAACTCGCCGCCAAGCTTCTGCACGCCCTCGACTTCGAGGCCGAGCATGGTGAGCCGCTCGGCGAGTTCCTCGGGCGGCCAGTTGAAATCCACGTATTGCTTGAGCCAGTTAAGGGTGACTTTCATGGGAAACTATTCGGAGTAGCCGGGCAGATGGTGCTTGGCCCAGTGTTTGAGGGCACTGTGCTCGTGCTGCTGCAACGCCGCAATCGCCCGGGCGAGCCGCTGGGCAAATGGCTTATCCTCGGAAAAGAAACTTACGTCGGCGGTTTTGACATTCTTGGCGCGCGCAATCCAGCGGTTCGGGCGCAAGGCGGCGGGATGCTCGGCTTGGCGGCAAAACTCGCATCGCAGGAACTGCCGGAGCAGCGCGTGATGGAGCGTGTCCTGCGGCCGGGCCTGGCACGCGAGCAGGGCGCACTTTTCGGCGTAGAGCAAAGCGGCCTCCGCCACGTTGAAGCGGACATCGGGCAGCTCCGCCTGCCGCGCCGAACGCAGCGCCTCGTCGGGAAGGAGCACCAGCCCTTCCTCCAGGAAATCCACTTCAAGGCCCGCGTAGTGAAAAGAGTGTGTCTCCTCATCCCAGCGCGACTGCAGCAGGTCGGCGGCTTCGCGCACCGTCAGCCCCATGAAATCCACATCCTTGCTGAGCCAGACCAGTTCTTCTTCCGGAGTGGTGGCGGGAACGGGAAAATCGGGGTCGGCCCATTGCCGCAAACTCTCGCGGTAGAACCAGACCGCGCCGCCGCCAATGAGCACAACGCCTTGGAGCAGGCCGGGGAGCGCCTCATCCAGCTGGCGCAAGGCCAGCCGGATGCGTTCCCAATCATAAAGTTTTGGCTGGGCCATGCTAATCAAGCCGCATGATTTCCGGTTCCGTCTCGGTGATGGCCAGTTTTCCGAGCCGGGCGGCCATTTCACGCAGTTCGGCGGGGGTGTAGCGGTTGCCGGGCAGTTCCTTCCAGCGCTGCTTGCGCGCGAACGCGACGGCGCGCTCGGCCTCGGCGGCTTCGTCCTTCGGCAATTTGATGTGTCCCGGTCGCAGCATGGGGAAATCCTAGCAGGCGGCGGCGCGCATAGCGAGTCCGGGCATGGTGACCCGCAACGCGAACCGCTCGGTCAACCAGTTGAAATCAACGTGTTGCTTGAGCCAGTTCAGGGTGACTTTCATGAACTAAATGCTTTCAAACCAAGCCGCATCCACGGACACCGATTCAATCATCGCCGTCGTAACTCCGAGCTTAAGCTCTTTCAATTTGTCAGCCAATAAATCGCCATCAACGAGGTCAATTGGCGGCGCTCCGTCGCGCGTTGCTTCCTTGATAGCATCACGGGAAAATGTTCCGGTTGTGATGAAAAGTCCCTTGTCGGCACGACCAACCATCGCACCACGAAAATCTCGAATCTCGCCCGAACCCACGACGCCCTGCCAGCGCTTGCACTGGAAAACGACGTGGAAACTCATAAAGCCGTGGATGCGGGCGATGCCTTTGCCGTCAATGCCGCCATCGCCAGTGCGGCCTGTAACTTCGACTTGGATGAATCCGGACTCACGCAGAACCCGCTGTATCAGGCGCTCAAACGCTGCGGGAGAAAGTTTCTTCGTCAGGATAGTATGCAATGCCGACCGCCAGCTTTTTGCCTCTTCAGGCTTCTCTGACTCGGCTTGCTCGCCATTGTCTTCTGTCGTTGGTTTTGCCTGCCGCTGCTTGCGGTCGAGCTCTCTGACGAACCGCTGAACCTCTTTGGCATCCACCGCGGAGACAGACTCGGCTTTTTTGGTTAGCGACCAGAGTCCGCGTTGGGGAGTCTCCAGAAATCCAAACTTCTTCAAATATGTCCGCGCCCACGCCATGCGATACTGAACCTCTGTTTGATTGCTTGTCTCCGAATCGTGAAGGACGTTCAAAACACTTTCAGGAAGTTTCAGATTCTCGGCGACGCGCTGGTAGATTTCATCTGTTGATCCAGAGCCACCGAGCTCTCGCAGCGCGTGAAGCACCGGATTCATCAATCGGTCATATGTCGGAAGTTGGCTCATAACGATTAGAATTACATTTCGTGGGCATCCTATTTCGTCCGGCCCCGAATTGCATCACCAATCGGCTTCGCGGCCTTGGGATTGAACGCATTGAAATCCATGCCGAGAAACGCTGCGATTGTGGCGGCGACCTGGCTCTGGGTGACGGGCGCGCAATTCGTCCGCTCGCCCAGCGGCGGCGTGTCGGGGCCGAGGATGGCCAGCCAGATGTCGCCCGCCGTGGCCAGAGCGGCGGAGTGGTTCCGCCACGCCACCGGGCCGGTGCCGCGCCCGTGGTCGGTCGTGATGATGAAGGTGGTTTTGTCCCGGTATTCCGGCAGCGATTGCACTGTCTCCCAGAGCGCGCGGAGGAAGCGGTCCACATGGTTCGCGGCGCGCAGGTAGTGGTCATAGCGGCCTTCGTGCGCCCATTCGTCGGTCTCGCCGAACGCCACGTAGAACGCGCGCGGCTTGGCGGACTTCACGTAATCCCGCGCGGCGTGAAAGGTGAACGAATCTAAAATCATGTTGCCCCACAGCGGCGTGGTGTCGCGTGCCAGTTCTTCCAGCGCGGGCGAAACCATCTTTGCCACGGGCGCGTCGGCGGGCAGCGGGAAACCAGTCCACACTGGCAGGCGGCTGCGCCCGGCGTTGAGAATCCACGGGATGACATCCCAGTTCACCACGGCGGCGACTTTGCCGTGAAACTCCGGCTGGAGGTTCAGCCACTCGAAGACGTTGGTGTTCGGGTTGGGAATCTTGTTGTTGCTGTCAATGCGCGCGTCCGCCGCGCCGGTGAGGAACTCGCTGTAGCCGGGATAGGAAAAGTTCTTCCCGTTCGTGACGCGCGCGACGCTGCCCTTGAGCTGGTTGCCGTAAAGCTGGCCTTTCGCTGCGATTTCGCCCCACAGAAATGGCAGCAGCGCCTGCCGCCGCGCTTCGGGCGTGTCGCGCCAGAACACGTCGCGGAGCGAGTTCGTGTTCACCACGCCACCGTTGGTCTTGTTCATCAACAGCTCCTCGGCCCCGGTGAACACTTCCTGCCAGCGGAGGCCGTCGGTGGTGATGAGGAAGACGTTCTTCGTTTTCAACTCGGCGGCATGAACAATCGGGCCAAGAAGAATCAGCAGCAGCACGAAGCAACGGGTTGCGATGGTGGTGGCGTGGAGGGCGAAAGCGGAACAGGCGTTGTGCATGGGCAGTGTGCGGCGAACCGTAGGCGGCGGGAGTTTCACTGTCAACGATGCGGCCAGATGGACGGCGCGATAAAGAATTGTCTGCGGCACGGGGCCGTGCTTACATCGCTCAACGCGATGTCACGTCATCCCCATCTCTCCGCGAACACCGACCCGACGTTCGCCGCGAAGCCGCGCACGACGCGCGAAATCCTCCGGCGCGTGTCCATCTACCTGCTGCCTTACCGGTGGATGGCGGCGGGCACCATCGCCTGCGCGCTACTCTCGCTGGGCTTCGGCTTCATGTATCCGTGGCTGGCCAAGCACGTGATTGACGACGTGATTTCCGCCAAGGAGGGCACGCTGCTCGGCCCCGTGATGGTGGGTTTGCTCGGCGCGTTCCTGCTGCGCGAGCTGTTCAACAGCATCCGCATCCGCATCAACAACGAGTTCGAGCAGGCGGTCATCTACGACATGAGGCGGCACGTGTATTCACGGCTGCAACGGCTGCCGGTGAATTACTTCGACCAGCGCGCGTCCGGCGACTTGATGACGCGCGTCATCGAGGACGTGAACTCCGTGGAGCGCGTGCTGATTGACGGCACGGAGCAGGGCACCGTGGCGGTGTTGAGCATCCTCGGCTCGCTGGTGATTCTGTTCTCCATGAACGCCCAGCTTGCCGCCGTGGCGCTCATTCCCGTGCCGCTGCTGGCGGGCGGCGCGCTGTGGTATACGCTC
>JACRKB010000246.1 GCA_016235545.1 Verrucomicrobiota bacterium | reverse complement strand
TGGACGGCTTTCATGTCGCGAGGATTGAAGCGCGTCGGGCGGCTGTGATTCAAGCGCGGAAAAGCCCGTGCCCCGTGCCGGCGACTTCCAGTCGCCGTCCGTCCGGCGCAGCAGTTCGAGGCCGTGTCTGACGAAGCCAAAACCATCCGGGCTGTTCAGGGTGGAACGGCCAACTTGGCCGTTCTCGGCGGCAACTTGCCGCCGAGTTTCGGCACAGCCAACGCTCGAACTAATCGGGGTGTCCTGGGCGCAGCTCAAGCGGCGGGCGGGTCGCCCGCCGCAACGGGCCGGTGGCCCGTTCCACCCAGCCCCCTGCGGCAACGCCTCGGTTATGCTGGACGGTCAGGTGAGGCGCGCTGACCTACTGGACCGGCACCGGCCAGACCCAGTCGCCCTTCTCGAAATCCAATTCCTTCTTGGCCGGCTCGCGCAAGCCCACGGCGCCGCCATCGTCCTTGCCGTTCCAGCCGACGGACCAGAGGCGGAACCGCCCGTCCGCCGTGCGCTCGTAGTGGAAGGGCTGGCCGCTCATCGGGTCGAGGGGCAACTGCTTCGCGAACTCCGGCGCGAGTGCGCCGAGCGACTCGGGATAACTGCCGCGCGCCAGCCAGTGCCGCTCAAGCGCGCAGGCGGTGATGGCGAGTTGGGCGAATCCTTGTGCCTGGCAAGCACGATGCATGGCCTTTCCCAGTGCGGGCAGGAGCCGGTTGGAGATCCAGCGATGGCTCAGGATGGCCTTGGACGGACGGTGTTCGCGTTGGAGTTCGTCCGTCATAGCCGCGCTCTTGGAGCGGATGCGTGCTGGGTCAAACTTTCCGGCTTCGCTGGGCAGTGCGGACACGATGAAATCGTCGAACAGCCGGTTGTAGCTGATTTGCTCGCGATAAAACCAGCCAGCCGGAATGGCGCGAATGCCCGGTCCATCCGGCGGCCGCCACCCACCGTCGGCAGCCTCGACGATGGAGGAAAACATCTCAGGCTTGCGCCGCAGGAAATCTATCGCCCGGTAGTAGATGGCGCGCTCGCCCGCCATCGCGTGACGCACCTCCACTCCAAAATTGAGCTTCGCCAAGTCCGCCTGCCAATGCGCCAATTGCGCGTCAGACCACCGATGGTCAGCCAGTCCTTCCCAAATCGCCCGCAGCGCCATTGTGTGCATCGCGATGCGGACGAGATGCGTGATGAAGATGGGTTCATCTTTCAGGGTGTCAGCGAGGCGGAACATCAACTGCACATCGGCGAACGCCTCGTTTGTCCGGCCCGCAGCCAACTCCGCCACGGCCCGGAGGCGGACCACTTCGGTCGCTGACTTCAACACACTGAGGTGAGGTAGCAGGGTGGAAGCGCCGTCTTCGGTCACATGGATGTTGAACCAGGTGTGCGGACGGGTCGCGGCGGTGCGCAACTCGGCGAGTTCTGTGTCATAGCGGCTCAGGGCTTTGAGCACATCTTCGGCAGGCGAACGTGGTTGAGGCCACTTTGGCCAGTTCGTCGAGGTTTGATAGTAGGTCTGCCATGCCAGAAGGTCAGTGCGCTCGCCGGCGAGCCATTGCTCCGCGTGTGCTGGTATCCGCTTCGGAGGAATTCCAGACCCTTCGGTTCGAATGGGGGTTGCCAACCGCTCACTGTAATTCGTCGAGGCGCGTGCTTCCCTCCACTCCTTAGTGCCAGACTGAAACCGCAGCAGCAGCGGCGTGGCGGCGAAGTTCTCCGCGTCCGGCACCGGCGGTGGCATCAGCTTCTCCAAGTCGAACACCACGCCGCGCTTCTCCGCCTCGGCGCGATACGCTTCCCACGCGCGGCGGCCTTGCCAGTCTGACAGCGTGCGGGCCAGCAGCAGCACCGTGATGCTGGCGAGCACACCGAAGAGCACCGCGCGCAGGTTCGCCCAGTGGAACCAGCGCGTCGTGCGCCGCGCAGGCGGCTCGCCGTTCTCGCCGGGCAGGCAGTCCAGCGGTGTGGTCAGGCGGAAGCCGAAGCCCAGCGCCGTCAGCGCGATTCCCAGCGTGAGCACAATCGGCAGCGCGAGCGCAAAGAGCGGCAGGGCTTCGGCGACGTTGAACTTCAAGTCAATGAGCACGAAGCCGAACACCGGCACGGCGGCCAGCGCGAGCGCGAGCGCGAGGTTTAGCGCCAGCCCTGGCCAGTGGATGCGGCGTCCGCCGGTTGGTGTGCGGCGCAGCGGGCGAGTTTTCCAGTAGAGGGTTTTCATAGTGGGAAATGCAGTTTTAGCCACGGATGGAACACGGACGAAACACGGATGGAATATTTCGTCAGGCGGTGGGCTTGGCCTTTTCGGTGTTCAATCCGTGTTTCATCCGTGGCAAAAAATCTGCCCGTCGGTCACGAGGCATCACACGACTGCGAACTCTTCCCGTCGCTGGCTGCGTTTCGGATGCAGCTCACTGCGGGGCGGCGGGGCGGCCTGTGGTTCGTCGAGATTGAGCAGCTCGGCCATCTGCCGGCGGTTCTCGCGGACAATCTCCGCCACGGCGGCCTCGCTCGGCTGGCTGGCGCGGCTCGCGGATGAAGTCGCTGGCTCAGTCCCGCTGCGGTTGACGGCGAGCAACACCACCCACACCGCCGCCAGCCCGGCCCACGCGAGCGGGTTGGGGCCAAAGAGTCGTTCCCAGCGGGAGGCGGGTTGAGAGGTGAGGGTTGAGAGTTGAGAGGCGCGTGATGGCGACAGGAAGTCGCCGGCACGGGTGCGGAGGGCGTCGAGCTTGGGGAGCGCGGCTTCGTGCCGTTTCAGGAGGAGTTCACGCGGGGTTTTCATGGAGTGTCTTGGAGTGCGGCGGCAAGCGAAGCGCGACGCCGCTTTGGTGTCCCGCAGAGCGGCTTCCCTCCGCCAGAATGACGGGCCGCTCCGCGGGAAGGGAAAGCGCCGTCGCCGCTGCGCTTTGCCGACGCAGTCCAAGATGCGCGACGTGTCTCGATTGGCTCTGGCTTTTCATCTGTGCGCCCCTTGCGCCCTTTCGTGGCTAGGACTTGTCTTCCTCCAGCAGTTTTCGCAGTGCGCGCTTGGCGTAGTGCAGGCGCGACTTGACGGTGCCGACGAGCGCGCTGGTGATGTCGGCGATTTCTTCGAGGGAGAAGTCTTCGAGGAAGTGGAGGAGCAGGACTTCGCGCTGCGGCTCGGGCAGCTCGGCGAGGCGGGCGAGGAATTCCTCCTCGCGCTCGCGGCGGATGAGCCAGTCGCGCGGGTCGTCGGCGTCGTCGGGCAGCACGTCGGCGAGTTCCTCGATTGGCTCGTGGTCGCGCGGGGGCTTGCGCCAGTGCTGCGCGCACTTCTGCCGGGCGATGCCGAAGAGCCACGAGCTGAACTTGGCGTCGTCGCGCAGACTGGCGAGGTGGCGCGCGGCGGCGATGAACGTCTCCTGCACGATGTCCAGCGCGGTCTGGTCGTGGCGGACGAGTTCGGCGACGTAGGCATACAGCGGCAACTGATGCCGCCGCAGGAGGGCATCCCACGCGCCGGGGTCGCCGCGACGGGCGGCGCACACGGGCGGTTGTTCCGGCTCGGCCACGGCGGGCATCGTTGCAGAGTGGAATGCGGGAGTGGAGGAAAGGTTCAACGCTGAGTGGAAAAAGTAATTAGTAATTAGTGTTTAGTCCGAGCCGATGCCCGTTCCACCCACTAATTACTAACTACTAATTACTTTCCCTGCCCTGACTACTTCTTCCGCGTCTGAAACGCGCGCAAATGCCCGGTGCTCGGGACGGAGACGCTGTAGCTCTCGCCGTTGGAGTTGACGTTCAGCTTAATGAAGTGGGCTTCGCACTTGTCAGCCTTGTCGCCGGGGTTGGCGATGAGGTCCTTCGCGGTGTTCGTGTCGGCTTCGTTGCGGACGTTTTCGTGGACCTGATAGACAGCGGCGATGCTCTTGGTGTCGCGCAAGGTGGCGACAACTTTGGGCATGGTGCCCTTGCGCGGGCCGTTGTTCATGATGGCGACGGTCGGCTCGATGGACTGGACCAGGAGCGGATTGCTGCTCACGTCAAGGCCGTGGTGGTTGACCTGATACACGTCCACCTTGCCGACGATGTTGTAAGGCACGACGAGGGCTTGCTCCGTGCGGAGCGTGGCGTCACCGCCGTCGAAGAAGCGGAAGCTGCCGTATTGCAGGAGCAGCACAACGGAGTTGGCGTTGTCGGACTTGTCCTCGGGCTGGGGCTGGGCGTTGGCAGCGAGCGGGTTTTCGCGGCGCTGGTCGGGGCGCGGGGAAACTACTTTTTGGTTCGCGCACAGGACGCGGAGGTCGAGCTTCGGGTTGCCGGGGACGGCGGGTTGCTTGAGAGGGATGGGGTCGCCGGCCTTGATGGTGACGCGCTTCTCCACCTTCGCCTCGCGGTAGGGTTTGCTCAGGAGCGGCCAGCGGGTGTCCTTGGGATTGTTGTCAGGGTTTTCCACAGTCAGTCCCTTGTCGTAGAGCGTGCCGATGGGCATTAGGTCGGCGAGTTCCGCCGCGCCGCCGAAGTGGTCGATGTGGAAGTGCGTGATGACGACGTGGTCAATGCGCTTCAAGCCCGCGACCTCGGTGGCGAGCTTGTGGATGCGCTTGGCGTCGCGCCCGCCGGGGTTGCCGGTGTCAATGAGCACCGACTCGCCCTCCGGCGTGACGATGAGCGTGGAGCCGCCGCCCTCGGAATCCACCCAGTAGATGTCGAGGGTCTTGTCGGTCTTGCCGGCACGCGTGGTGGCGAGGGTGACGGCGAGCGACGCGACGGTGAGGAGGCGGGAAAGTGCGGTGTTCATGGCGGGGAGTTTGAGAATTGGGTGAAGCGGCGGCAACTGCAAAGAACGCGCTGGGATAAACCGGAGCGATTCCATTGTGATCCCGGCCAGCCGCATGGATTCGGACCACGAGCAGGGCAGGAAAAGCCTCAGCGGGAGCGATGCAGTTTGATCCGGGTGGAACGGCCGACTTGGCTGTTCTCGACGGCAACCTGCAGCCGAGTTTTGGCCCGGCCAACGCTCGAACCCAATTTCATCGTTACGGCTCAGCGTTGCAGGAAACTGAGATGCGCCGTTTCCGCAGGCGAATTCCTCCGCAGTGCCACTCGTCACGTTGCGCATGATTCCGCCGCCGTTCACCCGCCGCCAGTTTCTCCACGCCGCCAGCCTGGGCCTCGGTGCGGCGGTTGTTCCTTCGAGATTGCTGGCTGCGGAGCCGCCAGCCCGCAAGCGCCCGCTCAAGAAGGGATACATGCTCAACACCTTTCCGGCGCGCGAGCTGCCGGTGCTGGAGAAGTTCAAAATGCTCAGGACCGCCGGCTTCGAGGGCGTCGAGCCGCCGAGCCACATGGACCAGGAGGAAGTGCTTCGCGCAAGTGATGCCACGGGCCTCGCGGTGGCGAGCGTGAGCTGCGGTGCGCACTCGCGGATGCTCGCCAATCCCAGCCCCGACCAGCGCGCCAAGGGCGTCGAGGGCATCCAGCAGGCGCTGCGTGACGCGAAGCGTTACGGCGCGGGGTCCATCCTCGTCGTGCCCGGCGGCGTGACGGAGAAAATCACCTACGAGCAAAACTGGGAATGGACCTTCAATGGCATCCGCGAGTGCGTGCCGCTCGCGGAGGAGCTGGGCGTGAAGCTCGCCATCGAGAACGTCTGGAACAACTTTCATCTCAGCCCGCTGGAGGCGGCGCGCTACGTGGACGAGTTCAAGAGCACGGCGGTCGGCTGGCACTTCGACATCGGCAACGTGATGTTCCTCGGCTGGCCGGAGCAGTGGATTCGCATCCTCGGCAAGCGTATCGCCACGCTCCACATCAAGGAATTCAGTCGCAAGAAGATGGAGGCAGAGGGCAAGCGCAAGGGCTTCGAGGTCGAGTATCTCGCCGGCGACAACGACTGGCCCGCCATCATGCGCGCGTTGGACGGCATCGGCTACCGCGGCTGGGGCATCGCGGAGCCAGCGTGGCGTCCGGCGGGCATCGAGGCGGCGGTGCGGCTCAGGCAGATTTCCGACAAGCTGGAGCAGATTTTCGCGCAGTAGGCCGCGTCTTCTCCTGCTCGCTTTCACGCTGCGTTCATCGCACACTGCGTCCGTCCGCCGACATGACGCACGCCCAAGCCAAGTCCCGCCACGCGCACCTCGCCGACGAACTCCGCCGCCACGACCACGCCTACTACGTCGAGGCCAAACCGGCGATTTCCGACCGCGAATACGACGCGCTCTACGCCGAGTTGCTCGCGCTGGAGAAGGAGTTTCCAGATCTCGTCACGCCGGACTCGCCGAGCCAGCGCGTGGGTGGCGCGCCGAGTGAGGGCTTCAAGCGCATCACGCACGAGCAGCCGATGCTCTCGCTGGAGAAAATCCAGGCATCCGACTCGCCGACGAAGGACGTGGAGCCGGATCGCGAGCGGCGCAACCGGTTGCAGGACGAGCGCACGCTGGAGGAGTTCCGCGCGTTCGACGCCACCATCCGCAAGCAGCTCGGCAGGGAGCGTGTCAGCTACATCCTCGAGCCGAAGGTGGACGGCGTCTCCGTCAGCGTCCACTACCGCGACGGGAAGCTCGTGCTTGGCGCGACGCGCGGCGATGGCCGGCAGGGCGACGACATCACAACAAACCTCCGCACCGTCCGCTCGATTCCGCTCCAACTCGACACGAAGCACCCGCCCGCGCTGCTCGAAGTGCGCGGCGAGGCTTATATGGCCACGAAGGAATTCGAGGCGCTCAACGCCAAGCTCGCCGCTGCAGGCGAGGCTCAGTTGCCCAATGCACGCAACGCCACGAGCGGCACGTTGAAGCAGCTCGACCCGCGCATTGTGGCGCAGCGTCCAGTGCGCGCGGTGTTTTACGCGGTGGGCGTGTGCGATGGGATTGAGTTCGCATCGCACGCCGAGATGCTGGCGAAGCTCCGCGAGTTCGGCCTGCCGGTGCAGTCCGCGTGGTGGGTGTGCGATGGCATCGAGGAAGTGCTGCGTCATTACCGCGAGCAGGTGGTCTGCGACTACGACGAGGTCCGCGACCTGCGCACGCGGATGCCCTACGAGATTGATGGCGTGGTGCTGAAGGTCAACGACCTCGCCGACTGCGCGCGCATTCCGTTCAAGAGCCGCGCGCCCGGCTACGCCATCGTCCACAAGCCCATCCCGTGGATCACGCCCGCCGAGACGGTGCTGCGCGCCATCACGGTGCAGGTGGGCCGCACAGGCGTGCTCACGCCGGTGGCGGAGCTGGAGCCGGTTTTCGTGCAAGGCTCGACCGTCGCGCGCGCCACGTTGCACAACGAGGACGAGATCCGTCGCAAGGACATCCGCATCGGCGACACCGTCGTCATCCGCAAGGCCGGCATGGTGATTCCCGAGGTCTTCGAGGTGATGAAGACGAAGCGCCCGGCGGGCGCGGAGGAGTTTGATTTGTTCAAACACGTCGGCGGCAAGTGCCCGGCGTGCGGCGGGCCGATTGCGAAGGACAAAATCAAATCTGGTAGGGCCGAGCTGCCGCTCGGCCTCGGCGAGAAGGATGCCACGGGTCCAAGCGCCCCCTCACCCCGGCCCTCTCCCCCGCTGGGGGAGAGGGAGGAAGAAGACTTCGTCGAGGAAGTCGCGTGGCGTTGCCAGAATGTCGCGGGCTGTCCGGCGCAGAAGACGCGGCGGCTGGAATACTTTGCGCAGCGCAAGGCGCTCGATCTCGAGGGGCTTGGCGGCATTGTGGCCGAGAAGCTCATCGAGCGCGGGCTGGTGACTGAGCCCCTGGATGTCTTCAACCTCAAGCTTGCTGAGCTCGGCGCGCTTAACCTCGGCACCGACGAGGAGCCGCGCGTCTTCGGCGAGAAGAACGCGGCCAAACTCATCGAGGCCGTCCAGCGCTCGCGCACGTTGCCGCTCTCCCGCTGGCTGCATGCGCTGGCGATCCCCGAGATCGGTGAGGAGACGGCGCGCGACCTGGCGAAATTCCACTCGGACCTTGAGGCCGTTCCGCAGTCTGCGCTGTTGCGCGACGTGGTGGAGCTTCATCGCCTCCGCGAAGCCGCCGAGGCCGCCAGCCCGCGCGCGCGCGCGAACAAGGACAAGTCTGAATTGGAGAAGCAGCAGCTCGCTGCGCGGCAGACTGAGCTGCTCGCACAGGCGAACGCGACGGGCGCGAAACTCATCTCAAGCGGCTTCGCATCGCCTGCGAAGAAGAAGGGCGCGACTGACATGGACGCGGTTGTGGTGGTCGGCCCGGTGGCGGCGCAGGCGTGCCTGGGCTGGTTCGCGGGTGAAGTGGGGCAGGACAATCTGGGGCGGTTCCGCGCGCTGGGCATCAACCCGGCTGGAGAGCAGGGGAAGGCGGCGGATGCGCCGTTCGCGGGCAAGACCTTCGTCATCACCGGCACGCTGGCGAGCATGGGACGCGACGAGGCCGGGGCCAGGATTCGTGCGCTTGGCGGGAATGTGGCCAGCTCAGTCAGCTCGAAAACACACTACTTGGTCTGCGGCGCGGACGCGGGAAGCAAGAAGGCAAAGGCGCTTGAGCTGAAGGTCTTGATTCTGGAGGAAGCCGATTTTCTGGCGCTGCTCAAGGAAGAACCGAGATCGCAGAAGCCAGAACAAGGCTCGCTGCTTTGAAGCAGCTCACGCCGGGACCTCGACCTGCGACCTGCTAAAACCTGCCGTTGAGAGTTGCCGCGACGTAGCCCGAGCCGTTGTCGGTGAGCTGGGTTTTGGCGCTGTAGTAGTGGAATCGGCGCTCCGGGGCGTAGCCGCCTTCGAGGCCGAGGTTGAAGTGCCGGTTGAAGCTGTAGTTGAGGCCGACGCCGAGGCGGAGTTCGCGGTAGTCGAGCATCTGGTTGTTGAGGGATGGGTTTCCGGCCTTGGTGCCGAGGTCGCGGGCGACGCGGTAGGAGACCTGCCGCCACTCGGCGCCGCCGTAGAGGAGGAGGTCGTCGGTGGCCTGGAATTCGAGGCGGGGCCGTGGCATGACGAGGTTAAGGGTCCAGTAGTCCGCGAAGCGCCAGCGCACGCCGGGGCCGCCGAACACGGGAAACTCGGCGCGCAAATCCACATAGACGCCGAGCAGCCACATGAGATCCTCGTCCCTCTGCCACGCGAGCACGACGTTGAAAGGAACGTTCAAGTCGCTGAACCCGAGGTCGCGGAAGTCGCTGTAAATGCCGGGCCGGGCGTTGAGCCAGAGGGAGAGATTGTTGCGCAGCGCCCAGTTGCCGGTGAGTTGCAGGCCCACGTTTCCGAGCACGTTGGGGATTGGGACGCCGGGACCGACCTCGAAGTCGTTGCGGCGGTATTCTGCGGCGACACGAAAGGTGAAGTCGTCCGAGGCGCGCACGGCGACGCCTGCGACGAGGTGGGTGTGAGCGGACTCGATGTTGCCCAGGCGCGTGCTGCCCAGCGAAAGGCGAGAGCCGGCGAGGTAGGCCGCACCCGCCTCGTATTCAAGCTGGAGCGTGTTGCCGCGCGGCGGCACGTGCCAGTAGTCCGCCCGCGCGGTCACGGCTGTGAGGGTCAGTGCCATCCAGAGGAGCGCCGAGGTTGTCTTCATGCTTGGGCAGAGCGTGGGATGTTTAGGGCCGTTTGGCAAGGCGGGGATTGGGCGGTGGGCGCGGCGATTGCCAAACCCGTCCGGCTCCGCTTCAATCCCGTCGCTATGGCCCGCCAGCGCAAACCAGCCAAACCTCTCGTCGGCATTATCATGGGCAGCCAGTCCGACTGGGAGACGATGCAGCACGCCGCCGCGCAGCTCGACGCGCTCGGTGTGCCTTACGAAGCCGAGGTGGTCTCCGCGCACCGCACGCCGGACCGGATGTTCGAGTATGCGGAGACGGCGGCGGCGCGCGGACTGGAGGTCATCATCGCCGGCGCAGGCGGCGCGGCGCACCTGCCCGGCATGACGGCGGCGAAAACTTCCTTGCCCGTCCTCGGCGTGCCCGTGCAATCCAAGTCGCTCAACGGCCTCGACTCGTTGCTCTCCATCGTCCAGATGCCCGGCGGAATTCCCGTGGGCGCGCTCGCCATCGGCAAGCCCGGGGCCATCAACGCCGCGCTGCTGGCCACCGCGATGCTCGGCAGCAAGCACGCGAAGTTCCGCAAGGCCTACGACCAGTTCCGCGCGGAGCAGACGAGGAAGGTGCGGGACAACCACACGCTGCCGCCGAAACCAGCCGCCTGACTTTCGCCCGCGCGCGTGAACTTCCCCATCCTTCCCGGCTCGACCCTCGGCATCCTTGGCAGCGGCCAGCTTGGGCGGATGCTGGCCATCGCCGCGCGCCAGCTTGGCTATCGCGTCGCGGTCTATTCGCCGGACACGGACACGCCCGCCGGACAAGTCGCGGACGTTGAAGCGGTCGGAGATTACCTCGATGAAGAGCGGCTTGCCGACTTCGCGCAACGCGTGAGCGTGCTCACCTTCGAGTTCGAGAACGTCCCCTCCCTCGCATCCGAGGTCGCCGCGCGTCACACGATTGTCCGCCCCGCCGGCAGCGTGCTGCACATCACGCAAGAGCGGCTGCGAGAGAAAACCTTCCTTCGCGACAACGGATTTCCCACCACGCCGTTCCGAGAGGTGCGGACTTACGCCGATCTCCACGCCGCCGCGCGCGACCTCGGCCTGCCCGCCGTGCTCAAGACCGCGAGCTTCGGCTACGACGGCAAGGGCCAGCAAAAGGTTTATGCGCAGTCCGACCCCGCGCAGGTCTATGCGAACCTCGGCGGCGCGGTCGGCATCTACGAGGCCTTCGTGGACTTCGAGAAGGAAATCTCCGTCGTCGCCGCGCGCACGGCGGACGGTCAGTTCGCCGCGTTCCCCGTCTTCGAGAACCGCCACGCCAACCACATCCTCGACGTGACTTTCGCGCCCGCCGCCATCGGCCCGGCGCTCGCGAAAGAAGCGGTGGACCTCGCGGCTGGCATCCTGGAAAAGCTCGGCGTCGTCGGCCTGCTGACCGTGGAGCTGTTCGTGACCAAGAGCGGCAAACTGCTCGTCAACGAACTCGCCCCGCGCACGCACAACAGCGGCCACCTCACGCTGGACGCGTGCGTGACGAGCCAGTTCGAGCAGCAAGTCCGCGCCGTGTGCTGCCTGCCGCTCGGCTCCACCGCGTTGCGCCAGCCCGCAGCGATGGCGAACCTGCTTGGCCACCTGTGGGAAAAGGGCGAGCCAAACTGGGCCGCCGCCCTCTCCGACCCGCACGTGAAACTCCACCTCTACGGCAAGGCAGAGGCGCGCAACGGCCGCAAGATGGGCCACCTGACAGCGTGTGCCCGTGGCGTGGAGGCGGCCATCGCCCGCGTCGTCGCCGCGCGGGAACGGCTGCTGAGTTGATGCGGTTGCGGGTTGAGCGCGGCACGGAACACGAAACGCGGAGCAAGCCATGCAATGAGCCACCCGCCTTATCTCCGAGCGCTGCCCGACGGCGTCTTCCTCTCCGTCAAAGTCCAGCCGCGCGCCAGCCGGAACCAAATCGGCGGGCTGCATGGCGATGAGTTGAAAGTCGCCGTCACCGCGCCGCCGGTGGACTCGGCTGCGAACCAGGCGGTCGTGGAGTTCCTCGCCGAAACTCTCGGCCTGCCGCGTCGCTCAGTCACGCTCGTGCGCGGCCAGACCTCGCGGCACAAAGTCTTTTGCCTCGACGGCATCACCGCCGAACAAGTGGCATCGAAGCTCACCTCGTAGTCGCAGCCTTCAGGTTACGAACTGAAGCAAGTCTCCCGACGCGCGGGGTGAAGCGTGCGACTACGGCAGCGATATCCGCACGCGATAGAACCGCGCCGCGTTCGCAGTGCTCGTGTCCGTCAGCGAGCGCGTCCCGGAGTTGTCCACGGGCGTCCCTGTGAGAGTGGCGAAGTTCCGCGTCGTGAGGCTCGTGGCGTATTCCACCGTGTAGCTGCGGCCCGCCGTGACTGGCGAGAAGCTCACCGTGCGCTGTGTCGTGCCGATGGCGCTGATGCTCAACCCGAACACCGACGCACTGCTCGTCGGCATCGTGCCCGCGAGATACTCCAGCAAGTTATTCTGCCCATCACCGTCCGGATCGGCGGTCGCGGCAGCGCTGGCGCTGCCGAGGCCGAAGTGCTGCACCTGCCACGCGTCGTCAATGCTGTCGCCCGCGTAGGTGCTGAAGTCATCCGTGTTCACATTCAGCACGGACAAAGTCAGCGTGCCGAACTGGCCGAGGTAATCCGCCCGCGCGACTCCGTTCGTGTCCTGATAAACCGTCGCCGCCGTCGCGAGGCCGGAGGAGCCCACCGCCGTCAGCGCGCCGCTGCTGACACTCCACGTCGGCGTAGTTGAAGCCAGCGGCAGCACCGTGCTGTCGGTGAACGTGGCCGTCGCCGCGAGCTGCCGTGTGGAGCCTTCGTTCACGGTCGTCGGCGACGCGCTCACGGCGATGCTCTGCAAGTCGGTGAGTTGGCCGGCGAAGCCGTGGCGCACGGCGAAGGTTGTCACGCTCGCGTTCCCGCCGATGCCGCCAATGGCGGAGTTCACGACGGCTGTGCCGGCTGTCTGCCGGCCGCCCGCAACCGCTGCGCTGTGGACCAGCGCCGGGGTCGCAGCGGAAAGCGGAAGCAGTGTGGCGAGCGACGCCAGGAGCGCGAACGCCCACGTCCGCAGCCGCTGCGGCAGCTCAAAGCCAACGAGAAGCAGCTTGCGGCGGACGTGGGCG
>JACRKB010000248.1 GCA_016235545.1 Verrucomicrobiota bacterium | reverse complement strand
CTTGGAATCGGAACTCTCGCACAGGCCACCCGCGCCCAAGCTCCTCCCCGCTCCGCCCACGAACGCGCCCCCCGCCATCGTGCTCGCGCCAAAGCCCGCGCTGCCGCCGCCCCTGCCGAAGCCGGCCCCTGCGCCGACGGAGACTGTCATCCCCACAAAAGCGCCCGAGCCTGCCCCCGCCAAGCCCGTCGTCGTCGCTTCCATCGTGAAGGTCGAGCCGCCGTCCGCCGTCCCGCCCAAGCCCCTGCCCCTGCCCGCGCCCGCGCCCGCGCCCGCGCCAGCACCTGCCACCCAGCCCGCGCCACCACCCGTCGCCGACAACCTCGCGCCGCGCTGGTCCGGCCCGCGCTACTCCTATCTCGCGCCGGATGCGCCGACACCCGGCGCGCGCGCCGACGCGCAGGCGCATTTCGCGCTGGGCCTCTCCATGCAGCGCAACGGCAAGAACAGCGACGCTGTCGCCGCCTATCAGCGCGCCATCCGAGCGGACGGCGCGTTCTTCGAGGCGTATCACAACCTCGGCATCGTCGCCGCGCAGATGGGCGACCTCCTCAAGTCCACCGCCGCCTACGAGACCGCGCTGGCGCTGGAGCCGGCCTCTGCCAGCGCGAGGTTCAACTTCGCCCTCGCGCTCCAGCGCGGCGGCTACCTGCGCGATGCCGCCACCGAGCTGGAAAAATTGCTGATGAGCAGTCCTGACGACGCGAGCGCGCACTTCGTCCTGGCCAACCTCCACTCCCAAAACTTCAACCAGCCCGCGAAGGCCCGCGCGCACTACCTCCGCGTGCTGGACCTCCGCCCGCAGCACCCGCAGGCCACGGCCATCCGCTTCTGGCTCCGGGAGAATCCGTGAGGTGGAGCGGAAAAGTGTTCAGTAAGCAGTGTTCAGTGTTCAGTCGGCGGAGGGAAAATCTCCACCCAACTGAACCTAAAACCGCAGTTGGTTCACGCGAAGGACGCGAAGGACGCAACGCCGAAGGGCTTTTTTTCCAAATTCAGGTGCCGGCAGCCTTCATCCCCAACGGGTGAGTGGTCGCGGTTTCAAAAGTCTTTTCCTTTGCGCCCTTTGCGCCCTTTGCGAGAGGTTCAACTGCGGAATCCAGGCTGAACACTGAACACTGATTACTTTCCCCCTCCCTTCCGCGACGACTCCACAATCACCCCGGTGGCCAGCTCATCGCGCGGCCGCCGAGGATGTGGCAGTGGAGGTGCGGGACGGATTCGCCGCCGTCGGGACCGTTGTTGATGACGAGGCGGTAGCCGTTCGAGAGACCAACCTTCGCGGCGACTTCCGCCGCCTTCAGCAACAGGTGGCCCAGCACCGCGTGGTCGGCGGGCGTGGCCTCGGCGATGCGGGGGATGGGCTTGCGCGGCACGATGAGGATGTGCGTGGGCGCCTGCGGGTGGAGGTCGCGGAAGGCGATGACGTGCTCGTCTTCGTAAACCAGGTTCGCCGGAATCTCCTTCGCGGCGATGCGTTCAAAGAGGGTTTTGCTCATGGGACGATCTACGGTCGGTCGGAGCGCTACTTCTTGCTGCGCTCGGCGAGGGCTTTCTCGAAGCTCTCAGTGGCAAAACGCATTCCCAGCCGTTCAGCCTGCCGTGTGGGTGAATACGCATAGTCGTAGATGTAGTGGATAGTCAAAGTGACGGCGGCAACCCCCAATAGAAAAATGCCGATGTCGCGCAATCTCCGGCAGACGGTGTCAATGGTGTTCATGGTGTTTGGCGTTGAGTCGTCGTGAGCCTACTGCGCAGCAAAGAGCGCGCAAGCTACCATTCGTCTCACTGCCCACTCTCAACTTACGACCAGCGCGCAGTCCGCCCGATGGTTCTCGTCGAGGCACTGGCGGAGGTAGCCCACAATCTGGTCGCTCATCGCGCGGCACGATGAGAGGATGTGCGTGGGCGCATGCGGGTGGAGATCGCGGAAGGCGATGACGTGCTCGTCTTCGTAAACCAGGTTCGCCGGAATCTCCTTCGCGGCGATGCGTTCAAAGAGGGTTTTGCTCATGGGTCGGTGTCCGGTGGCTGGTGATCCGCGCGGTTTAGTTCGTAATGCCGATAGACGCTGTAGGCAAGCCCCACCAAGCCCGTGAGTGCCGCGGGAAGATACAGGGTGGCGTAGCTGCACTTGGAAAACATCCCCGCTCCCACGACGCCTCCGATCAAGAACGAGCCGAGCAGGACCAACCACAGCCGGAACCGCTGCCAGTCTTCTTTCATCCCGCGCAGCAGATGACCGAAAAAGATGCCAAGGTCCGTGAACACCCCGGAGACGTGCGTGGTGCGGAGCACGGCCCCGCTGTAGGTGCTGGCCATCGCGTTTTGAAGCCCGCACGCGCTGGAGGCCAGGTAATCCCCCATGAGGTTGCTGTGCTCGAGCAGTGGCACCGCCGCCAGCAGCAGGCCGGACTCGATGAGCAGGGCGACTCCATACCGCCGGCCCAGCTTGAGTGTGCTGCCCTGAATGATGAAGCCGCTGACTGTCGCCCCCAACAAAAACGAGATGGCAATCGCGAGCAAGTGCAACGCTCCCTTGAAGTCCTGCTGGGCCAGCGCAATGCCCGTGAGCGTGGTGGTCCCTGTCAGGTGCGTGACTCCCTGATGCTGAAATCCTAGAAAGCCCACGGCGTTGACGATGCCCGCGATAAACGACAAGACCGCCGCGCCGAACCACACCCAACCTGGCAGCTTGGAAATCATGGGGCTCGGAGAATCATGGAGGGGACTTCGGAAGCGCAAACTTTCTTCCGGGGGAGCTTGGGCTGGCTAACTCACCACCAGCGCGCAGTCGGCCCGGTGGTTCTCATCGAGGCATTGGCGGAGGTAGCCCACAATCTGGTCGCTCATCGCGCGGCAGCGGCCGCACCAGCGGCGCGCGCCCACGAGCCGCTTCACGCAGTCGTGCAGGCCGTTGAAGCGCACCAGGCGCGGGGACTGGCTGAGCTGCTGGCGCATCTCCTCGCGCAGGCGCGGGAAGAAGAGCAGCTCCCCGCCGTCGCCCGTTTCCGCCGCGAGGTCGTCCAGGCTCGCCTGCGCCACGGGTCCGGCAAGCGCGGGCGCTGGTTTTTGTTCCGTGCTGGTGACGATGAGGCCGAGGCCGCGCAGGACTTCTTCCAATGCGGCCGTGAACTCCGCGATAGTCACGATGGTTTGCTTCCGCTCGACCTTGAAGTAGTGGAGCACGGCGGCTGCGGCGTGCCGGATGACCTCGTGGTCGATCTGGTCCACCGCCTCGCCGATGACCTCGACGCTCACATCCTCGACGGAGCATGGGATGTGCTCGCCGTTGGCGGTCTCAAATACCAGGCAATGGGAATGTAGCTGTATCACTTTTGCCCTCCACTTGTTTGAGCGCGTCGAGGAAATCCTCCGCCTCCTCGAAGCGCCGGTAGATGCTCGCGTAACGGACGTAGGCGACCTTGTCCAGCTCACGCAGACGGGCCATGACCAGCTCGCCCAGCGCCTTGCTCGGCACCTCGGAGTCGAACTCGTCGGTGACGCGGTCGGTGATGCTCTCGGCGAGCGCCTCGATCTCTGCGGCGGGCACGGGGCGCTTGGCGCATGCGGCCTTGAGGCTGCCGAGCAGTTTCTCCTTGGTGAACTCCTCGCGCCTGCCATCGCGCTTCACGACCATGAGGCCGGCGTGCTCAATCTTCTCGTAGGTGGTGAAGCGGTGGGCGCACTTGAGGCACTCGCGCCGACGGCGGATGGTGGAACCTTCCC
The DNA here is from genome assembly GCA_016235545.1 of Verrucomicrobiota bacterium. GTDB lineage: Bacteria > Verrucomicrobiota > Verrucomicrobiia > Limisphaerales > SXTU01 > SXTU01. The sequence goes on along the minus strand of JACRKB010000248.1, from coordinate 6,450 downwards.
GCGACCCTCGGGAATCAATCACTTTGTCGTCCAGACAGCCGCACTTGGTGCAACGCATAATAACGCCTCTACACTGCAAATAGACGCTGAAGGTGGGTAACACACTGCTAATGGTGGAACAAGGTTTATTGCCAGAGGGAGTGCAGAAGGAGTGAGTCAGGAGCGAGAAGCCGTCGGCCACGTTCATGGCGCGCCTGCCGACCGCTGACCTCTGCCCCCTGACCTCCGCTGCCACCTCACCGCGCTTGGCAGGCTTGGAAACCTTTGCCAAGCTCCACACCATGAACGCCCAATCTTTCTCCCGCCGTGACTTCCTCCGCACCGCTGCCAGTGCCGCCACGCTGGCCGCCCTGCCTGCTTCCGCCGCCGCGCCGCGCCGGCGCAACCACAAGCTCGGCTTCGACAACTTCGCCGTGCGCGCCATGAAGTGGAACGCCCGCCAGCTCATTGATTACTCCGAGAAGCTCGGCTGCGACTCGCTCTTCATCACCGACTTCGGCCCGCTCGAAGGCAAGCACGACGACGCCTCGCTCGCCGAGGTCCGCAAATACGCCGCCGGGAAGGGCGTCACCATCGAGCTTGGCTCGTGGAGCATTTGCCCGACGGCGAAGCGCTTCAAAAAAGACTGGGGCACAGCCGAGGAGCACCTAGCGCTGGGCCTCCGCATGAGCAAGGCGATTGGTTCGAAGGCCTTTCGCGTAATCCTCGGCGGGCAGGAGGACCGCAGCACCGAAGACGGCATCGAGGCGCGCATCGCCGACACGGTGAAGGTGCTCAAGTCCCAGCGCAGCCGCGCCGTGGACGCGGGTGTGAAGGTCGCCGTCGAGAACCACGCCGGCGACATGCAGGCGTGGGAGCTGCAACAACTCGTCGAGGCCGCCGGCAAAGATTACGTGGGCGTGAACTTCGACTCCGGCAACGCCGCCTGGACGCTCGAAGACCCGCTCGCCAGCCTCGAACTGCTCGCGCCCTACGTCCTCACCACCAGCCTGCGCGACGACATGGTCTGGGAGTCCGCCAACGGCGTGACCGTGCAATGGACCGCGATGGGCGAGGGCTGCCTGGACCTGCCCGCGTTCTTCGACGTGTTCGAGAAGCGCTGCCCCGGCGTGGCCGTCCACATCGAGACCATCTCCGGCTTCGCGCGCGAGTTCCCCATCTGGAAGCAGGACATTTGGAAAACCTTCCCCAAGGCCAAGGCCAGCGACCTCGCCCGCTTCATCGCGCTCGCGAAGCGCGGAAAGCGAATCGAGCCGTTCAAGGCTCTGGCGGGCGCGGACCGCAACACGGCCGAGCAGGAATACCAGCGCGGCGAAGTCGAGCGCAGCATCAAGCACTGCCGGGAAGTGCTGGGCCTCGGGCTGCGCGCGTGAGTGATGATGCGGGTCTCGCCTCCTTGCTGGGCAACCCTGTTTAACGACAATCCAGTCGCCAATCACAATGTTAGGTCGCTCGACACCATCACCACCATGAGACTCGTCATTGCTCGATTCTTTGTCCTACTGATACTCTGTGGTTGTCAGACCCAGCAGATACGACGCCCCATCGACCCGGAAGTGCTGGGGATGCTTCCGAAGATGGAGCCGACGACCGATGAAGCATTGAAATTGGGAGAGGACGCTGTCGCTGCGTTTGTTGCCACTTTCGGCCAACCTCTACCAACTCAGCTCAGGTTGGACGGGCCGACGACCGGTTGGTTTACGGATAAGGGTGAGTTGAGACAACTTCGGGCGGCAGCCAAGCTTCCCCGCAGCGAGTTCCGCAGACGGACAGCTTCCAAGGGCTGGCGCGAAATTCCCATACCACAGGAATATTTGAAGGCGATGCACCTGCCACCGATTGTTCCCAAAGACTACATGACGTGTTACGTCGGTCAGGTCAGCAGTAAGCCCGCATACTTGTTTTGGAGTGACTATGCTGAGACAGCGATGCTTGTTCTGGATTACTGAGCTAACCACTAACCACTCCTCCCCATGCCCCTCCCCTCACTCCCCGCCGCACTTTCCTCCGCCGCGCCGCGCTCGCGGTCGTTCAGCTTGGAGTCGTGAGGCATCAACGATGAGGAACAACGAATGAGATGGGCGCGGGCAACGATGTTTTCAAGACTGCTCTGCCTGATGTTGGGAGCCGGCAGCTTTGGGGTGGCTCGGCATCTGACCAAGCTCGGTGCATCGGGCCTTGAGGATGTGCCACCGCCTTTCATCTTGCTGGCAGGTCTCGCTGGACTTGGGTGCTTGTGCATCGCCGTCATTGGTGGCTACCCTCGACCTGATACCAATCACTAATTACTAATCACTTTCCCATGCCCCTCCACCTCACTCCCCGCCGTGAATTCCTCCGCCGCGCCGCGCTCGCCGGTGCGGGTCTCCTCGCCTCGCGCGAACTGTTCGCCGCCGAGGCCGGCGCGTCCTCCCGCTGGGCGCTGCTCTCGGACACGCACATCGGACCGAAGCCGGAGTCCGTCGCCCGCGAGACGAACATGGCCGACCACCTCCGCGCGGTCGTGAAGGAAGTCACCGCGCTCAAGACCGCGCCCGCTGCCGTGTTCATCAATGGCGACTGCGCGCTAAAGGCCGGCTTCGTGGACGAATACGCCACGTTCACCTCGCTCGTGAAGCCGCTCACCGAGGCCGGGCTGACGTTGCACATGACCCTCGGCAACCACGACGACCGCGCGAACTTTTGGAAGGCCCTCAACGTCGCCAGCGACGCCGCGCGTCCCGTGCAGAGCAAGCACATCTCCGTCATCAAGTCCGCGCACGCGAACTGGTTCCTCCTCGACTCGCTCGACATCGTGGACAAAGCGCCCGGCAAACTGGAGCAGGCCCAGCGCGACTGGCTGGCCAAGGCCCTCGATGAGCACAAGGACAAGCCCGCGCTCGTGATGGTCCACCACAACGTCCACCTCGACCCGACCAAGCCGAACAGCGCGCTCCTCGATACGAACGAACTCTTCGAGGTGCTGCTCCCGCGCAAGCAGGTGAAGGCGCTCTTCTACGGCCACTCCCACAAATGGGAGCTGAAGACCCAGGACGGCCTGCACCTCGTCAATCTCCCCGCCGTCGCCTACGCATTCGCGAAGGACCAACCCACCGGTTGGGTGGATTGCCAGCTCAAGTCCGGCAGCGCGACGCTCGAACTCCGCGCGCACAACGAGCAGCACCCGGCGCATGGGAAGAAGACGGACCTGAAGTGGCGGGTGTGAGCCGTGCCGGGGGCCCGAGTTGAGAGTTGAAGGTTGAAAGTTGAAAGTGTGGCGGCGTTCAGACGTGACTGGCAGAAAAGGTCACGATGCGAGTTCGGACTGAACACTGAACCGGAACAATGCAGTTGAGCCACGGATGGAACACGGAACAGCAGGCGCCTGTTTTTAGCCCGAATTCCGAAGTTCAGCCGCGAAAGGGCGCAAAGACCGCAAAGGGGCCGAGTTTGCGCTGACTGGAGCTTGGACCATTTCCAACCGCCCCTTTCTCCTTCTAGAAACTTCGCTTTGCGCTCTTTGCGCCCTTTCGCGGCCATTCCATTTCGGAGTTCGGGTTTAGGATGCCTGCCAGGTTCGCCACCACCGTTTGGTGTGCGTGTTCGTCTCCTTGGCATGTTGCTTTTTCCTCGTCCCCATCCGTGTTTCGTCCGTGTTCCATCCGTGGCTAAAGAATCGTTTCGGACTGAACACTGAACACTGCTTACTGAATACTTCCCCCCTCCGCCTCCTCACCTCGGCGGCTACGAGGTTCAATCACTCCGCACCGTGTCGCCCACGCGCGCCTCGCCTTGCGTGAGGTCCGCCGCGAAGTTTGCTCCGCGCACCTGAGCGGACACCACGGCCGCGCCGACTTTCTGACCGTCGCGATAGATGATGAGCGACTGCTCCACGGGGGGCAGGCGGCCGATGACACCTTCCACCACGACGTATTTGAGCGGCGCGTTGACGAGCACGACTTTCCCGGAGAACGCCGACACAGGCTCGATGACGGGTGCGAGGTTGGGCTGGCCGCTGGCCGGTTTGGCCTGAGTCGAGGGTCTGCCCTTTTCGGCAGGTGGGGACTTGGGGGCGCCCGCCTTTCCCTCCCGCGTGCCGGCGCAACCAGCGGCGGCGAGGGCAGCTATGAGCAGAACGGCGAGCCTGTGCATGGCGGCGAGTTACGCCGAGACGACCGCGTGTGGTCAATGGGCAAATCCCGGCTCACGCTTGGGTCGGAGGGAACAGAAAAGACAAAAGTGGGACGACGCACAATCGGCACTTTTTCCTTTTTCCTTTTTCCTTTTCCCTTAATCGGCTGCTTCCTCTGAAAGCGCGCGCCGCTACTTCAATGACCCGTCCACCAGCTCCACCACGCGCGGCGCACGCGTGGCGACGCGGGAGTCGTGCGTGGCAATGACGAGCGTGGCGTTGCGCTCGGTGCGGAGTTCGCAGAGGAGGCCCAGTATTTCCTCGCCAGTGTGGGAGTCGAGGTTGCCTGTCGGCTCGTCGGCGAGGATGAGCGCGGGCTGGTTGACCAGCGCGCGGGCGATGGCCACGCGCTGCTGCTCGCCGCCGGAAAGTTCCGTCGGGCGATGCTCCAGCCGGTGCTCCAAGCCGACGCGCCGCAGCAGCTCGCGCGCGCGCCGCTCGGCCTCCGAGGCATCGAGTCGCGCGATGCGCGCGGGGAGGGCGACGTTTTCCAACGCATCGAGTTCCGGCAGGAGATGGTAGGCTTGGAAGATGTGGCCGACGTGGGCGACGCGGAGTTTCGCGAGTTCGCCGTCGGTGAGCGCGGCGAGGCTTTGGCTGCGGAACTGGATTTCGCCGTGGTTGGGCCGGTCCAATCCGCCGAGCAGGTGCAGCAGCGTGCTCTTGCCAGCGCCGGAAGCGCCGCGCAACGCGACGAACTCGCCGGCGTCCACAGTCAGGTCCACGCCGCGCAAGACCTCTACGAGGCGCGAGCCGATGCGGTAGGTCTTGCGGAGACCGGTGGCGCGGAGCAAGGGTGGGGACATGGGGAGGATTAAGATTACGAGTAAGATTACGATTAAGAGGGGCAGGAGGCGGGGGAGCGCATTCGGTTCTTAATCTTAATCGTAATCTTGCTCTTAATCCCCTCACTCATTCCTCAGAGCCTCCACAGGTTGCAGCCGGCCCGCGTTCCACGCCGGCAGCAGGCCGGCCAGCAGGCAGATGATCAGCGACCCGCCGCAGATGATCGCGAGGTCGCCGGGCACGATGAGCGCGGGCAGGCGGTCGAAGGCGTAGATGGTCTTCGGGAACATCTAGAAGCCCGTCACGCGGTTAATGAAGTCTAGTAAGTTTTTGCGGTAGTGCAGTGCCAGCAGGCCGAGGCCAAAGCCCGCGATCACGCCGAGCACGCCGACGGTGAGGCTCTGGCTGAGGAAGAGCCAGCGCACCTGCGCGTTGGTCGCGCCGAGCGCCTTGAGCACGCCGATCTCACGCGTCTTCTGCACGACGAAGGTGATCTGAGCGCTGGTGATGCCGAACGCGGCGACGATCATGATGAAGAAGAGCAGGTAGAACATGACGTTTTTCTCGACCAGCAGCGCGTTGAGGATGCCGGAGTTGTCGTCCTTCCAGGTGCGCACGACGTAGTTGAGGCCCAGCGCGCGCGACAGCTCGGCCTGCGCGGCGTCCGCCTGGGCGGAGTCGTGCAGTGTGATTTGCAGGCCGTGGACGCTGTCCTGCAGCTCGTAGAGGTCCTGCGCGTTGGCGAGCGAGGTGACGACGACGTTCGCGTTGAACTCGTAGTAGCCCACGTCGAAGATGCCCTTCACCGTGTATTCGTCGGCCATCACCGCCTCTTCCTTCCCGCTGCGGCGCGCGTCCTTCATCTTCTTCAAGTTCGCCGGGGAATAGATCGAGACACGGTCGCCGACGCGCAGGCCGAGGTTGTTCGCCAGCTCGCGGCCGATAACGAGGCCGTTGCCGCGCAGGTTGAACTCGCCTTCCTTGATGCTCCTGGGCAAATCGCTCACGCCGCCTTCGCGCTGCGCGTCCACTCCGCGCAACACCGGCGCGTCCACCAGGGAACCGCCGGCGGGCGGCTGCGTCTCCAACAACACCTTGCCCTGCACGAAGGGCGCGACGCCCTTGACGCGCGGGTTGGCCATGATGCGGGCCATGATTTCGTCGCGGTTGGCGAGCAGCTCGCCGGGCTGGATGACGCGCAGGTGGGCGTTGAAGCCGAGAAGTTTCTCGCGGAGCTGGCGGTCGAAGCCGCTCATCACGCTGATGACGATGATGAGCACCGCCACGCCCAGCATCACGCCGATGACGGAGATGAGCGTGATGACGGAGACGAACGTGCGCTTGGGCCGCAGGTAACGCAGCGCCAGCAGCAGCTCGAAGGGCAGTCGCGACACGGGTGGACGCTAGCCGAGGAGAGCGAGGAGGGGCAAGGGAGGGGATTTTCATAAGGAGGGCTGGAGGGCAGGAGAGGCTGAAGACCGAGAAACGAATCT